>CBFGRJ010000019.1:0-36481 GCA_965651135.1 uncultured Myxococcales bacterium
CAGTGCCCGATGCGCCGGATTGGGTTGGGCAGAATCAATCAGGGAGAACCCAACGAGACTCCTGGCCCAGTAGCGCTGACGTGCGGGGAGGCTGCGGCTGAATTGCTGGAACTTCATCGGTTCACGCCGTTTCCAGGACCCCGCTTCGTCGCGATAGTCGGGGATGCCGGAATCGGTGCTGACCCCGGCGCCGGTGAGCACCATGAGTCGCTTGGCATCGGCAAGGCGCTGCCCGAGCTCGCGCGCAGCTGCACCGTAGGCTGGGTTACTTGCTGCAGACAAAGCCACCAAATTTGCGATCTCCAGTGGGCTTTCGCAAACAGTATCCTTTCTCTTTGCAGGCGAGTGACTGTTTGCAGTCCGCGTGTGAGCCTATGACGCAGCCGGGCGATTTGCCGTGGCCGCTCTGGTGCGTATCTTCGACGAAGCTGCAAGCGCCGCGTCGCTGACAGGGCTCTGATTTCTGACAGTCTTCAGGGCCCAGGAGCTGACAGCGTCCGTCTTTGAACGTGCACAGCGCGGCAAACCGACACGTGTCACCGCGCTCGCAATCGGCGCTGGAGGCGGTGACGCAATGGTCCTCTTTGACCGTGCATTTGCCGTATTTGGTACAGGCCTCACTCTGCGCGCAATCTTCACCGCGCGGCTTGCAGACGCCATCAACCGCACTGCAACGGCCCTCCTCGCGGCAACCTTCGGTCGGTTTGCAATGAGCAGCTTCGGTCGCGGCACAAATGCCGTTGGCCTCTCCGCACAAGCCCTGCTGGCGACACTCGGGCCGACGGTTGCAAAGCTCGGCCGTAGCAGCGCACTGCTGCCCGCTGAGGGCGCAGCGCCCCTGGTCCTTGCAGGCTTGGCTGCGCAGGCAATCGTCGGCGGCCGTGGCGATGCATTGCCCCGATTTCAGGGTACAACGACCTTCGTTCTGACAATGGAGCTTGCATTCGGCCGCCCGATGTTCCTGGCAGCCAAGCCACATCAAGAGGGCGCCTGCAAGGACAGAGCTGTGCTTCGACCATTTCATGTCAAGGGGTGAGCTCGCAAAGTATCAGGGTAAGCATCAGGGGAAATACGCGTCGATCGTAACATTGCTGCCCTCTGCGTCACCAAACATGAGCAAAGCCTCGTTGTCCCACAGCAGACCGGGACCCCAATAGCGGTACAGGTCCGCGGCGTAGATGGCGCTGGTGCTACCGCTCGGCAGATCGATCTGATGGATCCCGTCGCCGTAGCTGCATGCCACGTACAATGACTCGCCATCGGTCGCCAGAGCCGTCGGAATACAGGACAACTCGACGAAGGGAGTGACCTCGCCGCTCGGTGAAACCTGGTACAGCTCGCCCTCATCGACATCGAACGGCAGCGGGGACACCATGACGTACAGGGTAGACCCTACGAAGGCGAAATCAACAATGCCCTCGGGAAGGCTGGCCAATGCGACGGGCTTGGGGTCGTCGGGATCGAGGGCCACCAAGTCTCCGACGCTATTGCCGACGAGCAGCTGCGAACCGAAGCTCCCCCACCCTTCGGGAATCAGCCCCAGGCTGGTCAAGTACGGGGTCATCGCCTCACTGGTGAGCGCGCCGCCGCTCGAGCCGTCTCTCGCCACGACGTAGACCTGCTCGAACGACGCTAGGTACAGCAAATCGTCTTCGGGCCGATAGATGACTCGATAGATCTGATCGGTAAATGGCCCAATCAGGGCCACCTCACCGCTGTCGTAGCCAATCGAATACAGCGCGCCCAGGTCATAGTATTCATGCGCCAAGGCGACGTAGAGCGTGCAGCCCTTGTCTACCGTCAAGTCGCCGATGCGCAGGCTTCCCTGGATCTGAAAGGGAAACTGCGCGGTGCTCCAGTCGCACGTGTCGCTGGGGGCAAGGCATTGCTCTTGTCGACACTCGAGCCCTTCTGCGCACGCGATATCGCAACCGCCGCAATGAGCGCGGTCGACGCGCGGGTCGAAACAGCCGTCGCCGCAGTCTATTTCTGGCTCTTCACAAACGGCCTGGCACAGACCCTCACTGCAGCTTCCAGCACACACGTTGAAGCAGCTGCCACAGTGGCGCGGGTCATTGGCTAGCTCGACACAGCCGTTGCCGCACTGGCTCATGCCCGCAGGGCAAGTGGTCACGCACTGACCCATCGCGCAGCGCTCGTCTGCGCCGCAGGTGAAGCCGCAGCCGCCGCAATGCGAGGGGTCGGATCGAAGATCCACGCATTCGGCGTCACACAGCGTATCTCGACACGTCGATCGGCACAGACCCCCCGCACACATCCAGCCCTCGTCGCACCGGATGGAGCAGCCGCCGCAGTGATTGGGGTCGGTTTGTGGGTTCACGCAGGCGCCGTCACAAGCCATGTGTACACCTGGGCATGCAACTGTTCGGCATACGCCATCGACGCACATGTCCCCGGGCGCGCAGGCATTTTTGCAGGCTCCGCAGTGTTCCGGGTCCCGCTCGAGATCGACACAACCCACTGCGCACAAGGTCTCGTCGGCGGAGCAGATCGGGCGACATTTGCTCGCAATGCACTCCTCGTTTTCCCCACAGGCATTTCCGCAGCCGCCGCAGTGCTCCGAACTATTGGACGTATCGATGCAAACCCCAGCGCACACCGACTCGTTGTCGAGGCATCCAAACGGCCCCTCCGGCAAGCTGTTGCGACCACACGCCCCCAAAAGCACCGTAAGCAGCGCAACCCACCAGCCGCCGGCTACCACCTCTCGCCAGCCCTCCCGCTGCGATCGCCGGATCGGCATCAGCCCGTGCGCTGGATCAGGTGATAACCGAAGTCGGTCTCCACGACACCACTGATGGCACCCACCTCGAGCCCGAAGGCGGTATCTTCGAAAGGCTTGACCATCTGACCCCGACCGAAAGTACCCAGGTCGCCACCGCGGCTGCGCGACGGGCAATCGGAATGTTGACGCGCAAGGGACGCGAAGTCTGCTCCTCGGTCGAGCTCGCCTTTGATTCGATCGATCTGCTCTTGAGCCTCCTGCTTGGAGCGCGTCGCGCTGGATCTCGCGGATCCGGCATACATGAGCAAAATGTGGGAAGCTCGGACTTGGCTTTGCATGGAACTCCTCCGCCGCGGTCGGGTCGAACACGCAGCCTACCACATCTTTGCGAGGGCCCTGCCTGCTGAAAAAGGCAGCTCCCATGCCGCGCAGGGCAGCGATCCCACGCCGGGATGGCCAAGCCAAGCCAACGCATTTGCTCCAGGTTCTCGAACCCGACGGCGCTTTTGGCTCTACACGGCCCAAGACCAGGCGGGCCGGTCGGCACGCATTTGCAAGCCGCTGTGACACGAGGCTTGCCGCGCCCCGCGGCCTTGCTTAAAAGGTGCCCCCATGAAAAAGCCGTCGGTTCTGGGCCTCTTTTTGAGCGTGTGTCTCGTGGCTCCCGTGGTCGCTGGCCAGGAGGTGCCTCCAGAAGGCTTGATGAAGCACGAGGCGGCGACCAGCGGCACGACCGACGTGGAGACGCAAGGCTTTCAAGAAACCGAATACGCTGCAGCCGCCGAGGAAGCGACGGATGCCACCGAGCTCGCTTTGTCAGCCGGTGCGCTGCTCACCGCCGGCAACTCCAAGTCCGCTGCCGGCACTGGCTCCGGGCGTTTTCGCCTACGCCGCGACGCAAACCAAATGAAGGCCTCGGCTGCCGTCAACTATGCCAAGTCTTCGAGCGCGCCCGGTGAACCCATGGAACCCACGGTCGACAACTCCCAGACGAACCTGCGCTACGATCGGTTCTTGTCCGAGCACTTCTCGGCGTTTCTGTCGGCTTCGACCCGCCGCGACCGCTTTCAGAAGATCGACCTCAGGCTCAATATCGACCCGGGCTTTGGCTACTACCTGATCAACGACGCCAAGCGTCAGTTGTGGGCAGAGCTCGGCTATGACTTCCAATACGAGCTCCGCAGCAACGAAGCGGTGCGCGAAGACGGCGTCGAGCGAGAAGAGACCAGCCACAACGGTCGCGCCTTTTTGGGCTACGACGACAAGGTGAACGAACACATCACCTTCACGACGGGGGTCGAGTACATTCAAGCCTTCGCTGACCTGAAAGCCTTTCGGCTGGCTTGGGACGTGGCTTTGAACTCGAGCCTCAGCCAACGCTTTTCGACTGCCATCACGTTTTCGCTGCAATACAACAATCAGCCGCTGCCCACCGTCGAGAAGACGGACGTGATCACGGCAATCAACCTGGTTTACAACCTGATCTGAGCTCGAGCTCAGGCCAGCATGCGGGCCAGGTAGCGAGCCAAGCGCTCGTAGAGCGCCGCTGCCAATTCGCGATTCGAATCGCACACTTCACGAAAGTCGTCACTGCGGATACGCAGCGCGCGCACGCTCTGCTGCGCTTCGCACTGGCCAGGGCCTTTGCCTCCGCCCCCCAACGACTCTGGATACAAGAGCGCTCCGGGGCCCAGCGTCCAACCCTGCGGCGTTCGCACGTTACCCTCGAGCAAGATGTATGCGACCCGGTCGCTGGCTCCGAAACGCGGCAGCGCTTCACCGGCGTCGAACCCGACCTCGACCGCGCTCTTGAGCGCAGCCATGGCCAAGTCGAAGCTTACATCGATGAGCAAGGGTGAATGCAGAGCGAACGAGTGATCGCGTGCAACCAGGCCGCCATCCGACACCGCGCGCTGCACGCGCTCCGGACCGACCTCGACCACGATCGCGGTCGTGTTGTCGCGACCTCCACGCGCGAGCGCCATGTTGATCAAGTTCACCGCCGATTCCTCGGGCGTGCCTTTCCAGATGAGGCGGGAAAGCTCCGCCTCTTCACCCACCTCGCCATAAACGCCGTCGCTGCACAGCAGCAATCGGTCGCCGCTGTTCAGCTCGGCGTAGATCTCGTCGGCACTCAGCTTGCCAGGACGACCCACGGCGTTGACGAGTGCTTCGCGCCCTTCCGGAGGCCGAGACGGAGTGGCCACGCCACCCTGAATCAATGAACTCTTCAGCGTGTGGTCATCGGTAAGCTGAATGGTAGTGGTCGGACGCGCCAAATAGACGCGGCCATCACCCACGTGGACCACGAACAACTGCCGGCCCAAGATCAGGGCCAAATCGAGCGTGCAGCCCATCCGCCTCAAGCGGCGATTTCTATTCGCCTCGTCGCAGACCGCGTCGTGCGCCTGGTGCACCGTGTCGCGCAATGCCTGAAAGACCTGCTTGCGCGCCTCCAGTGTCGGCGAGGCCACGAAGGCATCGAAGGCCTCGTAGGCGCGCCGATTCTGAATGGACGAGCATACCGTGTCGACTGCAATGCCCGCTGCCACTTCGCCAGCTGCATGACCTCCCATACCGTCCGCTACCACGAACAGCCCGAGCCCCGGATCGATGGCCCATGCGTCCTCGTTGTTTTGCCTCACGCGCCCGACGTGTGAGGCTCCGCCGAAAGCGACGAGATAGTCCGAGCGCGCCAGCGTCCACGACATGCGCTATCGTCCCTTCCTGAGGCATGAAACGCGGGCTCGGTGTCGAGCATGCAAGGGATGAGGCTCCTCGAAAACCGCTGCACTGTTCATGATGACTCGAACGACTGCGCCTATGGGGCACCGCATCGTAACCTTTTGGCTGGCAAATGCATCCAAAACCCGAGGTGTCGCTGGAACCGCAGCCAGCCTCACGAGCAGCCCGCCGCGGGCATCGAACACTCGTGTGACGAGAAAACACCGCTTGTCCCGTTCGCGCGGTGCGAGTAGAGCCGCCGATAGCATGAACACCGAGCAAAGTTCGCATCCAGGGCCGGTGGCCAGCGCCCGTGTCGAAGCCCTGTTGGCCCAAATGACCTTGGAGGAAAAGCTCGGTCAAATGACGCAGCATGCTTGGGGTCTCGGTGATCCCGACGAGGTGCGCGCGCGCGTCAAGCGCGGACAAATCGGCTCATTTCTCAATGCCGGCAGCCTGAATACTCGCAACGAGCTGCAACGCTTGGCGATGGAAGAGACGCGACTGGGCATTCCGCTGATCTTTGGTCGCGACGTCATCCACGGGTTCAAGACCGTGTTCCCCATACCGCTCGGACAGGCAGCCAGCTTCAATCCCGAGCTCGTCGAGCGCGCCGCTGCCGTAGCCGCCCTCGAAGCCTCCGAACAGGGCATCGACTGGACCTTCGCACCCATGGTCGATATCGGGCGCGATCCCCGCTGGGGCCGGGTCGCGGAGAGCTGCGGAGAAGATCCGTTTCTAACCGCGCAGCTAGGAGCCGCCATGGTGCGCGGTTTTCAGGGTGAAGACGTGAGCGATGGCCGGCACGTGGCAGCCTGCGCCAAGCACTTCGTCGGCTACGGCGCGAGCGAGTCAGGAAAAGACTACAACACGACGTGGCTCCCCGAACCGCTCTTGCGCGACGTACATTTGCCGCCTTTCCGCGCCTGCGTCGAGGCGGGAGTCCTGACACTGATGAGCGCTTTCAATGACTTGAACGGCGTCCCGGCATCGGTGAACCCGTTCACGTTGCGCCAGGTGCTCAAAGGCGAATGGGCATTTGGAGGATTCGTCGTCAGCGACTGGGCGGCTCTCATGGAGCTGTTGCAGCACGGGCTCTGCGGTCACCCGGCAGAGTCGGCACGCGAAGCGGTTGCCGCCGGTCTCGACATGGAAATGGCCACGACCTGCTTCCGCGACGAGCTACCGGCCTTGGTCGAACGAGGCCTCGTAAACGTCGCTTTCATCGACGAGTCGGTGCGGCGCATTCTGGCGGTCAAAGAAAAGTTGGGACTCTTCGAACGCCCCTATCGCGACGCCCCGACGCGGAGCGTTCACCTTTGTGACGACCATCGCCGCGTGGCGCGAGAGCTCAGCCAACAAAGCCTGGTCCTGTTGAACAACGACCAGGGTCTGCTGCCCTTGCGCCACAGTATTCGCAAGCTCGCGCTGGTTGGAGCCTTGGCAGACGACGGACACAATCAGCTCGGTTGCTGGACGCTCGACGGAGAAGCTCTGCACTCGGTGACGCTGAAGGGTGCGCTTTCGAAACGTCTGCCCGACGTCGAGCTGTTGGTAGCTCCGGGGGTCGCCGACTGCCGCTCCGACGATACCAGCGGGTTTGCGGACGCCGTGCATGCCGCCAAGTCGGCCGAGCTCGTCATCGCCTGTGTCGGTGAAGATGCGAACCTCAGCGGCGAAGCCAAATGTCGCGCGTTTCTCGACCTGCCCGGCGCTCAGCCCCAGCTGATCGAGCAGTTGGCCGCTACCGGAACGCCGCTGGTCGTGATTGTCATGGCGGGGCGCCCCCTCGTGCTCGAACAGCTCGTGCACACCGCGGGCGCGCTCTTGTATGCTTGGCATCCGGGGACGGAAGGCGGCGAAGCCCTCACCGACGTGCTCGTCGGAGACGTCAACCCTTCCGGAAAGCTACCGATGAGCTTTCCTCGCGCCACCGGTCAAATTCCAGTGTATTACGCGCACAAGAACACCGGCCGCCCCCCGCAAGGCGATCGCAAGGGTGTTCCCACCGGCACCCCGCTCGACCCCGTCGACTTCGACTCGAGCTACGTCGATCTCGACGTAGCTCCGCTGTTTCCTTTTGGCTTCGGCCTTTCGTATACACGGTTCGGTTACCGTGAGCTTTCGGTGGCTCCAGCGACCACCAGCCTCAGCGAACCGGTGACCGTTTCGGTCGAAGTGACCAACGAAGGAGAACGTGCGGGTACGGAAACCGTGCAGCTGTACGTCCGCGATCGGGTGGCCTCCATGACTCGCCCGGTGCGAGAGCTCAAAGGGTTTCAGCGAGTCGAGCTTCAGCCCAGTGAGCGCAAAACCGTCCGCTTCGAGCTCCACCCGAAGGCGCTGGCGTTTACGGGTCGCGACATGCGACCCTGCGTGGAGCCCGGGCGCTTTCAAGTCTTCGTGGGTGGCGACTGCACCGCGACGCTTTGCGCCGAATTCGAGATCAACTGAGCGGGAAGACCAAGAAGATTCTTTATTTGAACCCGACCAGACCGACTGCGGTGATGCAATGCTTATGAAGCCGGTTCTCACCCGATGACCGGGAACGAGAGACTTTCCGTCCCGCCCTTTCCCGCCTTGCCGTTCAATTTCTGAACCCAACCAGCTTGCGATTGGGGCGGACGTTCTTTCCCCAGAATGTCCAGTTTTTGCGTGTTCCGCCGGTTCGCGAACTTGGCGCTCTTGGCGTCGTGGCGGTTTTCTGGCGTTTCGAACCGGATCAATGAGATAGGTAAACGCATCAGCGAAAACTGCGCGCAAAGGGCACCGCCGGCACGCCGCGAAACGGGAGCTTGACCCGAAATAGGCCGCCGGCGTGCGGCTCCGCCTGCAGGTTGTCTGCGTCGAGCCCAATCTGGGCGGTAGTGATGTACAGCTCGTCGAGCTCACGGCCTCCGAACGCGCACGATGTGACATGGCTCGCCGGAACCTCGACCCTGAAGACCACAGCACCCGAGCTCGGATCGATCCGCACGACGCTGCGCCCACCCCACAAGGCCACCCACAACATTCCCTCCTCGTCGATGGTCATTCCATCCGGAGCCCCCTGGTCGGGCCCGAGCGTGGCGATCACGCGAGGCCCCGAGATGTGGCCCGTCGCTTCGTCATAGTCGAAATGTTTGATCTGCTGCGTCGGCGTATCGATGTGATAGAACGACTGCTCGCGCCACACCAGACCGTTCGAAATGGTCAGCCCGCTCAAAGCCTTGGTGATCGTCAGCTCGGGGGAGATGCAGTAGAGGGCGGCACGTGACGGTGGCCCCGATTCCACCATCGTGCCGAGCCAAAGGCGCCCTCGTGGATCGCATTTTCCGTCGTTGAAACGCAGCGTCGGCGCGAGCGGCTCGGGCGACGCCAGCGGGGCGAGCTGGCCTGTGTCGGGATCGAGCCAAGCCAGCTCTTGGCGCAGCGCCAGGACGAGCTCACCGCCGAGCGTGGGCACCACGGTGCTCACGTGGTCCTTGGTCGGGTAAACCCGGGGAGCCGCCGCTTTTGGGTCGAAGATGAAGACTCGGTCTCCGTAGATGTCGACCCAATACAGGAGCTGCCGCTCGGAGTCCCACAAGCAACCTTCGCCCAAGGTACAGTCGCTCGCGACGACGAGATCCGCCCGGGCAGTGCTCATGCCGCCCGGTGGAACTCTAGCACATCGTCAGTCGAGGCATCGGGCTTGAACTGGTACCCGGCGCTGTCGAACTCCTTGAGCTGCTCGACGCGGTGAATGCGATGTTCGCAGATGAAGCGGGCCATCATACCCCGCGCGCGCTTGGCGCTCATGCCGACCACCCTGGCCACGTTCCCCCTCACCTCTTTGAAGACACAGTCGACAAAACGCGCTTTGAGCTGCTCGCGTTTGACGACCTTGATGTACTCGTTGCTGGCCAGATTGACGACGCAAGCATCCCCTTGCTCGCCCAGAGCCGACTGGATGGCTTCGGTGACCCGACTCCCCCAAAACCCGTACAAGTCTTTGCCACGCGACGTGGCGAGCTTGATACCCATTTCGAGCCGATAAGGCTGCATCAGATCGAACGGCCGCAATAGACCATACAGGCCGGACAGAATACGCACGTGCCGCTGCGCAAAGTCCAGCGCCTCGGTCTCGAGCGTATCCGCGTCGAAGCCGACGTAAGTATCACCCCTGAAGGCAAAAATGCAGGGCTTGGCGTTGTTGGGGGAAAACGGTGTGCGAAACTCTTGGAAGCGGCGCACGTTGAGCGTGGCCAGCGATTTGCTGATCTTCATCAACCGCATCAGATCGGCCGCTGTGAGCTGTCGGCTGACTTCGACCAGCTCTTCGCTCTGATCGAGCAAGGCCGGCAAGGAGGGCTCGACCTGACGCTCCAGCGGACTCAGATCGAGTGTCTTGGCCGGGGAAAGCAACGCGATCATGTCTCGGGTCTACAGCGCCTCGATCCGGCTTTCAACCCGCAAGCACGCCTTGGGGCAGCTACCGGCGCAGCAGCAGCCATGCCAACACGGCGGTGACCAGAACCACGCCCGCCAGCCAGAGCGCCTTCGGCCGTGATCGCTCGGCCCGGGCGCGCGCTTTCGCCTTTTGCTTGGCTCGCTTGACTTGCTTGGCCTGCCGGGGAGCGTTGACCAGCTTGGGGCGGCGCTGAGGTCGCTCGTCGGTGGCAGCGCGAGCAGCAGTGGATTTAGGCTCGGGGCTCACTGGCTTGTCGGCGCGTCGAAGTGGCGCCGGCCGGTCCTGTGAGGCCTTGGCAGAGCGTCGCGAGCGCTCCTTGGCTAAAAGGGCTTGGCGCTCTCGTTCCGCACGCGCTTGTTGCTCCTTGAGCTCGCGAGCTAGTCGCGCTTGCTCTCGGCGTTCGGCTTTGCGCTCGGCCTTGCGCGTCTTTTTGCGACGGCGCGCGTGCTCCTGGTTTCGCCTTGCCGCTTCTCGTCTCGCTTTCTTCAACGAGACCGTGCGCGCGCGGCTTGGCGCCGAGCCCGCGGCGGCTTCTCCCCCTGCGGGAGCCGCTCGATCGGCTGCATCCACGACGGCTGCAACCGGTTCCTCACTATCCTCGTCGTCCCACCCCTCGTCCAGCTCATCCGTGGCGCCGCTTGGGGGGGCCAAACTCAGCGGCTTCGACGGCGTAGCGGCGGCTGCCGGAACGGCGCTCGGAACGACCACGTCGTCCCAACCTGCATCGACCTCGTTCGTCGGGTCCAGCTCTTGCTGCTTCATCCGGAGCTCGTGCCCGCTAACTACGCCACCGCGCCCGAACGCGCAAGCCGCTGGCATGCCCAGCAGTCACTCACCCTGGCCCTCCGAACCTGCGGAAGCAAAGCCGAACGCCTCGAGCAACCAGGGCCAATCCGGCGCCCGCGTCACGTTGTCAGCTCCGCTGAGCGCTGCGGAGGCTCCTTTCCAATCGGAATATTCGGCGAGGTAGACGAAGTGGACCCCGAGCGCGCGACACACTTCGAAATCCCTGGAGCCGTCACCCACGAGCAGCGCCTCGTCCGGGGTGGCGCCCACGCGTTGCAGAACCTGACGGACCAAGTCGAGCTTCGGCGTGGGCGCGCCCAGTACGTCGGCGAAGAGCCCAACGATCGCTTTGTCGCGAAAGACCGCTCGTAGCTCTGCTTGATCGGCGCCCGAAACCACGAAAGTGCGCGCCGGACCGACGCGACGCGCCAGTTCTAGAGCGCTCGGCAACGGGTTCATCGTCTCGTAGCCTTTGACCGCGAGCTCGTGAAAGCCGACGAGGACGCGTTCGATCCGCGAAGACGCATCGTCGACCGGCACGATCTCTTGGAAGAAATACTCGAACTTGGTGCGACGCGACATGCCGCCATTTTCTTTCCAGTACTCGGCCATGCGCAGGCGAGCGGCCTCGGGGTAGCCGTCGAGAACCTCCAGCATGGCCTTCAGCTTGAACCCGTTGGAGTCGAAAATGACCCCATCGCAATCGAGGAACACACAGCGCGCACGCGCCAGGCGCGAGCTCAGTGACTCATTCATTGCTGTTTCACCGCCATAGATCGAAATCCGCAACCACCGGGAAGTGATCGGAAATGGCGGCGAACACCACCCGGTTCCGGATCAACTTGAGGTTCGAGTAAAAGATCCAATCCAACTGGTAAGGGAATAAAAATGTTGACGAAAAGGACACCTCACTCGCGTGGAAATACAGACCGAAGCGCTCGAGCACCGGCTCTCGTTGCCACGACTCGGTGAGCGCCCCCAGCGAGTTGAAGTCGCCGGCTACCACCACGGGCGCCGCGGGCTCGGCGCGCATGAACGCGAGCGCGTGATCGAGCACTGGGTTTGCCTGCTGGACGCGTTGCGCCACGGGTACGTAGTTGCTTTTGTCGCGATTGGAAAGATGCAGGTTATAGATCCTGAGGCGCTCGTATCCCGGTCCCTCGACGCGTAGGTCGACCCAGATGGCGGAGCGATCGGCTCCAACTCGGGGTAGCTGCAACGTACCCGCGGCGATCACCGGGTAGGCGGAAACGATGGCCTGCCCCTTGTCGCAACTGTCCCCGAGCTTGGAGGATGCGTAGTCGGCGTAGTGATACTGAACCCCGTGAAACGCCTGCATCACCTGCAGGTACAGCGACAGCTGCTCGCGGCGGTTGAGGCAAACTTCTTGCAGCGACAGCACGTGCGCGCCGCGAAGTCCCTCGGTTTCGAACACAGCTTTGACGGCCTCTACGGAACGAAACTTCGCGCCGAGCCCCATGGCCGCATTGAAAGACACGACCCTCAGATCGGCAGCTGCGGCGAGCGGCGCCTGGAGCGACCAGGCAAGAACAGCCAGCCCGAGCCAGCGCACTCTACCCGGACCTTCGGTCGATGCGAGCGAGCACCGACCGAGCTTTTTCGCTGCGGCGCTGTTCGAGCTCTTCGGCCGAAACCTGCCCCATCAGCTGGTGTGCTTCACGGAACGACAGCGGGTTGTTCGAGATGGGAACGTCGTAAAAGCGAGCGCGATCGCGCAGGTCGGCTTCTTCGTCCACCCGAAATAGAGCCTCACGTCCCCCCGGCAAAAACAGCACCGTCGCGCGCTCGCCGGGAGCGAGCGAGACCGCTTCGCTCGAAAAGACTTTGTAGGTGCCGGCACGCGGCGCGAGAACCAGCTCGCTGACGACGCTTCCGACATCGAACGCTTGGTGAGCGGTGATATTCCCGGCGCGCGTGCCAATCAAGACGCAGTCTTCGACCACGCCTTTTCCGTAGAGCTGCGCGCCGATCAGCACCGAGCGCTTCAGCTCGATGTGTTTCGACACGTGGCTGTCCGGCGTCACCAGGTTGCCGGCCGCATCGCGAGCTTGGTCGAGACCGGCCAGCGCGCGAGAGATCTGCCCCTCGACTCCGCTGTCGTTCAGAGCCATGAAAAAGCGGTAGATCTGCTGATGCTGGCCGATATCGCCCCAATACTGGTCGCCGAAGTCCATGGCGACCACCCGCGGCGCCCGGCCGTGCGCGGCGCGAAACGCCAGCACCGTGCGACGCAGGCGCTCGAGCAGATCGGGCATTTGCTGCGAGAGCTTCTGCAAAGCCGGTACTTCGCGCACCGATTGTTCGTAACTGGCAGCGCGCAACGCGTCGTCGTCGATCAGGGCGATCATCAAGACGGTGAAAAACTGCGGGTCGAGGTCGGGCCGCTGCGCCCGATCGGCTCCTGGGTCGTTGACCTCCTGGGAGAACTCGTCCAGCAGCGAGTCGAGCAACACACGAGAGACCGCGATCGAGCCGAGGTTGATGCCACCGATCAGCGCGTCGCCCCGAGTTTGCAACAGGCCCCGCTCCGCCAGCGAACGCATTTCGCTGAGCGGGCGCCGCGGAATGAACCCGGTGACGCGACCACCAGCGTCCACGCCGACCCAGTCTTTGCTTTTCGCGTCGCTTTCGGTCATGACCCGCATCGACACGAACCGCACGATGTCCGCCTGCCGAAACAGGTCGTCTTTCCCCGACAGGTCGCGCGCAGGGATCTGCACCTCGTCCCCCCATTTGACGAGGACACCGTCGAACCCCGACCGCCTCAAGAAGGCCTCGACGGGCGCGAAGCAGTGCATGGCCAGCGCCACCATCGACTGAAACGACGAGCCCGGCCCAGAGTCGGAGCGCACGAAGCTCGAGATGGCGGGTTTTTGGGCGCTCTCGGCTTCGGTGAACGGTGCGGCGCGGCTGCCTTCTCCGAACACGAAAGCGATGAGCGCCCCATCTCCTTCGCGAAGCAACGGACGCACCCGCTGCCACATCAAGAGCAACCCGAAAGCCTGATTGGTAGGCAAGTCTTCGTGGAGAGACACCGCGGTGCGAGCTCGGAACGGCAGCTTCATCGCATCCAGGCTCCGCTGCCAAAAGCGCTGAGCCGCCGGTGATCCAGAAACGGTACCGATGAGGGCGGCTGGCTCACCTTCGCGAAACAGCCACTCGGTATGCTCGATGTTGGCCAAGATGGCACGCACGAACGCCCCTTGCTCGGCCGCGTTCAACAATGCGTGCAGCGTGCCTCCTTCTGCGATCGCGTCTTCCACGATCTGTCGCGCCCGCTCTCGGCTGTCTGCCACGGAGTACATTCTGAGCTGGGGAGCGTTACCGGATGCTCGGACGTGCGCGACGTCACCGTTGTCGAAGCTGCAGCGGATCCCGTCGGTGTAGTCCACGCCGACCAAGGTGCGAAACCCCCTTGCGGGCCCGAGCTGCTCGGCCAACCTGCCGCGAGCTTGCTCGAGCAACTTCGTCTCGGTCGGGCTGGCGCTATGCCGTTGCCCTTCGTGATCCCACCACTCGGGTGGAGCGACACGGAAATCGACTCTGACCAGACCGGGGAGCTCCGGAACATAGTGACGAGCCAGCAAAGTCAATTGCTCGGGCGGCACGTCGATCAACCCGGCTTGGCTGTAGCGCTTCGGCAGGCGCTCGGGGAGCTCTGCAACGGCGCATTGGTTCGAACGAGCGGCGTGTAGCACGCACAAAAGCGGCAGCAGCGCATCCCGTGTGGCTAGCGGGCGCAGCACGCGACCCTCACGCTCGATCGGCGAGCCTACCAAGAACCCTCCGTTGGCCTCCCAACCGACGATGTGGTCGCCCTCGAGCCGCTGCATGGCAGCAATCACCCAGGGTGAGCCGATGCGCGTGCGCACGAGCTTCACCTTGCCAGAGAAGTAGGTATCGATCGCATCCGTGGCGCTGACGGGGACGGCTACTGCATCCGCCCCCAGGTACTCGGCCACCAGCATGCCCAAAAGGTCACCTCCTATGAAGCGCACCTCGCGGTCCGAATCGACACCCAAGACCAGCGGTCGATCGCTGTCGCCGTCCGTCGAAACGATGGCATCGATCTGGCCAAAGCGCTCCGTCGCGGTGTCCAGCAACGCCTGTAGCTCGCTGAGTCGAGCAGCGTCTACCGCTTCGGTGTCGATCGCCACGAATGTCTCGCTTCTGCCGATGGGGTGCACCCGAGCGCCGAGCTCCGCCAACACCTCCGCCACCAAGTCGCGACCGACGGCAGAATGCTGATAGACCGCGACCGACAAACCTTCGAGCGCCCGCGGAGGGAAAAAGTCCAAATAGCGCTGCCGATAAGCGGCCAGAGCGCTGGACTCTACTTCCGGCAGCGCGGGCGCCACGCCCGGTTTGAACATGGCATCGTCGCCAAACGGCGACTGCTCCGCCGGGCGAGCGTATTCTCGCTGCCGCACGCGGCCGACCGCCTGCAAAATGGGTGCTTCGTCCGGCTTGAGCACCTCGCGCGTGGGCATGTTGAACTTGATGCCGTTGCGATCGAAGGGGATGTGACTGCCCGTCACCATGATGCTGGGCAGCTCTCGCTCGAACGCGAAATACGCGAGCGCGGGCGTCGGCAGCTTGCCGCAGTAAATCACTTCGAAGCCGGCGTCGCGTGCGGCCTTGGTCACCGCGCGCAAAATGCTGCGCTCGGGACTGTCGGTGCTGGGACGAAGGTCGCCACCGATTGCGACCCGGCGTGGCACGCCCGGCTCCGCCTCCGTTAGGTACGTGAGAAACCCGCAGGTGTTCACGTACACCTCCAGATCCGTCATGTCGGTGACCAGGCCACGCAGACCGCTCGTCCCGAAACTGAGAACCTGCGGCTGCTTGCCTCGAAAGCTTAGAACGTTATCAGGCATTGGGCACCGTCACTCTCACCAGCGAGGCGCTGGTCGTCGCATGCAACGAATAGCTCACCTGGTGCGGGATGAAGCAAGCTCCCCCGCCGCGCAACGAAAGCTCGCTATCCGCAGACCGCACGGAAACCTCGGCCGCCGCCTGCGTCACCAGCACGATTTCAGGACCGACCGCCTGCAAGGCATCGATGTGTCCACCTCGAGCCAGGGTCACCTGGTCGAGGCTGAACTCGTCGGCAGCGGTGGCAAAGCGCACGACTCCTGCGAGCTCCGTGGGCGCTGCGTTCAACACAGGCGTGTCCATCGGCTCGAAGCGCACGACCGCCACAAGCTCCTTTTCGTCGGTATGCTTCGTGGTTAGGCCGCAGCGCAGCACATTGTCGGAGTTTGCCATCACCTCGACACCGGCGCCTTTCAGGTAAGCATGGGGAACTCCCGCCGACAAGAACAAGCCCTGGCCCGGCTCGAGCTCCAGTAGATTCAAGAGCAAGAAGAAAAACAGTCCGCGATCGGCAACGCCCGCTTGCTCGGTGACCGCGTGCGCCGTGAGCACCCAATGGTCCAGCCCTTCGAGCGGTGCGTCGGCCTGTCGCTGTCGGAGCCGCTCGACCCAAAGGTTCAAGGCGGCCCCGCGCTCCGGCTCCGCAAGCGCTAGATAACTTTTGACCAGCTGCCCGAGGGAGCCGGGGCGATCGTCGAGCGGGGGCAACGAGCGCGTGAGCTCAGGCACTTGCTGCAACAGCTTGCGAATCTGCTCGATCGGCCGAAAACCACACAGGGCAAAGAACGGCGTCAAAGCCACGATCAGCTCGGGTTTGTGGTTCCGGTCGCGATAATTTCGCGTAGGCGCGTCCAGCGGAACGCCACGAGCGTTTTCCTCGTCGAACCCGAGCTCGGCCTGAGCCCGAGTCGGATGCACCTGGATCGACAGCGGCCGTTCGGCGGCCAGCACCTTGAGCAAAAACGGCAAGCCGGCAAACCGCCTGTGGACGACCGGCCCGAGCAGCGCCTCACCGTGCTCTCGTATCAATGCGTCGAGCGGGATCTCCCCCGACTCCGCGCACGCCACGGACGGCAAACGTGGATGTGCACCCAGCCAAGCCTCGGCGTAGGGTTCACCATCAGCGGCAAACCCAAACAGCCGTGGGATGAAACTGCGGTCACCCCAAGCGTATTTTTGGTAACCCGCTCGGAGCAAGATGGGTTTGGCAAGCGCTTTGCTCGGCATGCTCGAGTGCGTACCATGCCATAGGCGCAGAGCTTATTGTAGCACCAACCCTCATTCTTCTGCACAGATGTTCGCCACCATCGACGCCGTGTCCAGGAAGACGTCCGTGAACTCTTCTTCGCCCCAGTCACCGGTCTGGGAGTAGATATAAAGCTCCAGCTCGTCAGCCTCCAGCTCGGAAACGTCCACGCTCGTGCTGAACAGGGTCCAACCGCTCGTCACGTCTTGGTTGGCCCACTCGGCGATGGAGTACACCTCGGTATCGTCCTCAGCGGTTCTGAGTGCGATTCGCGTGATATCGCGGTCCGGCTCGTCGATGGTACTCTCGACGTGGTAGTAAATGCTGAACTCGAGGCTTCGAGTCCCCTCGGGCACCGTGATGGGAGGTGCCGACCACATCTCGGCAAGATCGTTGGCCATGCCGGCCATCCAGGCTAGGCGTGGAAAGGTGTGCGCTAGCGTCGGCGTATCCGTCTCGGCGTGGACGATGGCGTAGTTGTTCGTGGCCGCCTCCTGCCAGCCACCGGCCGCATCGAAGGCCCCGTTCACGATGAGCTCCTTGGACTCCGAAATGTCCACCAGCTGACAACCGCTGCCCGCGACGCACTTGTTGGGCTGACACGCATCGCCGCTGTCGGGACACACCTCGTCGTCGGGCGTGCGGACGCATGCGCCCGAGCCGTTGCAAGTATCCGTAGTGCACTCGATTCCGTCGTCGCAATCGGCGTTGGTCATGCACCCGGTGCAGCGAGCTGGAATCAGCGTCACGTCGCAAGTGGGCGCGCCTTCGGCGCAGCCGAGGTCCACGGCGCCGTCCGGAGCGTCGTCGATGCACTCACCACAAGTCTCCTCTCCGGCAACACCGTTGCAGTACCCCTCGCTGCACTCTTCTCCGGCGCGAATCGTGGTGCCGCTGCACGCACCGTCTTCGCACACGTCCAGCGTGCAGTCGTTGCCATCGTCGCAGTCCGCGTCGCCCACACACTCGGCACACTTGGCCGGCGAGCTGCGCGCGTCGCACACCGGCTCGGCGTCACTGCACCCCGAGTCCATGCCGCGCTGCTCATCGTCGAGGCATGCCACGCAGCTTTGAGGGTGCCCCTGCCCGTCGCAGACTCCCTGGCTGCAGGGGCTGCCCGCCGGAAACACCTCGTTCGAACAGACCCCCTGCTCGCAGCTATCGCTGGTGCACTCGACACCGTCGTCGCAATCAGCGTCTTCGTCGCACCCCGTGCACCTCGGCGGATCACTGCTTTCGTCGCAGACAGGAGAGCCTGCAGGGCACCCTGAATCGCGCTCCGAACCCGCTGCGCTGTCCACGCAGGCGACGCACGCCCCCTCACCATCGCACACCCCACGAGCGCACCGAGTGCCTACTGCAGCAGGTTTGGTGATGCATTCTCCGTCGTCGCATTCATGCGTGGTGCACTCATTGCGATCTTCACAATTGCAAGCATCCGTCGCGCCGGCGCCTCCCTCACCCGCACCGCCTCCCGTATTCGAGCCACCTGCGCTAAGTGGGCCGACTTCATAGTCGTCCAGCCCCAGCAGGCTACCACACCCCACCAACGCGAACGCGGTCCACAGCAGACTAGCTAGTTTGGTCAAAGCAGCGCATGCTATCACGACTTTCGACGGGCCCGTAAAACAGGTTTCACAGGCGTTCGACAGAGCCCCGGAGCAGCGCTCCCGTACCCGCAAAACCAGCTTTCCGGACGACCGATACATGCGCGTGCACAGCGGTCAATGAGTGGTCACGCTCGACCGGTTATCCCAGTCGGTCGCGATCGTCGGAAGCGCCGATTCCCCCCGCCAAGCCTCCAAGAACACCAAGGGCCGCCAACGATTTTGATTTGGCGGCGACACACGACGGGGCGCGCGGCTCGCCCGCATCGTCAGCGGTCGTTGCGGACTCCCAATGACCCAACTAACACCAAACTCGCAAACCAACCACGCGTGCGCCGAACCAATCCGATGCGGCGCTCAATCTTTATTTCACGGGAAGGTATCATCGAGGTGGCTCGCGAGTCAGAACCGGAAGGTCGTGCCCACACGGTGCGACCTTGCCATTCGGGGTGGTCGGATTGGGCATTCAGCGCGACGTCGTACCTAGCGGTTGGTGCAGCGCGGTAAATCTGTGTCAGTCCCGGAATCGCAAACGTATCCAGCGCAATTCGCAGGCGTGAGCTTGATAACTGAACGGATCTGCGACCGCAGACACACTACTATGGATACCATGGGTGGCCCTGGAGTAGTCCAATGACGACCCGCGAAACCTTCTTCGCCGTCGAGGCACGAGCACTGCGTCGTTTGGCCGACGTCCTGCCTGGGCGGGGGGCGGTTACGCTCCTCGGAGCTCCCCTGCTGGCGGTGGTCGCCACGTTCTGGCTCCAACCCAAGGCCAGCGGCTTGGAAGCCAGCGCCAGGGTCGAGGTAGCACACGCGACTCAAGCCTCCGTTCCCCGTACCAGCCTCGCATCGACAGAGACCGTGCCCCGCCAGGAGCGCGAACCCTTCGATCGCATCGCTCAGGCCATCGACGCCCATGAGCTGAACCACGCACGCGAGCTCTTGGCGCTGACCAAACCAAGTCAGGCGAGCAGCGCACTCGATCGCCAACTGTGGCAAGCCTACGCGCTGATGGTCGATTGCCTTCAAGCACCGAGCAACGATCTCACCGCTGATGCGTATCGGTTCTACCTGGAGCAGGCGCCCGCCAGTGCACGACCCCGTCTGCGCCAGGCCTGTTTGCCCGACGACTGAGCCGATCGCTGTCCGAGCCGGCCTTGTAGTGATGGCGCGAAGGGGCTACGCTGCCGCCCGCTGTGAACGGACATGAGAATACTGCAGAGACTACTGCAGATAGTGCGCTCCTAGAGCGAGCTCGCGAAGCACTCTCGGCTGCCTATGCACCGTATTCCAGATTCTGCGTGGGTGCCGCCGTGCTCACCGACGACGGACGGGTGTTTGCAGGGGTCAATATCGAAAACGCCAGCTACGGCCTAACCGTATGCGCGGAACGCGTGGCCATCTTCGCGGCCGTGAGCGCCGGAGCCCGCCGACTGACCACGCTGGCGCTCACTACGGCCAGCGTGCCGAGCACCAGCGAAGAAACCATGCCCTGCGGCGCTTGCCGCCAAGTGATGGCGGAATTCATGAGCAGCGAAGCGCGCGTATTGGTGGACCGCGTGGGCGAATTTCGGCTCGAGCAGCTGCTGCCCTCCGCTTTTCGTCTGCAGTCGGCGCCGTGAGAGCCCACGCTAAAGTCACGGGTTTGGTCCTGGCGTCGTGTGTGTGGCTGCTCCGCGAGCCAAGCGCACGAGCTCAGGTCAACGTCGAGGTGCTGCGGGCCGACCTGAAGCAGTCTGGCTTTGGTGCCAAGCTCGATGCGTCGCTCAGCTCGTTCGTCGGCAATACGCAAGGCACCACCTTGGGCGGCAAAGCCCTGATCGGGTTCGCCACGGGTCGCCACCTGATGTACGCGAGCACCAGCGGCAACTATTCTCATCTGGGCGGAGAAACGCAGGTCTCGAACACCTTCGCGCACGTGCGCTACAACTTGCGCCTCGACTCGTGGCTGTGGGGCGAGCTGTTTGCCCAGGCGGAAAGCGATCGATTTCGGCGCATTGCACTCAGGGAGCTCGTAGGAGCAGGGCCGCGCCTCGAGATCGTCGACTCCGGCTCGATCGCCGTCTTCTACGGCATGGCGTACATGCTGGAGCACACGCGTCTAAAAACCGGCACCGAGCCGGTACCCGGTCGACCCGACCTGGTGCACCGTTTCAGCAACTATGCCTCGATCGCCGCTTCATTCGACGAAGGCCGGGCGACCTTTTCGCAGACCATCTACTACCAGCCACGCTTCGACGCTTTCGACGATTACCGGATGCTCAGTGTGACGGGGTTCGACTGCGAGGTGACCGGGCGGCTCACTGCCGGCATCGACGCCACCTTGCGCTTCGAAGAGCCCACGCCGTCGGGGGTCAAGCACGTGGATTTCACGCTGCAAAACAGCTTCGGCCTCCAGTTTTGAAGGCTGAAGTCGGCGTGGCGTGGGCTCCGGCGATGTCGGCTACTGCACCGAAATATCGACGGCCGGCCGCATCTTGCCGACCTCGCTCAGTACTGCGTGGATGATGTGTCCCTTGAACTTTTCGATGAGGCTCGTGTCGAGCGCGCGCCCCTCGTCCAGCGCCACATAGGCGACTTGGTCGATGATGTAATCGAAACGCGGCGCCCACTTGCGTGCGCCCAGGCGTGCCGTGGTCGAACAGTTGTCGATCATGTAGGCCACCCCACGAGCGTGCATGTAGGGGTTCAGCGAATCGACGCACTCGATCACCGACTCGTTGGCGATTTCGGAATAGGGGTGATTGTGTTCATCGAGCTCGTCGATCTGCGCCATCATGGTGGCGACGTAAACCCCAGCGGTAAAAGGATTGAGCGGGATCTTCGCTTCGTCGCGCGCAGCACGCACCTTTTGCCCGACCTTCCACATTTCCGTCCCGTCGATTTGGCCCATGGGGTAGCGAGCCAAGCGCTCGCCGGCCATGTTGACGCTGCGAATCTCGTTACCGCTCGACACCTCGTCGTAAATCTCGGCGATGATTTCGCGCGCGGCCGGATAGGTGGCGCAGTAGGCGCGCTCGAAGCTCTGCTTACCCTCGGCGTCCAGCTTTTCGTACACCGCGGCGATGCCCTCTTTCGAGATGGTCTTCGAAATCGGACCCGTGATCGATTCAGCGGAATTCAAGAAGGCTTGCTCTTTGCTCATGCCTTGTTTGGCAATGAAGCGTCGATACAGCCCTTCGACCAGACCATGCACCGCGCCCAGCAAAATGCCGCGCTCGCCGAAGATGTCGCTCTTGTATTCCGATTCGAGAGTCGTCTGGAACGTGTAGGGAGAACCCAACGCCACCGACCAGCCGAGAGCGATGTCCGTGGCACGCCCGTCGACGTCCTGGTGCACTGCAAAGCTCGCATTGATGCCTGCGCCGTTGACTTCTTTGCCTTGCACGTACAGCCGGCGCACCGAGGGACCCATACCCTTCGGGCAGACAGCGATGACGTTGATGCTGCTCGGGAACGCTTTACCTTCGTTGGTGAGGTGCCCGAGCAAAAAGCCATGCGAGAGGCCGAGCGTCGCGCCCGGTCGCAAGGCTTCGAAAATCTTTGCATAGAGCTTGCTCTGCGCCGCGTCGCTGATGAGCAATAGGACGAGGTCGCTCTCTTTGATGACGTCGAACATTTCGCCCAGCGTGCCGCTCTCTTTGGTGAAGCCGGCTTCGCGAGCGGCCGCTTCGGAGCTCGAGCCTCCGCGCAAGCCGACCTTGACTCGAATGCCCGTGCCCTCGAGCGAGTCGCGCAGGTTCTGTGCCTGGGCCGGGCCCTGAGACCCCCAACCGATCACGCCGATCTGCTGAATCCCCGCGAACGCCTTCGGCAAAAGCGGGAACAAATTCCGGCCCCCGCGAACCACCGCTTCGGTCGTACCGCCGACGCTGAGCACTTCTTTTTGAAACACTTTGGATTCGAAGCTGAGGGTACGTGTAGGCATGGTGGACTCCTTGATGTGGCCCCCGAACAGCGACCAGCAGGTTCGGGCGGTGGGAGCTTGACGCCGACCCCTTGTTGCGTACAGTGCATTATTCGAATTACTGTCTTGCACTTTTAGCAACACGATGGATTTCGCAGAGTTACAGCTATTCCTGCACCTGTCGCGGTCGCTCCATTTCGGGCATACGAGTGCCGAGTGCCATATCAGCGCGTCGGCGCTGAGCCGTGTGATCCAGAGGCTGGAACGGGATGTGGGGCACACCTTGTTCGACCGCGACAACCGCAGTGTCTCGCTGACACCGAGCGGTGTACGCTTCCAGCAGTTCGCCTCGCGCGTCTTGGATGAACGCGAAACGCTCGACAAAGAATTGAATCGCGAGGCCGAGCACCTGAGCGGCAGCATCTCGCTGTTTGCCTCGGTGACTGCCTGCCAAAGCTTTCTGCCCGAGCTATTGAGTCGGTTCCGGCGAACCTACCCGGACATTCACGTACGCTTAGAGACGGGTTACGCCGCTGATGCCTTGCAAATGTTGGACAAGGGAGCGGTCGACGTCGCCGTGGCGGCGCTGCCCGAGCGCGTGCCTCGCCGCTGGCTGGCGCGCATCGTGACGAACACACCGCTCACTTTCGTCGCGCCTACGCTGGCATGCGACGTGAGCCGGCGCGTCGAGCAACGTCCGATTCAATGGGATGCCTTGCCGCTGGTGCTCCCAGCAGCCGGTCTGGGGCGCGTGGCCGTCGATCGCTGGCTGAAGCGCCGGCGCATCACCCCCAGCGTCTACAGCGAGGTGACGGGCAACGAGGCCATTTTGGCGCTGGTGAGCACGGGCTGCGCAGTAGGCGTGGTGCCGCGCCTAGTGATGGAGAAAAGCCCTCTTTCCAGCAACGTTCGCCCGCTCGAGGTGGAACCAAGGCTCGGAGAGTTCCGCGTAGGCCTGTGCACGCTGCGCCGCAGGCTCACCGATCCGCTCATCGCGGCATTCTGGTCAGCCACGGCCTGAGCGGGCGATGCCGCCTTGGCGGCGAAGGCCAGTCCACCCGGGAGCGGACTGGCCCCTTGCGGTCACTGGATGGTTTGCACGCCGAGCTGGATGGCGTTCACGTCGTCACCCGCCTGATCGGTGCGAGCGTAGTTGGCGATGAATCGCAGATTGTAGTCGCGGATCACGTAGGCGAGCCACAGATCGACGATCGAGGTGACCGGCGTGTTGTCGGCCTCTTCTACCCATTGCCCTTGATAGCGCCCGCCGATCTGGATGCGGCCGGGGCCTGCGCTGCCGGGTAACAAGTAAGAACCAAGCGCCATGATTCCGGTCGTGGACAGACCTTCGGCATCCGGCGCGTTCGTGGATTGGCTCAGGTAGTAGGCGCCTTCGACGGTGATGGTACCGGCCGAGCCGCCCCCGGGGCTGAACTCAGCCAGAAGGTCCGCGTTCAGCATCCGGTAGTTTTCGGAGACCGCCGGTGTTTCCCCTTGGTATTGCCCACCCAAACCGACCGCCAAGATATCCTTGGCGCCGTAGTAGGTGCTCGAGTGGTAGAACCCGGGTTCTTCACCGATCAGCGCCAGATTCAAGCGCCCGGTGTACAGGGGCCGCCCCGCGGGGCCGCCATCGAGATCGAACGCGCCCAGGTAGTACTTGAATTTGCCGCCGCCGAAATCACCCCACATGGTGGCACCGAGATTGCGCCCAGCACTGCCTTGGCGAGGACCAGTGAGGCCGGGATAGTTCCACGGGCTCATGAAAAAGGGGCCGCTGAAATTGGAGCGATCCGAAGGCACCAGGTGCTGGCCCACCCACAGGTGGAACGGATCCGCCAAGTCGAGCTGGACTATCAAATCCATCACGTTCACGTCGCGTTGGTCGCCCACTGCTCCTGCGCTGGCTTCGGCGTTCAGGTTCAGGGTCCAGTTCACTTTTTCGTGCACCTGCCCCGACGTGTGAATCTCGGTGTAAGCCCCCATCGACACCTCGTCCAAGCGCTCCGTTTCACGTGGATTGTTGAAGGTGACGCCCCCGCGCAACCAGACGCCCAGAGAAACCGGCAACAGCTCCTCCTTTTCGGGCGCAGGTTCCTCCATGGCAGGTGGCTCGGGCATCGGCATGGGCTCCGGTTCCATCGTAGGAGCCTCCGGCGCTGCGGCCTCGGGTGCTGGTGCCGGTGCTGCTGCGGGCGGTGCTGCCTCGGGCTCTGGTGCTGGCGCTGGCGCAGCCTCGACCGGAGGTTCGGCGGGCGCGGGTGCAGGTTCCGGGGCAGGAGCCGGTTCCGGTTCGGCAGGAGGTGGCGGCGGCTCCTGAGCAGCGGCCCAGCCCGATGCCAAGAGACCGATCAGCAGTGTACGAAACTTGAAGGAAGAGCTGCGTCTGGAGAAGTCTGTCAGTGTTTTCATCGTGTCACCATGTCGCGTTCCGCGTGGAGAGGGGGCGCCCGCATCTAAGCAGTGGCAATGTGCAACGGGGGGTTTGCAGGGATGCCGCTGGAAAAGCAGCCAACCGGGGCGCTTTGGAGTCAGCCACGCGCGGACCATCACGCGCGAAGTGTTAACAAAGTGTGTCCAGCACGCTTTGGCTGTGTGACACGCGGAAACCTTCGCAACAATTCTCGGCAGTCAGGGGCGGTCGAGCCGTCGATTCGTCATTTTCGACAACATAAACGCCGCGGACACATGCCGGAAACAAGGACCCTCGCATCTTCGCCCCACAACAGCTTGACGGTGCTCCGTTCCAAACTGCGGCTCACCGAAGACTGACAAACCGCCAGCATCGCGCAATCGCTGGCTTCGCTGGTCGCATCAACAGAGGAGACATTGGATGACACGTTGGATTAGTTTGCTTGCCTGTGCGCTGGCACCGCTGGGTTGGCTAGGCTGTAAAGGTCCCGCCAAGTCGGAAAGCCCTTCCGCCTCCGCCAGTGCCGCCGACGCACCGGCCGCCGTTGCCAAAGGCACCGAGAAGGACAGCGGGCCGATCAAAGTCGGCATTCTGCATTCGCTGTCCGGAACCATGGCGATCAGCGAAACCTCTCTGAAAGACGTCGCGCTGATGACCATCGACCAAATCAACAAAGAGGGCGGTGTGCTCGGCAGGCAGCTCGAGCCAGTCGTGGTCGACCCCGCCTCGGATTGGCCGCTTTTCGCCGAGAAAGCGCGCGAGCTCATCAACAAGGGCGTGGCCGTGACCTTCGGCTGCTGGACGAGCGTTTCGCGCAAATCGGTGCTGCCGGTCTTCGAGGAGCTCAACGGCCTATTGTTCTACCCGGTCCAGTACGAAGGTGAAGAGTCGTCGTACAACGTGTTCTACACCGGCGCCGCGCCGAACCAACAGGCGATTCCGGCAGTCGAATACTTGATGAGCCCCGAGGGTGGTGGCGCCAAGCGCTGGGTACTGCTGGGCACCGACTACGTCTACCCGCGTACTACCAACAAGATCCTCAAGTACTTCCTCAAGGACAAGGGCGTGGCCGACGAAGACGTCATGGAGAAGTACACGCCCTTCGGGCACAGCGACTACCAAACCATCGTTGCTGATATCAAGAAGTTCGCCGCTGGCAAGCCAACGGCAGTGGTCTCCACGATCAACGGTGACTCGAACGTGCCGTTCTACAAAGAGCTCGGCAATCAAGGCCTCAAGGCCGAGGACATCCCCGTCGTGGCGTTCTCCGTCGGCGAAGAAGAACTGCGCGGCCTCGACACGAAGCCGCTGGTTGGCCACCTGGCAGCCTGGAACTACTTCATGTCTTTGGACAATCCCACCAACGACGCCTTCAAAAAACAATGGGCTGCCTGGGTGAAAGAAAAGAACCTGCCTGATGGCGACAAGCGCGTCACCAACGACCCGATGGAAGCCACGTGGATCGGCATCCAGATGTGGAGGCAGGCAGTCGAACAGGCCGGGACCACCAACGTCGACGCGGTACGTCAAGCCGTCGGCGGCCAGGTCGTCGCAGCGCCGAGCGGATTCAACATCACCATGGATGCCAAGAACCACCATCTGCACAAGCCGGTGTTCGTGGCCGAAGTACAAGCCGACGGGCAGTTCAAGGTCGTGTGGAAAACCGACGGTCCCATCCGCGCAGACGCTTGGAGTCCGTACATCCCCGACAGTGCGAAAAAAGTGGCCGACTGGACCTATCCGTACGTTTGCGGCAACTGCACCAAGCCCAAGCACAAGGGCGTCGTGATCCAGGCGGCGGAGCCCGAGCCTACGGCAGCCACTGCCGAGTAAGCGACGATGCGCGCCGTCACCTTCGTCATGGGTCGAATGAAAGCAGCTTGCATCGCCGGCATCGGGCTTCGTTCGCTGCTTGGGCTCCAGCGCTGGGTAGCTTTCCTGGCGCTGGCAGCCTGCCTGCTCCACGAGTCGCCCGCTCAAGCCGGCGCTCAGTTCGACTCGGCGGTGAAGCAACTCGCGAGCGAAGACTTCGACGCGTTTGCTGCGGCTATCTCGCATTTGGGAGATACGGGTGACGCGCGCGCGCTCGTCATTTTGGAGGCGCTCGACGCGGGCACGCTCCGCGTCGACGCCAGTGGCCGTCTCTTCGTCAAACAGGGCGCCCAAACCGTTCCGGTGTTGAAGGAGTCGGGCGGCCCGAGCGGCAAGCTGCGCTCGCCCCCGGTCAACAACAGAGTTCGCCGCGTACTGGGTCCCGCCCTGGCGCAGCTCAAGCTCTCGTCCCCGGATGCGCGCGTGCGCCTGTCGGCGGCCGAAGAACTGTCGAAGCACGCGAGCGAGAGCGTCATACCGATGTTGCAGCGAGCGCTCGACAAGGAGAGCGACGCAGACATTCGCAGCATCTTGGCGCTCGGCATCGCCAAAGTGAGCTTGAACGCCACGAGCCCCGAGCGACGCGTCGAAGCGCTGCGCGTGGTCGAAGAGTACGGTGACGTGTCGTTCAAGGCCACGCTGGAGGGAATGCTCGAGAAAAAGCCGGACGGCAGCTACCGCGAATCGGATGCCCGAGTGCGCCAAGCCGCCCAGGACGCGCTGGCCGCCATCAGCACTCGAGTGTTCTGGATCAACCTATTGGCCAACTCGCTCTACGGTTTGAGCCTCGGCAGCGTACTCGTGCTGGCCGCCCTCGGGCTCGCCATCACGTTCGGCCTGATGCGCGTCATCAACATGGCCCATGGCGAAATGTTGATGCTGGGCGCGTACAGCACGTTCGTCGTTCAGAATCTGTTTCAGGCGTATTTGCCCGGACAGTTCGACTACTATTTGATTGCCGCGCTGCCCGTGGCGTTTGCCGTCACGGCGCTGGCCGGGGCAGCGCTCGAGCGCGGCGTGATCCGCTTTCTGTACGGTCGGCCTCTGGAAACCCTGCTGGCGACCTGGGGGCTCAGCTTGATGCTGATTCAAACGGTGCGCAGCATCTTCGGCGCTCAGAATGTCACGGTAGCCAATCCCGCGTGGCTTTCCGGCGGATGGGAGCTCATGCCCAACCTGGTCTTGCCCTACAGCCGCATTGCCGTCGTGCTGTTCGTGTTGGTCGTCGTGACCTTCGTGTACCTGCTCTTGCAGCGCACACCTCTCGGATTGCAGGTGCGCGCCGTCACCCAAAATCGCGAAATGGCCGCGGGCATGGGCATTCCAACCCGCCGCGTCGACACCTGGACGTTTGCGCTCGGCTCGGGTGTGGCCGGATTGGGCGGCGTGGCTCTGTCGCAGCTGGGCAACGTGGGACCGGAGCTCGGCCAAGGCTACATCGTGGACTCGTTCATGGTCGTCGTCGTGGGCGGTGTCGGAAACATCGCCGGCACCGTCGCTGGGGCCATGGGCCTAGGCTTCCTAAACAAGTACCTAGAGCCCGCATTCGGGGCCGTGCTGGGCAAGATCTTGATCTTGGCGCTCTTGATTCTGTTCATTCAGAAACGACCCCAGGGTCTATTCGCGCTGAAGGGACGCGCCGCTGAAGCATGAAGCTGCAAGCCTTGAAAGAGCTGCCCCTCACCTTGCATTCGAAACGCGGCTGGCTCGCGCTGGTGGGCGTCTTCGCCCTGTTCGCGGTCGTCGTCCCCGTGCTGAATGCGTCGCTAGATCCCGAGTCGCCCTTGCACATTCCCGACTACATCGTGACGGTGATGGGCAAGTTTGCTTGCTACGCGATGGTCGCCGTAGCCATGGATCTGATCTGGGGGTTTACCGGCATCTTGAGCCTAGGTCACGGCGTCTTTTTCGCGCTCGGCGGCTACGCCATGGGCATGCACCTGATGCTCGAAATTCGCGGCGAGGGCGTGTACCGCAGCGAGCTTCCCGACTTCATGGTCTTTCTGGATTGGAAGGAGCTGCCGTGGTTCTGGCACGGCTTCGATCACTTCGGCTTCGCGTTGCTGATGTCGCTGGTGGTGCCTGGTGTGCTGGCCTACGTGTTCGGCTATTTCGCGTTTCGCTCGCGCATCCGTGGAGTCTACTTCTCCATCATCACCCAGGCGCTCACCTTTGCGTTGATGTTGCTTTTCTTCCGCAACGACACGGGCTTCGGCGGCAACAACGGGCTCACGGACTTCAAGCGTATCTACGGCTGGTCCCTGCTCGAGCCAGGCACCAAGCTCGGCCTGTACGTGATTTCGGTGGTCGTGCTGCTCTTTGTCTACCTATTGTGCCGCTACGTGGTCACCAGCAAGGCTGGGCGCGTGCTCCGAGCGATTCGTGACGCAGAGGGCAAGGTGATGTTTTCGGGATACAACCCGCTCTCGTACAAGCTATTCGCCTGGACCTTGTCGGCGGTGATCTGCGGGTTTGCCGGCGCTCTGTACGTACCTCAGGTCGGCATCATCAACCCGAGCGAAATGGAGCCGGCCAATTCCATCGAAATGGCGATCTGGGTGGCGCTGGGTGGGCGCGGAACGCTCTACGGCGCAGCCACCGGCGCGGCCCTGGTCAATGGCGCCAAGAGCTTTTTGACCGGCGCTTTTCCGGAAATTTGGCTGTACTTTTTGGGAGCCCTGTTCGTGGTGGTCACGCTAATCCTACCGGAGGGCATCGTGGGCCTATCGAGTCGGTTGGCCAAAAGGTGGAGGCGAGCAACATGAACGAAGCCGAGCTCGTAGACGATCGAGCGGCAGCACCCGGCAAGACCGCTGCGAATGCGTCCACGTCCGAAGCCCCAGAGCGACACGCCAAGCGCGGTAACGGCGAGCAATCTGCGCCACTTTTGCGGGAAGTGAAGCCAGCGAAGGGCCGCCGGGCGCGCTGGTCCTGGCCACCCAAAGGCAGAGAGGTGCCGAAAGATCGCTACGAAGCGGTCGCCAAGCGAGCCAATGCGCTGCTTTGCGTCGACAATGTGAGCGTGAGCTTCGACGGGTTCAAAGCGCTCAACGAGCTCACCTTGATTCTGGACGACGGCGAGCTCCGGTGCATCATCGGTCCGAACGGAGCGGGCAAGACCACGCTGATGGATGTCATCACCGGCAAGACACGGCCCGACGAAGGCTGTGTGTTTTTGGTAGGCAGCCAAACGGACCTCACTTACCTGCCGGAATACGAGATCGCTCAGCGCGGCATCGGCCGCAAGTTTCAGCGCCCCACGGTATTTCAGGGTCACACCGTGTTCGAGAACCTCGAGCTCGCCCTGCATGCAAACAAAGGGGTGTTCCGCTCTCTGTTCAGCCGCTTGGGCGGCGAGCAGAAGGCGAAGATCGAGCAGGCGCTCGAGATCATCGGCCTCGAAGAGCACGTGCATCGGCGCGCCGGGCTGTTGAGCCACGGTCAAAAGCAGTGGCTCGAGATCGGCATGCTGCTGGTGCAGGACCCAAAGGTATTGTTGGTGGACGAGCCCGTGGCCGGCATGACCCATCAAGAGGTGGAGCGAACCGCTGAGCTGCTCAAGTCCCTTGCGGGCAAACATACCGTCGTGGTCGTCGAGCACGATATGGACTTCGTTCGTAGCATCGCCACAAAAACGGTCACCGTTTTGCACGAAGGCAGCGTGCTGGCCGAGGGCAGCATGCAAGAGGTGCAAAGCGATCCCAAGGTCGTCGAAGTTTATCTGGGAGAGTGATGGTGCTGAGCGTTCAGGGATTGAATCAATACTACGGTGAGAGTCACACGCTGTGGGACGTGGACTTGGAGGTGCCCGAAGGCAGCTGCACGTGTCTCATGGGTCGCAACGGAGTCGGCAAAACGACGCTGTTGAAGGCCATCATGGGCGTGATTCGGATCGAGAGCGGAACCATCAAGCTAGAGAACAAAGAGCTCGCCAAAGAGCCAACCGAGGCGCGCGCAAAAAACGGCATCGGCTACGTACCGCAGGGTCGCGAGATTTTTGGTCAGCTCACCGTCGAAGAAAACCTGAGGGTCGGACTCTCGGCCCGACGCGACAAAGTCCGCGAGATCCCAGAGCGAATCTTCGAGCTGTTCCCCGTGCTGAAGAGCATGCTGCGGCGTCGGGGCGGGGACCTATCGGGGGGTCAGCAGCAACAGCTGGCTATCGGTCGCGCGCTGGCGCTCGATCCCAAGCTACTGATTTTGGACGAGCCGACCGAGGGCATTCAGCCGAACATCGTGCATGAAATCGCCGAAATTTTACAACGTTTGAACCAGGAGCAACAGCTCACCATTCTGCTCGTCGAGCAGAAGCTGCCCTTCGCGCGCAAAGTCGCCGACCAGTTCATGATCCTCAATCGCGGACGCCGGGCCGCCTTCGGTCCCATGTCGGAGCTTACCGAAGAGCTCGTCGAGCAGCATCTGGTCGTATAGAGTTCCGCGCGCATGATCGCCCCAAGCGCTTCGTCCATTCCCCGCCACTCGGGGGAGCCAGACACGACCGGCTGGCGCGCATGCCTCGAGCTCACGCTGGGCGTTCGCCACGAAAAAACTGTCGTCACCTCACGCAAGCACCAGGGCCCGCTGGTCGTGCAAAAACCCTTTTATCCCGAGCCCGGCGGGGTTTGCCATGTGGTCCTCGTGCATCCGCCCGGTGGTATCGTTGGCGGAGATACGCTGGAGCTGTCTGCGCGTGTCACTCGAGGCGCGCACTGCTTGATGACGACGCCGGCTGCCACCAAGCTGTATCGTAGTCGCGGGCCCACGGCGCACGTACGACAGGTCGTCTTGGTCGAAGAGGGCGCGACCGTCGAGTGGCTGCCACAAGAAACCATCGCCTTCAGCGGCAGCCGTAGCTCGTTGACCACTCGCGTAGAGCTCGAGCCGGGAGCCCGCTTCATCGGTTGGGAGGTTTTGTGCTTGGGTCGGCCGGCGGCAGGCGAGCGGTTCGAGCGCGGTGAGCTTCATCAGACCCTGACTGTCCATGGCGCCGGAAGGCCGCTGGTGATGGACCGGCTCGATCTGAACGGCTCCGGACCCGAGTTGACCGAAGCTTGGGGGCTCGCGGGCCGCAGCACTCTGGCCACATTGATTGCCGTGGGCGGAGCCGCCGACTCGACCGCGGCCTTGGTCGAGCGCGTTCGCGCCGAAGTGCACGAGCCGACGGACCTCTTCGCGGTCACTCAGGTCTCTGGAGCGCTGGTCTGTCGCTTTCTGGGTCATGGCGGCAGCGCAGCTCATCGCCTGCTCCGCCGCGTATGGGAGCTGGTTCGACCTGAGCTCACGGGTCGCAGCGCGGTACGGCCGCGCATCTGGGCCACCTAGCGGGGGCATCAAGCGTATTTCGACTGTGGAGGAAAGCATGGAACTGAGCCCTAGAGAAAAGGACAAACTGTTGATCTTCACCGCTGGCCTCTTGGCGGAGCGCCGCAAGGCCCGCGGTATAAAACTCAACTACCCCGAGGCCGTGGCGTACATCTCCGCGGCCATTCTGGAAGGCGCGCGTGACGGCAAGACCGTCGCCGAGCTGATGAGCTATGGCACCACCTTGCTCAAGCGGGAAGACGTCATGGACGGCATCGCGGAGCTCGTCAGTGAAGTGCAGGTGGAGGCCACCTTTCCGGACGGCACCAAGCTCGTGACCGTGCACAACCCCATTCAGTAGCCATGAGGAGTCTTCGATGATACCAGGCGAGGTGCAGACAGCAGCGGGTGAGCTCGAAATCAATGCTGGGCGCAGCCGTATGAGCATCACGGTGGCCAACACGGGCGATCGTCCCATTCAGGTCGGATCGCACTATCATTTCTACGAAACCAACGCGGCCCTGTCGTTCGATCGCGACGCCACTCGCGGCTACCGCCTGGACATTCCTGCGGGCACCGCCGTCCGCTTCGAACCTGGCCAAGAGCGCGATGTCGAGCTCGTAGCGTATGCCGGCGATCGCAAGGTATTCGGGTTCAACGGGCGCATCATGGGCCCCCTGGAGGCAGAATGAGCCGCATCGATCGCCGCGCCTACGCGGAAATGTATGGACCGACGACGGGCGACCGCGTACGCCTGGCCGACACGGAGCTCTGGATCCAGGTAGAAGCCGATCACACGACCTACGGCGAAGAGGTCAAGTTCGGCGGCGGCAAGGTGATCCGAGACGGTATGGGGCAAAGCCAGCACGGCGATCAGGTCGCCGTCGATACGGTGATCACCAACGCCCTCATCGTGGACCACTGGGGCATCGTCAAAGCCGATATCGGAATCAAAGACGGCCGCATCAGCAAGATAGGCAAAGCCGGCAATCCCGACACGCAACCGAACGTGAGCATCATCGTGGGACCGACCACCGAGGTGATCGCCGGAGAAGGCCTGATCGCCACGGCCGGCGGCGTGGACTCGCACATTCATTTCATCTGTCCGCAGCAGGTCACGGATGCCCTAATGAGCGGGGTCACCACCATGCTCGGCGGAGGCACGGGGCCCGCAACCGGCACTAACGCCACCACCTGCACCCCGGGAGCGTGGAATATCGCCCGCATGCTCCAAGCCGCCGACGGCCTGCCGATGAATCTAGGATTTCTGGGCAAGGGCAATGCGAGCTTACCCGGGCCGTTGCACGAGCAGCTGCAGGCGGGAGCCATTGGGCTCAAGCTGCACGAAGATTGGGGCACCACGCCGGCCGCCATCGACAACTGCTTGAGCGTTGCCGAAAGCTTCGACGTCCAGGTCGCCATCCACACCGATACCCTCAACGAGTCGGGTTTCGTGGAGGACACGTTCCGAGCCTTCAAGGGGCGCGCGATCCACGCGTACCACACCGAAGGTGCAGGGGGCGGGCATGCTCCCGACATCATCAAGGCTTGCGGGGAGCCGAACGTGCTGCCCTCGTCGACCAACCCCACCAGGCCCTACACCGTCAACACCATCGACGAGCATTTGGACATGTTGATGGTGTGCCACCATCTCGATCCCAGCATCGCCGAAGACGTGGCCTTTGCCGAATCACGCATTCGGCGAGAAACCATCGCAGCAGAAGACATTTTGCACGATCTGGGCGCCTTCAGCATGATCGCTTCCGATTCGCAGGCCATGGGCCGCGTGGGAGAGGTCATCTGTCGTACCTGGCAAACCGCTCACAAAATGAAAGTGCAGCGCGGCGCTCTGGCCGAAGACAATGCCGAGCACGACAACTTCCGCGTCAAGCGCTACGTGGCCAAGTACACCATCAACCCGGCGCTGACCCACGGCATGGCCCACGAAATCGGCTCGCTCGAAGAAGGCAAGCTCGCCGACATCGTGCTGTGGAAGCCGGCCTTCTTCGGCGCCAAGCCCGCACTCGTGATCAAAGGCGGCTTCATCGTGGCCGCGCCCATGGGCGATCCGAATGCATCCATACCCACACCGCAACCCGTGCACTATCGCGAGATGTTCGGCGCCCTGGGTGGCGCTCGCCACGCCACCAGCATCACGTTCCTCTCCCAAGCCGGCGTGGTGGGCGACGTGCCACGCAATCTAGGGCTGAAAAAGCGCACACTCGCCGTGCACAACGTGCGCAGCATCACCAAAAAAGACATGATCCACAACGCTTACACCCCGCGCATCGAGGTCGACGCACAAACCTACGAAGTGAGGGCCGACGGCGAGCTGTTGACGTGCGAACCCGCCGCTGAGCTTCCCCTGGCGCAGCGCTACTTCTTGTTCTGAACGGCCGGCACCGACCATCCCCTCCCTTTCCACGCAAGTCCCATGCAAGAAGCGCACGAAATCGTGACAGAGGGCGAGCCGAGCGACGTGCTCGAGCTACCGTTCGACAGCCGGCAAAAAAGCCGACTACGAGCTACGCTGAAGAGCGGAGCCACCATCGGCTTGTTCCTGCCGCGTGGCCGCATCCTGCGCGACGGCACACTGCTCAAGACCACCAGCGGAAGCATCATCGTCGTTCGCGCGGCACCCGAGAGCGTCTCGAGCGTCACCGCGCCGGACACTCACCTGTTGATGCGAGTCGCCTACCACCTCGGCAACCGACACGTACCCCTGGAGATCGAGCCGCACCGCTTGCGCTACCGGCACGACCACGTGTTGGACGACATGGTCCAGCAACTGGGCGCCTCGGTACGAAGCGAGCAGGCTCCCTTCGAGCCCGAAGCTGGTGCCTACGGAGGCGGTCACTTGCACGCGGCGGATCACTCGCATTCCCATTCCCACCCTCATCCTGGTCATGGTCATGGTCATGGTCATGGCCATGGTCATGGTCACTGAACACTCCGCCACGCCGGAGGCCACCACCAGCGTGGGGCAACTGCTGCACGCGATCCGTCTCGCCTGCCCCAGCCTGCCCATCGGTGCCTACGCCTATTCGCAAGGCCTGGAATACGCCGTAGAGTGCGGATGGATCGCCGACAAGCACTCAGCCGAGCGCTGGATCTCAGGACTGTTGCGCACCACGATCGCCCGCTTCGACGTACCCTTGCTCAGCCGCCTGTTCGTGGCTCAACAGCAAGAAGACTGGACTAGCGCCCAGCGCTACGACGCGTGGGTGCTCGCTGGGCGCGAGACGTCCGAGCTCCAAAACGAAGAGCTCCGACTAGGCGCAGCGCTGCTCAAGCTCTTGGCCGATCTCGGTCACATCGAGGCCGACACCTATCCCCTCCCCAACTGCGGCTACCTGGCCGCGTTCGCTCTCGCAGGCGTGCGCCTGGGGCTCTCCCAATCAGCCACGCTAGCTAGCTATTGCTTTGCGTGGCTCGAGCACCAGACCAGTGCCGTGACCCGCCTGGTTCCACTGGGACAAACCGACGGCCAGCTCGTCCTCTCGGCGTGCCTTGGTCAGGTGAACCAAGTCATCACCACCGGTACCCGACTCACCGATCACGAAATCGGCGCCCTCGCCCCCGGACAGGCCCTGGCGAGCGCGCTGCACGAAACCCAGTACTGTCGTTTGTTCAGATCCTAAGGAGAACAGCCATGCCTGAGGAGAACAGCCATGCCTAAGGAGAACAGCCATGCCTAGCGTACGACCAACCCTCAGAGTAGGCGTCGGAGGCCCAGTGGGCTCCGGCAAAACCACCCTCGTCGACGCCCTGTGCAAACGACTGCGCGACAGCTACCAAATGGCAGTCGTCACCAACGACATCTACACCCAAGAAGACGCCCAGTACCTGACCCGGAGCGGCGCGCTCTCCGAAGACCGCATCGTCGGCGTCGAAACGGGAGGCTGCCCCCACACCGCGATCCGCGAAGACGCTTCCATGAACCTGCAAGCAGTCTCGGGCCTCATCCAGCGTCACGGCCCGCTCGACCTGGTCATCGTCGAAAGCGGAGGCGACAACCTGAGCGCGACCTTCAGCCCCGAGCTCTCGGACCTCACGCTCTACGTCATCGACGTAGCGGCCGGCGACAAAATCCCCAGAAAAGGCGGCCCCGGCATCGTCAAAAGCGATCTGCTCGTGATCAACAAAACCGATCTGGCCCCCCACGTCGGCGCCTCGCTCGAGGTCATGCGACGCGACGCAACAAAGATGCGCAAAGACCGCCCCTTCGTCTTCACCAACCTCAAAACAGGCGAAGGCGTCGACGACGTGTGCCGCTTCGTCGTCGAACAGGGCATGCTCGAGCGCGTCTGAGCCAGCGGCGGGACGCGCCGGGCTGGTAGCACGGCCGCGAGCCGCGGCTTCCGAACCGCGCCGGCGCCAGTCGCAACGAGAGGGTGTGCCAGCCGAACCGCGCCAGCGCCAGCGCGAGTCGCAACGAGACGACGTGCCAGCCGAACAGCGCCAGCGCCAGCGCCAGTCGCAACGAGATGGTGTGCCAGCCGAACCGCGCTGGCGCCAGCGCCAGGCGCAACGAGACGGTGTGCCAGC
>CBFGRJ010000020.1:0-35970 GCA_965651135.1 uncultured Myxococcales bacterium
AGAGCTCGAAGCAGCTCTTGGCCGGCGACGCCGATGCGCCGGTCGAGTTTGCGTTCTCGACCCACGAGCTGGATGACTGGGCGCGGAGCGTTCACGCCCGCAGCGGCACGAATTGTTCGGACTGTCACAAACAGTCGGACGGCAGCTTTCAAACGACCGTCTCGGGCGAGCGTTGCGGCGAGTGTCACCGGGAGGAGCGAGAGGGGTATTTGAGCGGACGCCATGGCATGCGCGAAGCGGCAGGGTTGTCGCCGATGCACGTTGGCCAAGCGCGCTTGCCCATGCGCGAGAGCACGGATCGTTCGCTCTCTTGCACGTCTTGCCACGGGGCTCACGCGTTCGACTTGCACCGAGCAGCCAGCACGGCGTGCCTCGAGTGTCATGCTGACGAGCACTCGCTCAACTACCCAAAGAGCAAGCACGCGGCGTTGTTTCTCGCAGATCCGACTGGCAAAAGTGGTGCCTCTTGCGCGACGTGTCACTTGCCTCGTATCGAACGCGGCGGCCAAGTGCGTGTCGCGCACAACCAGAACGACACGCTGCGCCCGAACGAAAAGATGGTTCGGAGCGTGTGCATGAACTGCCACGGTCTTGCCTTCACGCTAGACGCTCTGGCAGACGCGGACTCGATTACCTCCAACTTTGCGCAGCGCCCGACGCGCAACATCGAAAGCCTCGAGTGGGCTCGAAGTCGCGAAAAGTAGACGACTTTGGCCCTGCCTATTCCCCGCAACGTCGAAAGAAATGAGCACGAAATGAAGCAAGTAATCCTTGGAATCGTTGTAATGGCTCTGTGCGTTCTGTCTGGATGCGGAGGAGAGCAACCCCGCTCCGGCATCGAACCAAGGGCCATGGCCGATGCATTGCACGCGGTCATGGAGTCGGACCGCACCGTCTACACCAAACAGGTCGTCAACCGTCTGCAGAACGAAGAAGGTGTGATCAAAGCTTCTGAGCACTGGAAAGACGACAAAGCGTTGCCGCTTCCGGCTCAGATGTTCCGGATGGGTGCCGAAATGGTGGCAGAAAAGCAGGTTGGCTTCACGTACGCCCTGCTCTCGATGTGGCCAGTGAACAAGCAGAACAAGCCCAAGACGGAGCTGGAGAAAAATGGCCTCGAGTTCGTCGCCAAGAACAAGGGCCAGAATTACTACGGTGAGGAGACACTCGGCGAAACGAAATACTTCACCGCAGTGTATGCCGACACTGCCGTGGCCCCGGCATGCGTGAAGTGCCACAACGAGCACAAAGACAGCCCGCGTAAGGACTTCAAGCTCGGTGAGGTCATGGGTGGCGTGGTGCTGAGAATCCCACTCTCCGGCTGAGCTCGATTGACGACAGCCGAAAACGGAACGGTGTAATCCAGGAGCACGGAAAGGAATGTGAATGTGACCAATACTGCAGAAAAGGCCTCGTTATATGAACGTATCGGTGGTGAAGCGGCAGTCGACGCGGCGGTCGACGTGTTTTACCGCAAGGTGCTGGCCGATGAACGGATCAGTCACCATTTCGACAGCGTCGACATGGACGCGCAGCGCAGCAAGCAGAAGGCATTTTTGACCTTCGCGTTCGGCGGTCCGCATGGATACAACGGTCGAGACATGCGAACTGCTCACGCCAAGATGATGCTCACCGAGGCGGATTTCGACGCCGTCATGGAAAACCTCGGTGCCACTCTGAAGGAGTTGAATGTTCCCGACGACTTGATCGGAGAGGCGGCCAGCATAGCCCTCAGCGTCAAGGCGGACGTGCTCAATCGATGAGCATCGTGATGATCCATTTTCGAGGTCGCAGCTTCGACCTGCGGCAGGGAGAGAGTGTCCTCGAGTGCCTGGAGCGCAGCGGAGAAAGGCTGCCCGCATCGTGCCGATCGGGAGTTTGTCAAAGCTGTCTGCTTCAGGCTACTTCGGGAGAGGTGCCGCCGGCTTCTCAAAAGGGTCTCAGACCTTCGCTGAAGCGGCGAGGATGCGTCTTGGCTTGTGCCTGCAGGCCCAATGGAGACTTGGCGCTTGCGACCATCGACGCATTCCAGGAGTTCGAGTCCAAGGTTGTCGAGGCTCGACGCGTGTTGGGGAGCGTGTTTCGCGTGCTGCTAGAGCGACCTTTGGCCTTGGAGTACGAAGCAGGGCAGTTCGTGCAAGTGGTTCGCCCCAGCGACGGTCTTACGCGTCCTTATTCACTGGCTTCTCTGCCCACGGATGACTGCCTCGAATTGCACGTTGCGGTGCGGGCGCAGGGGCGCATGAGTCGCTGGCTGACGCAGTCGGTGGGCCAACAGGTCTTGCTGAAAGGGCCGATGGGCGAGTGCACCTTTCAGGCCACGTCGCCTCAGACACCGCTGTTGCTGTTTGCGACGGGAACCGGCCTGGCTCCGCTCATCGGGGTGCTGCGCTCTGCCCTGAGCCAGAACCATCAGGGAAAGGTGCTACTGTGTCATGGGTCCCGCCGACTCGAAGGGCTATACCTGTGGCAGAGCTTGCTCGAGCTTGCCGAACGACACCCGCAGCTGGAGCTCCAGGGCTGGGTTCAAGAGCCGCCGCGTGAGCTCGCGCCTCGAGTGTGGCTGGGCAGGCTCGAGCCAAGCTTGCTCGAGGCGCGCCCCGACGTCACCGAAGCGGAAATCTACTTGTGTGGCAATCCCGAGCTGGTTCATCGGTTCAAGAAGTGGGCCTATCTGAAGGGGGCCTGCTTGAGCAGAATCCATGCGGACCCCTTTTTGGAAGCCCCTCCCGCGGCCTCCAGCGAGGCGCTTGGGGTTCACGAGCGGGTGCCGCCGGCAGAGGAGCTCGCGACCGTGCTTCACGCAGACTAATCGTCCGGATCCGAGCAAGTCGCTATCTTGCTCGCGTTCAGCGCCAAGAGGAGTCATTCTCGTTGCCCCATGTTGGATCCCGTGACTCTGGACCAGCTGCGAATGCTCATCACCGTCGCGGAGGAGGGGAGCTTCTCGGCTGCTGCGCGCAAGCTCCAGCGCGTTCAATCCGCCGTGAGCGCGGCGATGTCGAACCTCGAGGCACAGCTCGGGGTGCCCATCTGGGATCGCTCGAGCAAGGTTCCTGTCTTGACGGAGGAAGGGAAAGCGGTGGTAGCGCGTGCCAGGCGCGTCCTGGGCGAGATGGACGCACTGCGCGCGTTCACGCTCGAGCTGACCCAAGGACTCGAGCCGAGCGTGACCTTGTGTGTCGACGCGTTGTTTCCCGTCATGGCGCTCGCCGACAGTTGCGTCGCGTTCACCGAAACGTTCCCGACGATTGACTTGAGGGTGGATACGCAAACGATGTCTTCCGTTTCCGAGCGTGTGCTCTCACGCGAGGTCAAGCTCGGCATCGTCAGCCAGCCTGGCATACGCTCCGGCCTCGAGACGCGCGCGCTCGCGGCGGCAGTCCGCATGCTGCCGGTCGTCGGCGAGCAACACCCGCTAGCTTCGCTCGACGGACCCGTGCCGACCTCGCTCCTCGCACAGCACGTTCAGATCGTGCTTTCCGAGCGTCAGAGCCAGGGCGTGCCCGACCGGGCCGTGCTCTCGCCGCGTACGTGGCGGGTGGCCGAGCTCGAGACGAAGCGGGCCTTCATCCTGCGGGGTCTCGGCTGGGGTAACCTGCCAGAGCCGACCGTAGCCGAAGACCTCGGGCAGGGACGCCTCGTACGGATCCGCCCCGTCGCCTGGACGGAAGACCAGCACACCCTCCACTTTTTCGCGATTCATCGAGCCGACGAACCGCTCGGCCGCGCTCATGCTTGGCTCCTGGAGAAGCTGGAAGAGCGCTGCGGCATGCCTCGGGACTTTCGGTCCGCAGACCATCGCTTCGGTTGAGACTTGCCATCGAAAGATCACGGATTGCCGACGGGGCGTGGCGTCACCATGATAGCCGCCGTTGCGAGGACACCGGCCGCGGGGAAATGCTCCTCGAAGCGGTGGAGCTCGCGACCCCAACGGAGGCAGCTATGCTCACCATTCGTCACGCAGCAGAGCGAGGCCACGCCGATCACGGCTGGTTGAACTCGTACCATTCGTTTTCGTTCGCCAACTACTATGACCCCGCGCACATGGGCTTTCGTAATTTGCGCGTGATCAACGAGGACCGTGTGCAGCCGGGGGGCGGCTTTCCGACCCATCCGCACCGGGACATGGAGATTGTCTCGTACGTCATCGAGGGCGCGCTCGAACATCGTGACTCCATGGGCAACGGTTCGGTCATCCAGCCTGGCGACGTTCAGCGGATGAGCGCCGGTACGGGCGTCAGGCACAGCGAGTACAATCCGTCACAAACCGAGCTCGTTCACTTTCTGCAGATCTGGCTGTTGCCCTCGCAGACCGGCGTCGAGCCGAGCTACGAGCAAAAGAGATTCACCCCTCAAGACAAGGCCGGCCGTCTGCGCCTCGTGGCCTCTCCCGATGGGCGCGACGGTAGCGTGACCATCCATTCGGATGCGGAGCTCTACGCGGGCATCTTCGAACAGGGAGAAAGCACCGAGGTGCGGCTCGCTCCCGGCCGACACGCTTGGGTTCAGGTCGTGCGTGGCAAGGTAAAGGTCAACGGTCACGAGCTGGGCGCTGGGGATGGCGCTGCGCTTTCCGGCGAAAAGCTTCTGCGCATCGAAGGGGTCGACTCAGCCGAGGTGCTGGTTTTCGATCTCGCCTGAAAGAAAGGCACAGCCAGCTCAGAACCCTCGGGTTTCACTTGGAAAATTGTAGCCGCAAACGAGTGTAGCGCGAGTGATCTTGCGCCCACGGACCGGTCGGGGTGCGGCCATTCACCCAAGTACAAGGTCCGATGCTGGTCAGCAAGCCACTCACTCCCCCCGAAGCTCGGGTCACTGGGCTCCAAATAGCTCAACTGCCACGAGCAGGGGACGGAGCTTTCCCCCTCAAGCTGGCAGATCCGGACGACGAGGCGCTGGTGAGAGCCATCCTCGACGGACACGGGAGCTCGGCAGGTGAGCTGTACGACGGGCTGCGCCCCAGCATCGAACATGCACTAAGGCGAGTCTTGCACGGTCGATACGCGGACTTCGAAGACCTGGTGCAGACGACTTTCGAGCGTGTGATACGCACGCTGATCGAGGGTCGATTCGAGGGGCGCAGTCGCCTTTCTACCTGGGCCGGAGCCATCGCAGCGCACGTGGCGATGGATTCGCTGCGCAGGCGGACTCGTGAGCGTCGCTTGTTCACCGAACCCGATACCGTCGAGAGCGAACCCCGAGCCACCACATGGGTGCCGGAGCGACAACTCGAAGCGCGCTCGGAAGTCAGGCGTCTCCAAGGCATTTTGTCGCGCATGAAGCCCGAGCTGGCCAATGCATTGGTTTTGCACGACGTGCTCGGCTACTCGGTACCTCAGCTGGCGCGTCTCGACGGTATCAAGATGACCGCAGCACAATCGCGGCTGAGCCGCGCCCGTAAGGAATTTGCGCGACGTTTGTCCGCGTCCATCGCGAGCTCTTGAGCCTCTCAAAAGCAGTCGAGAATATCGGAACGGGCATCGAAGTACTCGGAGATAATCGCGTACAGCTCGGGATCGTACTCCGCTAGCTCGCTCCTGGTGTTGATCTCGTTGTGGTACGGATTGGGAGGAGACAGGTTCGCGTCGAACCAGCACTGTACGCCCTCGGCCCAGTACTGAGGGAATGACTCGCTGGCGAAAGCGTTCGTCCATTTCCCTTCGAAGAGCGCCGATTGGTAGGCGGCTTCAAGCCGTTCGTCAAAGTCCGGCTCCAGCGGGCGAATGCCCAGCGCTCTCATGGCGTGGGCCATCGAATGCACGAGGATGACCTCGCCTCGGTACACGTCGTTTTCCAAACACAAAAGGTTTTCTTCCGTGCCCACGCTCAACGGCTGCCCGACCCAAGCCCCGACTCCGCGCCACTCGTTCTCCAAACCGGCCAACTCCGGCAGGTCACTGAGCTTTTCGTTGCGGCCGATCACCGCAACACGCGCGCCGCGAGAGATCATTTCCGCTCGCACGTCGCTGCGCTTGGCGAGCATCCGCTGCACGACCTGGCACGCCTGTTCCAAGGCGGCATCCGCCACCTCAGGCGACGAAAGCACAGGGATACCCTGGGCATCCGTGTACTTGGCGTAAAACGGGTTGGCGTCGATGGCTTCTGGAATGCCGGTCACCTCGCAGGTGACCTCGGCCGGTGTGCCGGTGTCTCCGCCGCTTCCGGGGCCCGTCGTGGTCCCGCCGACGGAGCCTGTGTCCAGCGCGCCCTGCTCCTCGTGAGAGCCGATGAACTTGGTTTGGCCTTTACCGCATCCGCTGCCCGCCGCGAGCGCAACGACGGCCAGCACGCCGCTGCCCAGCGGCCTCAGAACTTTCGAGCGTCGCCGGCGCACGATCCAGCAATCCGTGAAGCCAGAGGTGACCGCGGCCAAGCCTCGTGAAAACGCTGGGCGGCGCGACGTGCAGCCTGGACATTGCCCAACCCGCAGTGCACGAGCACACCGGTTGCGGCGCGCTCCTGAATCAGCAGCTTGTCGGAGACCTCTCGATCGTATCGGCGCAAGACTCGATGAGCACCAGCGGCGTCGCCCTGGTTCAGCTTTGCGCTCGCTTCGGCCAGCAAAGCAATCTCGCGGCTCAAGTCGCTGGCGCGGTTCTTCACGACCTCGGCTTCTTGCGAGGAGACTCGGGGCTTGGCGCTGAGCCGCTGGCGCGCCGCAGCTTGCTCCGCCTCGTCGTTGCTCTTGGCCGCCTCGCTCGACGTTTCTACCGGAGCCGGTGCGGTCTGCTTGGCCGTGTCGGCTTTTGGCTGAGACGGTTTGGCGGAGCTGGGCTGTTTTGTCGCGAGAACCACCTGCGGAGGCAGCTCCGGTTGGGGTTCGGACAAGGCATACCATGCGCCTGCTCCAGCTCCCCCTGCCAGCGCCAATGCCACCGTGATCTTACCGGTCGCGGCGAGGAGCGACGACGCATGCACCATGGACACGGCGACGACTCCGCGAGCCATGTTGGTCGCTACCGAACGCCGTACTCTAGCCCGCACCAACTCAGAAGCCTCGTGCCCCGCTCTTCCGGCGGCAATCACTTTGCGCGCGTCTTCGTTCAGCTCTCCCGCTTTCATGGCAGCTCGTCTCCAGCAATTCGCCTCCGTTCGGAGGACCTGACGCGCTCCAGTGCGCGTTCGAAGCAGGCCCTGCCCTGGCGCAGTCGCCAATAGGCCGTATTCAAGTTGATGCCCAGTGTTCGCGCCACCTCGGGGACCGAGCATTGCTCGATATCCACCATGACGAGCACCACACGTTTGTCAGGAGAAATATCGGCCAGCAACCGATCGAGGAGCTCGACCGCTTGCCGCTTGGCTACGAGATCGGCAGGGCCTTCGGGGCCAGCCACCATGCCTTCTCGCTTTCCTTCCCTGGACCAAGGGACGATGCGCGCCAAGCGTCGTCTCAGCGTACGCCGGTAGTAACTGGCCACGCGTAGCAAGATGCCGAACAGCCAGGTTTCGACGCGCGAGCGTGTCGGGTCGTAGCTGTCCCAGCGCTGGAACACGGTCAGAAAGACGTCCTGAGTCGCATCCTCCAGCACGTCGTCCGGGACACCCATGCGTCGCAGGTTGCGCCAGACGAACGAGAAATGCGTCTCGTAGAGTTGCTCCGGGTGGTGCTGGTTGGGCGGCGTGGTGGTCCCTCCTGTAGGGGAGGGCGCCGTATCCAGTGCCAAGGAGCGCATTCTTTAGCTTGAATGACCGGCAGGTAGGCTGTCCATGGTCAAAACCGCAGGAGCGCCCCCAAACCGGCGTGCCCTGCCACCGCCGAAGGAGAATGGACCACCCCGAGCCCAGCCAGGCTGAACGATGGCGGCCTGAACGGAACCTCAGCGCCTAGTGTCGCACGCAGCCAAAATGAAGCAGAGAGCTCGAGCAGGGCGAACGCCTCGACCGTTGCTGCGGCCCAGGTGGCGCTAGCGTGACCTGGAGCGCTGACGCCGAACCCTTCACCACGCATGTGCCGGATCGCGGGACCCGCGCAGCCGCCCAATCGGGCCGGCGTCAGGGGGCGGGAACACACGAGCAGCTCGGCCCCAAGCAATGTGAACTCACCTCCAGCGCGGAGCTTCGAGTCGCTGACCCGGCTGCGCGGCAGCCAGGCGCTCCCGCTGAGCTCCAAAGCGACGGCGCTGAACGCGACACCGGCGCTTGCCTCGAACCCACCGCTCGGCTCCGGCAAAACTCCGAGTCCGGCGAGGGCGCCGAGGCCGAGCTCCACCTGCGGTCCTGGCGCTTTGGACTCGGGTCGGGGTTGCTCGGTGCGCGTGGGTTGCTCGGGTTGGGCTACGGGGGCTGGGCGCGGTGTGGGGCGCTCCACTGGCGGCTCGGGCGCGGGCGGTCCGCTGTCGACGCGAACATTGGGGTTGATCATGAGCGCCACGATCAGGGCGGTTGCGCGTCTCACCTCGGCGCAGGTGGCGCCGATCAAGGTGCGCTCGCCGGTGCGATCGGCGACGCGTGTTCTCAGGCTGACCGCCCAGCTTCCATCGGCGGTTTTCGTCACTACCGCGTTGACGAAGAGCTCGTCGTCGGGAACGGGTAACGAGTCCCCAACGATGCGGCGGATCTCTTGCCCCACACTGCCATCGTCCTGACACTCGCTCGGTCCCTGCCAGCTCAGATTCACAGCGAGCTCAGTACTGCTGGCCGCAGCAGCGTGCACGAGCCAGGCCAGCAGCAGCAGGGAGACACGGAACCAGGGACTCACCGATCGATCTCGACGCCTCAGCTGCAGGGCTCAGTTGTTGGCGCAAGCTTCCGCTGTGCACCGTGCCGAAGCCACCATCGTGTCGTTCGTACAGCGGCACCCGAGTGCAGGCAACCTCTGTATGTCTGGTCCGCGGTCCCGGCGCCCCGTGGTGTGGGGCGACGCTACAATTGCGCACATTGGGGCTGCGTTTTTCAGTAGCGGAGCGGTTTTCGAGCAAAGCTGTGATTGTCGCAGCGGGTCGAGTTCGGATGCTTGCCGAGATTGAACCCACCCACACTGCGCCGCATAGTGCGCAGCATGAACAAGACTCCTGCGATCGGAGCGTCTGCCGCAGCAGTGGTGGTGGCTTTGGCGTGCTCCGGTCCCAAAGATGCGGGACTCTTCGATGGGCCAGGTACGTCGAGCATCGGCACGGGCGGACCTAGCAGCGCTACCAGCGGCAGCTCGAGCGCGGATGCCACCGCGACTGCGACGACAGGTGGCGGAGCGTCGTCAACCGGCGACACGAGCAGCGTCACCGGTGCAAGCGGCGGCACGACTCAAACAGCCAGCAGCGGTTCGGGAGGAGCGACGAGCACCGCTGCCTCGACCGGAGGTGGCGTCGCAACGGGCGGTAGCGGCGGCACCACTACGGAGGGGAGCGGGAGCACCGGTGGAACGGGTGGCTGCAGCGTCACCGAGGAGCGCTGCGATGGTGCGGACAATGATTGTGACGACGAGGTGGACGAAGGCGACGTATGCCCGGATGGCTGCTTCGCTGAGCAACTCGAGGGGCGCGCGTACCTATTCTGCGATAGGCCGTCAGGGGCGATGAGCAACACGCGGCGCAGCCGTGATTGGCAGCAAGCCATGCAGTTTTGCCTGAATCGCGACCAAGTTCTGGCCGTCGTAGAATCGGAGGACGAGAACGCGTTCATCTATCGGGCTCTGAACTCGCTCAGCGGCAGCGGCGACGTCTGGATGGGCGCCACCGACCAAGAGGACGAGGAGCTTTGGAGCTGGGCAGTCTCTCTCGACCCAGAGAGCTGGGTTCCCTTCTACGATGCCGACAGCGAAGAGCCGATAGACGACGCTTTCAACGATTGGCGCGAGGGCGAACCGAACGACATGGGGGGTGAGGATTGCGGCATCTTCGAGGACATGGGCTCGGGGGAATGGCTGTGGGACGACCGCGCCTGCGATACCGAGTTCGACCGGCTAGTCTGCGAAGAGACGGGTTCTTAAGCCGGTGGTTCCCACAGCCCGGGAATCGGCGAGACACCGTTCTTGTAAAAACGGTCCTCGGCAAACGCGGGCAATGGATCGCTGGTCTTGAGATACGCCTGAGCGATCGACATCCACAAATCGTTGTGTGAACGACCCCGGCCTTCGAAGTTTTGGAACTGACCGCCTTTCATGCCGAGTGCTCGCCCGCCGAAAATCAACGCGGGGATGGGGGAGCGGGAGTGAGTGGTTTCTGCGACTTCGGTAACGTACGGAATAATGGTGTGATCGAGCAAGGTCCCACCGTAGATATCGGTGGCGGTCTTGAAGCTGTTGATGATGTTGGCTGTCTGTGCGTTGTACCAGGTTTGAATGTTGACCAGAAACTCGACGACGCTGGCGAGGTAGGTGTCGGTCGGTGGCCCGTCCATCACGTGGCTTCTGTTTCCTATGCGATGGCTCAGGGGGTGATGCATCAAAATTGCATCGGGATCGTCGGGGAACTGCCCGCCGAACGAAACGTGGTTCGTACCCGGCGACCACTGAAAAGTAGCCACCCGTAAGATATCGCACTGGAAGGCAGCGCGAATGATGCTCGCATGAGCTTCGCCGATCTTGCGGTGTTGCTCCTCATCGGAGGTGCTCGTGGATTCCGAACCGTAATCGAACTTGGACCCGGTCTTCCCGACCAGGGATGGATCGGGAGCATCCGGAACGGTGCAGCCAGCGACCGGCAGGCCACCGTTGTTGATTTGCTCGGTGAGCTGCGTTTCCATGTCGCGACAGGCCTGCGCGTGGACTTCGATGGTGGAATTGGCTTCGGCGCCCGGCGCCACGGTGGCCAAGTGGTTGAGCTCGTCGATGCAGTAGTCCATGACGCTCTTTCCAGCGACGAGACCTGCGATCATGGCTTCGTTGTTGCCTGGATCAGGGCCGCCGGGCATGAAGCCACCGAACAGCTGCATGTACAGCTGCACGGGGCTGAGCTCGGGTAGAAGCGGCACTGCTTCGGTGATCTGTCCGGTACCACAGCCCCCGGCCACGCGAGCAGCTGCGATCGAGCGCGTCGTATAGCCGTAGGAAAGGCACTGGGTAGAGGTTTCTTGCGAGTCGACGCGAGCATCGCAGATGGCGTTGGCATAGGGTTTGAGGTCCCCTTTCCTGAGCTCGGGGACGCGTTCCAGAAAGATCTGATCGAACGACGGTCCGCCTGCGGCTCCGTCGTCGGCCTCGCCACCGTTGGAACGGGTGCCGGGCACGTTGGCGCCGGTCGTCATCATCGGAGTTCCGGACTCATGCCCGCCGCCGCAGCCGGCGTCGATGCCGTTCATGGTCAGACCGTACAGCACGATCATGTCCTCGCGCAGACCGGCGTCTTCGAAGGGTTGGAGTATGCGTGAGGTCGTGTAGTCGGTGCCGGTTCCTTGGGGCAGAAAATGGTAGCGCACGGTTCCTACCGGCCAGTGAGTCATCAAAAAGCGTGGTGGTGGCGGCGTGCCGACCGCCTTCGCTTCGATGTTGCGCAGCAAGATCTTCAATCCAAAAGCCCCACCTAAGCCTGCGAGGAAGGAACGTCGAGCCAGGCGGTAAGAGCGCCTCATTGCATACCTCCGGGAGAGCGAACAGCCATGGTTGCCGAAGCAGCGATCTCACGGACTAGATCGCTGAAAGTCTGGGGAGTCGTATTGAACTTGTCCATTACTGCCTTCACGGCGCAGCTATTGGCCGGAATGTCGACCGATACCATTGCGAGCGCGTAGTCAATCATGTGTTTGGCCATACAGGTGGCAAACTGACCACTCACGACGACGTGATTGGCAAGATCGGGTACGGTGGTGGTGACCGTTCCATCGGGCAAGGTGACCGAGGCATCGATCTGTCTACCTTGCGGATCCGTCGCGCGGTACTTGCCGATGACATCGAAGTTGTCGAGCGCAAGCCCGTACGGGTCGATGGTCGTATGACAGTTCGAGCACGGCGGTGTCTTCATGCGGTAGTCGGCCTTTTCTCGTTCCGAAGAGTCGGCGAACATTGCATCGGCCTCGGCGACCACCTCCGCCAGATTTTCGGGGAACACCGGAACTTCGGCGCACAACACCGTGGCGTTGACGAGAATACCGCGGCCGACGACCGACGGTACGTCGGGGCGTGAGCGTGCGGTCAAGAAACCCGGGTTGGTGAGCAAGCCGGCTCGATTGGCATCGAGCTCTACTTGAGCGAATCCGTCGGCATCCGGCGCACTGCCTGCCGGGGGGTAAGCAATGCCGTAGAGGTTCGCGAGATTTTCGTTCACGAACGTCGTGCGCGAGGTCAATAAGTTGCCGAGCGGGCCATTCCAGAGTGCGTGATTGATGAAGAGCTCGGTCTCGCGATACATCGAGTTACGAAGCCCTTCGGTAAAATCGGGCGCGACGCCCGGGTCGATCACAACGTCGGACAGGGAAGGGATTTCGAAGTAGGCGAACACTGCTGCTTGCAGATTCTCTCGCGCGGCCGGTGTTGCCAGCAGTCGGTCTGCTTGCAGCCTCAAGTCCTCTTGTGTCGTCAGTTGACCAGATTCGGCCGCCAAAAGGAGCTCGTCGTCCGGTGGACCATCCGTCAAGAAGTACGAGAGCTGACTAGCTAGCTCGTATGGAGCGAGCACTTCTTCTGCGTACACGTTGGTGCCGAACTCGGTGCGATACACGAAGTGCGGCGACTGCATGATGGCGTACGTCGTGAACTGTGTCGCTTGTTGTACGGTCCCCGTGGCTGTTTGCGTTTCGGTGAACACCTGCAACAGCCGGGTCCACTCTCGCTCGGTCAGCGGCCGGCGAAATGCCCGCTCCGCCAGATCGGCAAGGTAGGTCTGAGCGCATTCCGCGCTCGGAGGGTCAGTGCAGCCGGTGACCGTGGCAAAGTTGTCGAAGACGTGCTGCCCCACGCGCTTGGCGATGGCATCGGTGCTTCGCCAGACGCTGTCGATGAACAAGGAGCCCTCCCGCGGGCTGGAGAGTGGGGGGAAGTCGCGGTCGGAAAGGCTGCCGATCTCGAAGGTGGTCTTGATCTGTTGGGTCAGCTCGTCGCCGAACAGCGCTTTTACGGAGCTCGCTAGTTGGTTGTAGGTCAGCCGCACCATGCGCTTGGGTGCCCCCAAGGTAGATCCGGTGCAATTTTCCACTGGAGTCGAATCGAACCCGGTCGTACCGACGCCACCACTGGTGCTCGATGGGGTCGTCCCGTCGGTCGTGCCGGCGGCGGCCGTGGTGGCCGAGCCGCCGGAACCCGTTGAAGACGACCCCGAAGGCGTCATGGTCATTCCGCCAGGCGGCGCCAATTCTGCTTGGCAAGCCGCCAGAAGCCCGGTGGCGGCGAGCGCCACGGTGCCCGAGAGCATCAGATGCGGCGCGCGGCGCCGGAATGAAAACTCGTTCATCACACTCAATGGTCGATTGCACACAGTGGATTAATGCGATTTTTGCTAGCTCCTTCCGCGTAGTTCGACGCGACTTCGCTTTTGCTTCGTGGCGATAATTGACAGTCACACTGTGTAGTCGTCAACGCCCCCGTGCTGCCACGGGAGAACCGATTTCATGTCTTGATCTGACTCGATCTACCGAGTCGATGTGGCGCGAGGTAGGAGCGCGAGGCTGGCCAGGCCGGTCGCCGTGAGTGCACCTGAAATCAGGAACACCAGCCGAAACCCTGCGGCTTCAGCGACGGTGCCGAAGCCTAGAGCGCTCAGCGCGAAGCCCAGATTGAATGCCCCATTGAAGGTAGTCATGACCGCTCCCCGAATGGTCGGAGCGACGTTTTCGACGATGAGCGCATTGAGCGCCGGATAGAGCAAACCGTGAGCGACACCCAATCCCAATCCGATTTCGAACAGCCAACCCGCCTGCATCCGTGAGGTCGAGAGGATGACTGCCGCGTACAAGACCATGGAGCCGAACGCGACTCGGAGTCGCCCGACGCGATCGGCTAGGCCCCCGAGCACCACCCGAACCGCGACCGCTGTGATGGTGTAGCCGATGAACAAGCCCCGGACCTCTCGATCGCCGAGGCTCAGTGCGAAGGGTTGTGCGAAAGTGACCAGGGCACCGAAGCCCACGCCCATCAGCATGGAGGTATACGAAACACTCACGATGTGACGATTCCAAAGGCTGGTCACGCTGTTCGAAGAAGTGTTGCTCGCGACCTGAGGGCTCTCGGTGAAGAGCGCCAAAAAGCACGCGAGTGTGGCAGCACCCCCGGCGACACAAAAGGCTGCGCCCCATCCCAGGCTGTCCGCCAGCGGTTCGACGAGTGCCGGCGCCAGGGCGTTGGTGCCCAGCATGGCCACTCCGAAGTAGCCGAGCGCTTGACTCAACCGCTCTGGCGGCGAAAGCTCGACGGCCAAGGTGGCGGCCGTGTTGAAGGTGACCAAGAAAGCCAAGCCCTGAACGGCCCTCAGCGCGTACAACGAAAGGCCAACCTGGTCGATGCCCATGTGCGCAAAGGCAGCCAGGGCGCCCAGTGCAGTGCCTGCGACCAAGAGCCGTTTCCGATGCCAGCGATCGATCGCCCAGGCGACCAGGGGTACGGCCAGTACGCCGCTGAGGGGCCCCATACCCACCACCTGGCCCATGGCGCTGGGCGTGGCACCCAATCGTTGCTCCAGAAATTTCGGCAGTAGAAAAAACGAAGAGAACGAGAAGCCGAAGCTTACTTGAATCAACAACACGACTACGAACTGACGGCTCCAGAGGTGGCCGCTGTGCGCGGCAGGCGTGGGCCTTGGTGGTTCGGAGTGTTGGTCGAGTGGTGGGGCGTTGGTGGGGCTGATCACGCGGGCTTTGCGGTGCCGACCAGCGGAAGTGTTGCCAAACCCTTCACCGCTGGACGACGGTGAGGGTTGACGGCTTCTTCTCGGACTTGCGCGCTTCCGCCCTCACTCACCGTTTGGCGAATGAAACCACACAATGTGGAGGCGGCGCTTCGAAGCCATGCCTTGCTGTGTAGCTCAGCGGGTGGCCAGCGTCAATTGCCCGCTGCCGCGGTGGTGCATTGAATCGAGCGCTTGGCTCTTGTATGCGGTGTGGCCCGCATGTACCGACTTCCCAATGGGCTGTTTCTTCCTTTCTGGACGGCCACGGTCACCGTGACCGCGGTGTCCGTAGCAAAGGTGAGTGGCAACCACAGCACCATCACCGAGGGGGAGCGCTTCTGGGCTCGCGGCCTTTTGAAGGCTTGGGGAGTACAACTCGAAGCGGAGCATCTGGAGCGACTACCGCCCCAAGGGCCGTACATCGTGATGGCAAACCATCAGAGTCACGCCGATGTACCCATTCTGTTCGCTTCGCTGCCCATCATTCCGGGCTTTCTGGCGAAGAAGGAGCTGGCAAAAGTTCCCTTTTTGTCGATGGCGCTCCGGGCAGGTGGGCATGTGCTCATCGATCGCTCCGACAACAGCAGCGCCCGGCATGCGCTCAAGGCAGCTGCCGAAGAAATCGGGGCAGGGAAGACGATTGCCATATTTCCCGAGGGCACGCGCGGCGATTCGGACACGCTGGGCGACTTCAAGAAGGGAGGGTTTCTCATCGCCAAGCGAGCCGGTGTCCCGGTGGTGCCGGTGGGGATCCAAGGGTCGCGCGCCATCTGGCATCGCGACGAGTGGTTGCCCCGCTCAGGGCGCGTTCGAGTGAGGGTCGGAACACCCATTGCTCCGTCCGAGACTCGGGCGCTCAGCGTGGAAGCGCTGAGTCAGCGTGTTCGCGCAGCAATGCTCGAGTTGCTCGGCTGGTGACCGGCGCCGCTGGGCACCGCCGCGCTGCCAATGGCCTCGCTCACGCTGGCGAATCCCTCGGTGCGCAGGCGCTGCGCCAGCTGTCTGGTGATCGCCGAGACAAGGCCCGGCCCTTCGTAGATGAGCGCGGTATAGACCTGAACCAGGCTGGCACCGGCGGCAATGCGCGCGAAAGCGTCGTCGCCCGTTTCGATGCCGCCGCTGGCCACTAGTGTGATGCGGCTCCCCACACGCTCGCGCAAACGGCAGAGCACGTGCAGCGCTCGCTCGGCCACCGGCGGCCCCGATAGGCCCCCTGCTCCACACGCTGCTACCGCCGCGTCTGGGGTGCTCAAGCCTTGCCGCGCAATCGTGGTGTTGGTGGCGATGATGCCGTCCAGCCCGAGCTCGAGCGCGACGTCCGCAACGGCGTCGATGTCGGCGTCGTCCAGATCGGGAGCCACCTTGACCAGCAACGGGACGTGCCTATCGGTGACGACTTCGTCCAAGACCTTGCGAACATGCAGCAGCAAAGGTGCGAGCGAAGACTTTTCTTGCAGCGCCCGCAGCCCAGGGGTGTTCGGTGAGCTGACGTTGATGACGAGGTAGTCCACGTAGGGCGCGAGAGCCCGCGCGCTCTTGGCGTAGTCCGACAGCGCAGCGGCGTTGTCGACGCGCTTGGTACGCCCGATGTTGGCGCCGAGTCGCATGCCGCCATACCGGCGTCGCGCGAGGTGGCGCGCGGCGCGCTCGGCACCGCAGTTGTTGAAGCCCATACGGTTGATCAGAGCGCGGTCTTGCGGCAGCCGGAACAAGCGTGGCTTTTCGTTGCCGGGTTGTGCTTCGCCCGTCAGGGTGCCGACTTCGACCAACCCGAACCCCATGGCGCCGAAAGCATCGAAAGCTTCGGCATTTTTGTCGAGCCCGGCCGCGAGCCCTACGGGGTTTTCGAAGTCGAGCCCCATGGCTCGCACGTTGAGCACCCGATCGCGGTAGGCAAAGAGTCGCTCGAGCAGCCAGAGTCCAGCGCGAAGCCGCGACAAGACAGCCAAAAAAGCCATTGCCCAGCGGTGTGCCGTTTCCGCCTGCAGCAAGAACAAAAGAGGTCTGACTAGTCGTCGGTACACGCGCACGAGGGCGGCGTGATAGCACAGACCACGCTTATATGTGTGGCTCGATGAAACCTGAAAACTTTTCCAGCGCGCGCGGGGTGTGCCAAGGCTGAAGGCGTCCTCATGATTCTGCTTCCCACGTCGTTTCGTCCTTACTTGAGTCTCGGCGCGCTGGCGTCCGTCGCGTTCTCGCTGCACGCACTCGTGGCAAGCTCGCCCGCTTCCGGCAAACCAGGCCACGAAGAGCTTACCGAGGCGAGTGTTCGCCAAAAGGCGAAGCACAGCGATCGAGCTCCGAAGCTCGAGCCGGGACCCAAGGTCCCGCCGCTTGCCACCCGGCGCGTCATCGAGCAGGCAACCCTGAAGGGGCCCTGGGCTTATGTGCTGCCGGTGGATCACGGAGTTCGCACCGACGAAAGCGGCCATGGTCATTTCCGCGCTCCGCGGTTTCACGGTGAGCACAATGGGCTGGACCTGCTGGCCCCGGTGGGAACCTCCGTTTTCGCGGCCTGCAGTGGCTTGGTCACTGCGGGACGGAGCCCTTCGTTCGGCAATTGGGCACGCGTGGTATGCCCGGTGCCGAAGTCTCTGACCAAGGGCAAACAAAAGCCTCACGCGTCTTTTCTCTACGCTCACCTCGATACAGTCAGCGTTCCGGAGCAACTTTGGTCTCATGTCCGTAAGGGGGAACGCATTGGAGCGGTGGGTAAGACTGGCAACGCCCGAGATCCACGCATTCAGCCACATTTGCACCTGGAGCTGATCATTCAATCGAATCAGCGGGCTGCACTCGCGGAACGCCACCTGGGTCGCGACCAGAGCATGGTGCCGGCTGCGAACAGCTTCTTCAATTCGCTCCAATCGCGCTGTCTGACCCCGAACGGTTTTTCGGCAAACTCGGGTCGCATTGCCCGCGCTCGACGTGCCGACCCATTTTTGGTGCTCACCTGTCTCAGCTCCGACAAGCCCGAGTACCAGAATGCACCGAGAACGTTGGATTCGTGGAGCCGCCCCTGGAGCGAGCTGTACTCCGCTCGCGCCTTCGACGTGGATGCCGGACCAAGGGCATTCTTGCTCGCCAGCCGCTGAGGGCGGCGCTTCACGTCATGGCTGGCCGCGCGTGATGGAGCGGCGAATGGGGGCGAGCGGGGCGGTGTCGTCGAACCGAATATCGCTACCTGTCCAGATCACTCCGAGCTCGCGGAAGACTCGCTCTAGCGGGACGGAGGAACCAGGTTTTGCATAGCGTGCGCCAAGGTTCGCGAGGACCGGGCCGCCGAGCTCCCGATCGATGGTGGCGACGGCTTCTGCCAGGCGCCAGACGCGCGTTGCATCTCCCCCTGCGCGCAACAAAGCGCGGACTCCCTGCTGCAAGCTCTTCTCGCCGTCGCTGGCTTGGTGCACCTGGATATCTGCGAGGAGGCATACGGTCGCGCCCGCCCAATACATGCCGCGAACGCCGCGGGGCCTTTGAAGGCCGTCCCGCTCGAGCACGCTGAGACCTTTGTGCATGTGCGTGAAGAACTCGGCCCAGACGTCGCGCTCACTGAGCCAACCCTGCCGCGCGCGGATCAGCGGTTCGAAGTAGGTGGCGATACCTTCGTCCAGCCACTTTCCTTCGTGTGCGAACGAAGGAAACCCCAAGTGGAACAGCTCGTGCGTGAGAATCCAGTCGGCATACAGGTTTTCGACCCTAGAGCGTTCGCCGATCAACAGCGCGATACCGGGGTTGCTTTCCGGCAGCACCTTGCCACGTAGCACACCGCGACGACCGGGTACGGGAGCCAGTGCCAGCATGGCCCGCTGCACCGGAAACCCACCATAGAAGTCGGAGACCGCGCGGGCGGTTTCTCGCACCCAGCGGCGCACCGTCGCCGAATCGACGGCAATGTCGGCATCGAGGGTGATCAACTCCAAGCGCGCCTCGCCACCGCCAATCCCTGGCAAACTGAGCTCGCTCTCGTCGAATTCTCCGAAGACGGCAAACGTGGCGACGCGTATTTCACCTGCTCTGAGCTGATAGGCTTCGCCGTGTGTTGCCAGCCCCGTGGTGAAGCCCCAGCCGTCGGGACCTTGGGCGTAGTGAACGATGACCGGCGTATCGGCGGACACTCCGGAGGGCGTGAGCAACCAACTGTAACCGGGTGCGAGCACCGAGCGCCCGACCGCGAGCGCACCGTAGATATCCGCCTGCGCCTTGGCCATATCGCCCAGCCGTACTCGATAGCGAAGCCCGTTGGCGCCAGGAGGCAGGCGCAGCCCGCGCTCGCTGATCGAAAGCGGCCGACCCTGTAGAGTGGCCACGTGGCTCAAGTAGTCGGCCACGCCCGGCTCCAGCCGGTACTCCTTCACGTCGTAGCCTGCGCAAGTGGCGACGACGTCGAGCACCAAGGGTGTACCCTTCAGAGCGCGTACATCGAATCGGCACGGAGCTTGGCCAAACGTCGCAGTGGGGCTGAGCGCGGGACCGGCAACACAGCCGACACAGAATAGTGCCGCTACGGTCGAGAGTTGGCGAAGCCTCGCCACGAGCTCAGTTCTTGAGGATCTCCACGTGGTACGAGTTGTGGTGCTCGGCTGGCTCGAGCAGTCGGGTCACGCGGGCGTGGGCCGTGGCGGCGCTTTCGAAAGCACGCGGATCGGCGACCGATTCCGGATCGATATCGATCGCATAGTGGGTGTCGCTGGTGTGCATGAGCTCGGTACGCTGCTCGCCTTGCTGTTCTAGAAGCTTGAGTTGTCTGCGAGTTTCTTCGACCATGCGGTCCAGCACGGGGGCGTCGCACGCGCGGTTCTTTTTGTACGACTTTTCGCAGACCTGCACGATTGCGTCACCATGCGGTCCATACAATTCGAGGGCCGCGTCGTAGCCGTGCTCGTTGATGTAGTCGAAGATGACTTTGGCTTGCTCCGCGGCCGTTCGCGACGTGCTGGTGACGCGCGCGCTCGGGAGCTCGGCTTTGCGCAGGATCTCGAGCAGCACGGTACGAGCCTCAGGGGCTACCGGGCGGCCCGTTAGCTTGGGATCGGCCGCCAATACGGCGGTGCTCGACAAAAGCCCGAGCGCTCCCCAGCGCCAATGCCTGTGTAGGGTCATTCGGACGCCTCCGAGTCGCCTTTCGCCGCACTGACGTGTCGATAGCGGGGGGCTTCCCCCGGTCCCGAGTAGTCGATCCAGTAGGTGTCGCCCTCACGAACGTCCAGATGCACGAACGTGGAGTTCGGGTAATAGCCTACGCCAACGTCGTTGAAGCTCCTCAGATAGTCTCGCACGGCTTCGTTGGGTACACCGGGTATGCTGAAGTCGAGCGCTCGCCCGGTCCTGTGTCTAGAGGCGGCCGCATACGAGCGCTCCCGGTAGCCGCTGACGACTCGCAGGGCGCGACCTCCGAAGGTATCGCTCACCTTCGCGATGAGCTCGATGAGGCGAGGATGGATGCGGGGCCGTTTACCGGTGGCTGCGAGCACCTTCGAGATTTCTTGACGCGCCTTGGGCAGCACCTTGTTGCCGGGACCAATCACGTAGCCTTTCCAGCTGTCGTTGAAGCCGACGAGCGTGACGTAGCCGCGCTTGGCGGGCGGTCGCATATACTTTCGCCAGGACTCGTCGGAGCGGCGACGCGCCTTTTCTTGCGCGGTTTCTTCGGGATGCTCGACCACGCTGACCTGGCCCTTCAGGCGCAAGCTGCGTGCGTAGCTGCCTGTCTCGTCCCCTTTGCCGGGAATCAACAGCGTGTCCCCAGGGTGAATCGGATCGTGAGGATCGATACCGCTGGCATGACAAATGGCCTCGACGCTGACGTTGTAGCGCTTGGCGATGCTGCCCAGGCGCTGCCCCTTGTAGACTCGGTGTTTTTTCGGTGGGCGGGGGTTGGCTCGCTGTTTGGCGCGCGCCTCGGAAGCGCGCGGAGGTGGCTCTTCTTTGGGGGCCTCGGCGGGTTTGCTCTTCTGCGTTTTCCCCGGAATGATCAGCTTCTGGCCTGGATGAATGGGATCTTTGCGCTTGATGCCGTTGGCGCTGCAGATGGCGTCGATACTGACATTGTAGCGCTTGGCAATCGAACCCAGCCGCTGGCCGGCGTAGACCACGTGGACGTAGGGTTCGTCCGCGCGTGCTCCGGCAGGCCAACCTAGACCCGTGAGGAGGCACAGTGCCCAGACGAAGGCGAGCTTGCTGCGTAGCTCAAGCATGGCCGGCTACCGATACCGTACCTGCCGCGGCAGTAAAGGCCAAAACCAGGCCTGAAACCCCAAGTTTGGAAAAAAGCTCAAAGAATGCCGCGTTTTTCTGGGAGCGTGCTAGGCCCCGGGGAATGCGCAAAGCACCTAGCTCACGGGCGTCGTTCGGTAGGTGGGGCGCTTTCTTGGGCGTCCTCGTTGCCGTGTGTTCGAGCACCCGAGCCGGACACGCCGACGAGGCAGTGGCGGCAGCGGCGTCTCGTTCGACTACCCGTCCGGTCGAGGCGGCGGCGCTGCCGGCTCACGATCAGGGTTTTGGGTCGCGATCGCTGCCTGTGCAGCGGGCCGCCCTGGACAACGGTCTGCGCCTGATCTTCACGGTCGACCACGCGACGCCTCAGGTGGCGGTTTGCACGACCTATGCCGCCGGTAGCCGTCAGGCTGCGGCTTTGCCGGGCGCTGCTGCCGTCGTGCATCGGATGCTCCGGGAGGGCGGGCGCAGCACCTCGGGAGCGGATTACTCGCGCAAGCTCGAGGCGCGAGGAGCTAGTACCGAAAATACGCTGACGGCGGAGTACGCGCGGTTTTGCACATTGGTGCCCAAGCACGAGCTCGAGCTGGCACTGTGGCTCGAGGCGGGCAGGATGACCGAGTACGCGTTCAACCAGGCCAACTTCGACAAGCGCACCGACGAGCTCAAGGGCGAGTACCTCGACTTGGTCCAGGGCTCCACGTTGTCACGCGGGCGCAGAATGCTGACGGAAATTGCCTTTCAAAGCGACGCGTACGAGCAGGTTGCTCCGCCCAATCCCTCCGATGTCGATCGCCTCGATCTGGCCGATGTGCGGGCTTTCCATCGTCAATTCTATCGACCCGACAATGCGGTGCTGAGCATTGCAGGTGACTTCGATGCCTTTCAGGTGCTCGACTTGGTCAAGCGACATTTGGGCTCTCAGGTGTCGAGCTCACCTGTCGAGGCGAGCGCCTCGATGGGCGCTGCACGCCAAACCAGCCCGCGCTTCAGTGTCCTCATCGATCCGGCGGCCAGCGCGGCCGCAGCCTACTACGGCTGGGTAATCTCCGATGCCAAGCATCCCGAGCACGCGGCGCTTTCGGTGGCCAATGCTTTGCTGGGAGATGGCGAAGCGTCGCTCTTGTACGAGCAGCTCGTTCGCAAGCGTCGCTTGGCTAGCGACGTCGAGGCGTTTACCGCCGGGCATAGCGGGCCGGATCTGTTCGGGATTCGCGTGCAGGCGAACCCGAAGGCGCGCCTGGACGTGATCGAAAAAGTCATGAACGAAGTGTTGACCGGGTTGAGCCACGGGTTCTTTCTACGCGGCGATGGGCTCGACATGGCCAAACGCCGCCTCGTGCATCATCGGCTCGAGCAGCTGAGCTCGAATCTGGGCAAAGCGCAGTATTTGGGTGTTAGCGAGCTGTGGGGTGGCGATTCCGATCCGCTCAAGGCCGAGCTCGAGCGCCTCGAGCGGGTGACGGCCAACGACGTGAGTCAAGCCGTGCGTCACCAGCTCGTGCTGGCGCGCCGAACGAGCATCGAGATCTATCCCAAAGATTGGTATGACCCGAACCAAGCGGCGATGCCGAAGTTTCACGTCATCAGTTCCGGCGAGACGCTCACTTCCATAGCCAAGCGTTATGGCTCGACGAGTGAGGCCATCGCGAAGATGAACGGCATTGACGAAAAGCGGCCCATTTTTCCGGGCCAAAAGCTGCGCGTACCCCGAGGCAGCGCCGCCGCGTCGAACAAGAAGTCGAACAAGAAAGAAGCCATCGCCTACCAAGTGAAAAAGGGTGATTCGCTGTCTTCGATTGCTGCGCGTCACAAGATCAGCGTGGCAGCGCTGCTCAGGGCGAATCGCATCGATCCAAAAAAGCCGTTGCAAATCGGTCAGCGTTTGGCGATTCCGGTCCCGCCGTGAGACGCTTTCTTGAATGGCTTCTTGGAATGGCGCCGTCCATCCAATCAGCCAAGCCGAGCGTCGCATCACCGGCGTCCGGAGTTGGGAAAAGGTTCTTGGCGCCATTGTTTCGGCAGTGAAACAAATGGGCGGCTGAACCAGTTCGCTTGGGCGCAGCGGACTGCCCCATTCGGCAATACATCGAAACAACGATGAATTCCGGCGAGGCGATGTTATCCACAGGCGCTATCCACAGGATATTCAGAAAGGGCTGGGTGCAAGCTGTTCATGACCCTAGGGAGAAGTTGAGGAGGAGTATTGACGTCGCGCCGGAACGGGAGGAATGTTCGCTCGGGAGATCTCGTTTTTCCCCGCGATGCGGTGAAAAAATCCAAGCCGACCAACACCAACTCATGACTCACGATTACCAGTGGAGAAAGGCTGTCGCTTGGGAGGGGGAAGATCCTCCGAGCGGGTTCGAGCGAACGCTCCCTCCGAGCGATCCGCGAGCGCGATCGGGTGTCCCGCTTTCAGGCTATGCAGTGCGCGATAACCGTCAGGGTCAGGTGATTCGCGCGAATGCGGTCAGGCGTGCCGAGGGCGCAACGGCTGCTTCGGGCCCCATCAGCGTCACGCCCGTTTCCGGCGTCGTCAAATCGGGTCAGAGAAGCCAGAGTAAAAGCATCGATATCGCCGATACGATCCGCGATGTCCCGCTCTTGCCCTACGAAGAACCGTTGGAGATCACACCCGACTTCGCCAGCGAGTACGTGCCGCCGCAGCCCCCGCCTCGAATCGCGCAGCACAAAACCTTCGAGCTTCGCCCGGTTCGCCTCGATCCACAAATCCATCCGCGCACGGCACCCACCGAGCTCAACTTGCGGACGGTCAAACGCCGTCAAGAAAAGCAGCAAAAAGACGCGCGGGAGCTGGCAGAGCTGGTGGCGCAAGCGGAGCTCAGACGGCGGGGCCCATGGATGTTCGTGGCGTTTGCCCTGGTCGTCGCTGCGGGCTTTCTGGTTGGGGCGGAGCTGGTCGACTCCGCAGAGGCCGAAGCCGAGCCACGCCTGGTCACGCCCCAGCCGTCCATCGCGCACGCCATGCGCGAAGAGCCAGTGCGCCAGCAGCTGCCCGCGCCATCGGAGCAGCCGTTGCCGGCTCCCGAATCGGGTGCTGTGGAACGTAAGGCTACGGCAGTGGCGCCAGAGCGCGGGGCCACACGGCTCGCCTCGACCGCCGAGCTCGCTCCGGGATCAGTCGCACCGAAGCAGCCCGCAGTTTCGCGTCGGGAGTCGGACCGGCAGCCAGGGGCACGAGCCCCGTCGCCGCCCAAAGCCAGCACGCGCGCGGAGCGTGATGTTTGGCTCAAGTAGCGATGCCCGAATAGTGAGCATGGTTCGTCGTTCGCTGCTGGTTCTTGCGGTTGCCGTTTGCTCTCGTGTCGCCGCTGCCGGGCAGGCAGACCACGACAGAGAGCAAGCCATCGTGCACTTCAACGCAGGCAACGAGGCCTTCTCGCGTGGCAACACGCACGAGGCGTATCGGGAGTACCGAACGGCTTGGCAACTCAACCGCGCCTTCGATATCGCCTGCAACCTCGGGCGCGCCGAAGCCGAGTTGGGCAAGCTCACCGAGAGCGCGCAGCACTTGCGCTACTGTCTCGACAACTTCAGTGCCAGCCCACAACCGCACGTGCGCGGTGCCAGGCAAAAATACGCAGAGCTTTTCGCAACGGTCAAGGCGCAGGTTGCCAGCGTTGGGCTCACCGTGACCCCCGATGGAGCCGAGGTGAGCATCGATGGCGAACGCGTGGGGACCACACCCCTAGCGCATCACGTTTATCTAACGCCGGGCATGCGCCGCATAGAAGTGCGCATGCCGGGCTATCGAGAACTGAAGTGGGAAGTGCCGGCCACCGCCGGCGAGACGCGCGAGCTCAATTTGCAGCTCGAACCGCTGACGGCCAACGCGGAGCAGCCAGCCGTCGGAGATCCATACCCCGTCGAATCCGCGGGGGGCCAGGAGCTTCACGACGACGCGCCGGTGAATCCCGGGTCTGCGCGCGCGAAGCGGATTGCCCTAGTGTCCGGGTCGGCCCTGACTCTGCTCGGTGCCGGGGTGGGGGTCGGGTTCTACCTCCACGCTTCGCAGCTGGACGACGAGGCCCGAGCGTTGCGGAGGAGCATCCAAAAGCAAGCGCCGGGTGAGCCGGCGCCATGCAGCGGTGACCGGCTCAACGCTTGCTCAGAGCTCGCCGATACTGTCGAGCGGCGCGAGCGCGCCTCGGATTGGTCCAAGCTGGGGTTCGTGGCGACTGGTGCTTTTGCAATCGGCACCGTTGCTGCGTGGCTGTTCTGGCCGGCACCGAAACCTGCCTCGGCGGCCTCCTCGCTCACGGCCATCCCGGTGGTGAGCGAGCACACCGGCGGTTTGGTCGTGGTGGGCGATTTCTAACGCCTGGAAGCGGACCAGTTACCTTTGGTGGCCCCCGTCACCCACTGACCCGAGGCCTTGCATTGGGCGAAGCGGAACGTCCCGGTGATTCGATTCGGACCAAGCGCAATGTCGATGGAGCCGTCTTCTTGGATGTTGCCTGAACCAGTGGCGCTTTGGTTGGTGCTCGTTTGAACGAACGTCACACTGAATTCGGCGTCCCTATCCAGGGTTCCCGTCAGAGTTCCTTTGGCGTCGCCCGAAAAAGTGCCCTTGTAGCTACCGACACATTCCTCGGGGATATCCGCTGACTCCGAGGCGGTCGTGCCTCCGCAGCCGGTCAAGCCGAGGGCGAGCGCCAACCACACGGGTGATGGTGTTCGGCCCGATGCGTGCGCTGTCTTCAGTGGGGTTGCCAACCGCCGTCGCCATCCATACGTCTCCACGCGCTCAAAGTTAGCACTGACTCGATGTTGGCGCAGTAGTCTCTATCGGACCACGGCTTCCGCCTAAAAGCTGCCGGACAGCGCCACGCTACCGCCTTTCGGGAGCAGCACGGCCCCCACCGAGGCATTGCGCGCGGGCCAAAGCAAGTAGGTCGCCACGAGCGCCGCGGCGCTCGCGCCCGCTGCGACGAAGCCGGCGATGGCTAGGTCTTCGGCGAGGGCATATTCTTCTACGGCGATGTCGAGCTTTCGACAAGTGCCTTGGATGCTTGGCGCGGGGTCTGCGCAGGTGCGCTCATTGTCGCCGGCAGCCATACTGATGTCGCGATTCAAGGCCTTGATGTCGTCCTCGGCCTGGTTCTTCTCCATGGTAGCGACCAAGCCCATACCCAGGCCTGCCGCGAGCACGGCGGCTTCTCCTATGAGCACGAGGGTACGTGCCGTATTGGTGCCGCGAGATCTCGATGCACTGGTTTGTCCGTCGTCGTGCGGAGCGCTCCCAGCCGATGCCCGAGCGAGCGAAACGCGCAGGCGCTTGCGCTCCCCTTCTGCGAGGCCGACGGTCTGTGCGAACGAACGATAGCCCGGTGCGCTGACCACGATCGAGTGTTTGCCCGGGTTCAGCGGAATACTCTTGCCGACTACGGCTGGTGCCAACAGATCGCCGTCGATGCGCAAGACCACATTCGGCGGAGGATCCTGCAAAACCAGTGTGAGCGACGGGGTGCGCCGCTGCAGGGAGGCGATGGTGCGAGGCAGCAGCTCGGCCACGTCGTCGGCGCGGACCCCCGATTCGAGCAGCTCTCGGGCTCGGTCGTACTCGACGCCCGCCTCCACCAGGTTCCCGAGCTGCTCTTCGCAATATCCCACGCGGTAGCGCAGCCCCGGCGTGTCTTTGATGTCGAGGGCTTTCCGGTACTGAGCATTGGCGCGTGACCATTCGCCACGGTCCTGCAGGAGCTTGCCCTGCTCGAACAGCTCGCGCGCGACCGCGATTTCGGATGGGCTGGGCTCGGCCTGGGCCGGGCTCGTCAGCAGCGCCATGAGCAGGGCGGTGAGGAAGGGGAGTAAGCGCAGCATCGATGCGGGACTAGTCGTACAACGTCGAGGCTCGGTTGCTAGCCAATTCGTCTGTTGGCCACCCGTTCGATCGAGCCGCCTAGTGGGATGCCCTTTCGCGTCGACGTTCGACCCGAGCCCCGAGGCCATCCTGGCGCGCCTTGACACTTTTCGCTCCAAGCGATTAAGCATACTTAGAGCTCGATCTTGCGGGCCGGGTCGGACGAGCTCTGCGATTCATCACCAAGAATGCAATTGTGCGAACACTAACGTTGAACGGGCGCTGGTCACTGGCTCAGGACGGTCGGGGGCCTACGCTCGAAGCGCGCGTGCCGGGCACCGTTCACCAAGACCTGCTGAGGGAAAAGCGCATCAGCGACCCCTACTATCGCGACGAAGAGCTAAACGTTCAATGGATAGGAGACTCGCGCTGGGAGTACTCGCGAGTGTTCGAGGTGCCTCGCGATTTTTCGAGGGCCGAGCGCGTGCTGTTGCGCTGTGAGGGGCTCGACTCGCTCGCTACCATCACGCTCAACGGCCGGCGCCTGGCGCGCACCGACAACATGTATCGCACGTGGGAATTCGACGTGACGTCGCGTTTGAAGCAGGGTGACAATCGGATTGCGATCGCGTTTGCTCCAGTACTGCCCTACCTGAACAAGCTCGACAAGCGCCGCCCCCGGCTATACGGCTGGACGAGCGCACGGTTGCATCACGCTGGCTGGCTTCGCAAAGAACCGTGCAATTTCGGTTGGGACTGGGGTCCGAAGCTCCTCACATGTGGCATCTGGCGAGACATCTCGTTGCTGGCGATCGAGGGCGCGCGCCTGCGGGACATCCGGATTCGCCAACAGCACGAAGCTCGGCGCGTCGCTTGCCACGTCGAAGTCGAGGTAGAGAGCGCCGTCGAACGCGAGTTTTGGGTTCGACTGGCGCTCTCGCGCAACGGCCGTGAGCTCGCGCGAGTCGAGGCGCCCGTGTCCGAGGGACGTGCCCGCGCGGTGATCGAGGTGAAGTCTCCCGAGCTTTGGTGGCCGAACGGCTTGGGTGAGCAAGCGCTTTACCAGCTCGAAGCGGAGCTCTTCGATAGTGCTGGAGCCGCGCTCGATAGCCTGCGCCGCCGTATCGGTTTGAGGACCATGGAGCTGAGCCGCAAGGCCGACCGCTACGGCGAGAGCTTCGAGTTCGTGGTGAACGGCGTGCCATTTTTCGCCAAGGGCGCCAACTGGATCCCCGCCGATACTTTCGCCCCGCGTGTGACGGCGGCGGACTACGCCCGCCTGCTTCGGGACGCGCGACATGCGAACATGAACATGCTCAGGGTCTGGGGCGGCGGCATCTACGAGTCCGATATCTTCTACGATCTGTGTGACGAGTTGGGGCTCTGTGTCTGGCAAGACTTCATGTTCGCTTGCGGCACCTACCCGGCATACGACGCCGAGTTCATGGAGAACGTGAAGCAAGAAGCGGTCGACAACGTGAAGCGCCTGAGCCACCACGCCTGTATGGCCCTCTATTGCGGTAACAACGAGATCGAACAGGGTCTCGTCGCCGACGACTGGTCCCCGACGACCATGAGCTGGCGCGATTACGACAAGCTCTTCAACCAGCTGTTGCCCGAGATCGTCGAAGAGCTGGCACCGGGGGTCGACTACTGGCCGGGCAGTCCCCACACGCCTGGCTCTGGCCGGACCGATTTCAACGATCCCGATCGCGGTGACGCGCACCTGTGGGGTGTGTGGCATGGCAAAAAGCCCTTCGAATGGTACCGAGAATGCACCCATCGCTTCGTGAGCGAGTTCGGGTTTCAGTCGTTTCCCCATCCCAAAACCGTGCGTGCCTACACGACGCCCGGCGATCGCAACATCACCAGCCGTGTGATGGAGCATCATCAGCGTAGCCCTATTGGCAATACGACCATCATTAGCACCATGACCGAGTGGTTTTTGATGCCCAAAGATTTCGAGAGCACGCTGTGGCTTTCGCAAATTCAGCAGGGTATGGCCATGAAGGTCGCGGTCGAGCACTGGCGCCGGAACATGCCGCGCAGCATGGGAGCGCTGTATTGGCAGCTCAACGACTGCTGGCCCGTCGCTAGCTGGTCGAGCATCGACAGCTTGGGTCGTTTCAAGGCGCTGCACTACATGGCACGCCATTTTTTCGCCAACCATTTGGTCTCGGCGGTCGAAAACGCGAGCACCGGCGAGGTTCAGATCTTCGTCACGAATGACGCGCGGGCACCTTGGCGCGGCACCGTCAACTGGCTGGCCACCACCGCCGCGGGGAAACGCCTGCGAGCCGGCACCCTGAAAGCCAGCGTCGGCAGGGGCAAGTCCGTCAAGGTTGGGACGCTAGAGCTCGGGCATTTGATTCGGGCTCACTCGCCTTATGACGTGTTGGTTTGGCTCGAGCTCGAACACGGCGGCGAGCTGGTCGCGCAAAACCTCGTGATGTTTTCGCGGCCAAAGCACCTACAACTGAGCGATCCACAAGTGCAGCTGAAGGTCCGGGAGCGCGCTAGCGGTTTCGAGGTGAAGCTGTCTGCGCGGCGCGCAGCACTTTGGTGCTGGCTCGATCTATCGCGGACCGACGCGCGCTTCAGCGACAACTTCTTTCATTTGCGGCCCGGTCGAGCCGTTCGCATCGTGGTCGAGCCCCAGCGCGCCCTCAGTCTGGCCGCATTCGAACGCCAGCTCGCGGTCAGGCACCTGCTGACGACGCACGCGTAGGCTGGACGGGTTCGTCCAGGCGCATGAGCTGCAGGTTCACCAGCGCCACGCGCTCCGCGGGCTCCGAAGCTTCGATCAAGCGCCGCAGCTCCTGGTAGTAGGCGATGTGCAGCTCACGCAGCCGTTCCCAGTCCTTTTCGGATACCGTGAACAGGTTATACGAAAACAGGTCGTTTTCGCGAGGCTCGAGCGCCGGCAAACGGGCGAGGGCAACACTGGCCCAATGTTGCTTGAGCACACGCCCGGCGTCGGGATTGCGCCGTGTGTCGACCGTCAAGACCTGGGTAATGACCCAGCGTTTGCGCTTTTTCTCGATGAGCTTCGACGCCGCCAATGCGTTCAGGCAAGCCTCCTCTTCACTGCGACTGATGCCAAGCCGCTCGGCGATGAATCCGGGGTGGTGTTGCGGGAGTTGGTGATACGCGCTGAGCTCGAGCACGCGCATCACCGCGTGGCTCCACGGCAAGCTGTACGCCAGCGTGCGCTGAGCCTCGAGCACCTGCCAAGCGGCGCGCGCTTCTGGCAGCCGATCGGGAGCGACGAAAATGGACAAGAAGTCGAGCAGGCGCAGCGAGCTCGCGTCGACCACCCTCAAGAGCTCCGGCAGGCGGGGCTCCGCTTCCCCCTTGAGCCAGCGCGCCAGGCTGACGCGGTTGGTTCCGACCTTGCGCGCCAGCTCCACCAACGTCGTGCCTTCCCGCAGGTGGCTCAGAAACTTGCCGATGGTTTTGGGCGAGGTCAGGTCCTGGCCGACCAAGTCGTCGGGCAACGCCCCGAGAAAGGTCGAAAGCCCGGCGCGGAGATCGATGCCTGTCTTTTGAGCCAGCTCGAAGAAGGTGGCCGCCGTGGGCCAGCGACGGCCCGATTCCCAGCTGTAGACCACGTTGCTGCGGCATTTCATGCGACGGCTGAGCGCGACTTGCGAGCGCTTGCCTCGGAGCGCGCGGATGAGCTGCTTGGCCAGGGTTTGGTGGTTCATATACGGCAGAACCGTACATCGCAGCCCGGTTCTGAGCCATAGAATGTTCAGTCCTGCGCTGGTAGGTGCGCCGAGTTTCGTCCATAGTCTGGGGCATGACCGTTTGGGGATGGGGCCGGGTGCTTCTGGCCGCCACACTTCTCAGCTGCCTCGGATGCTCCGCATCGGACTCTGCGGAGACGTCACAGGGCGGCTTTTACGGTGGCCAAACCGGTTCGCTGAGACCGTGCAGCACCCCCTGGGAGACGTCCCAGGGGGGCACGGTCCCGGCCGGGGATGCCGCGCTGGTGTTTCGTACCGGCTGCCCTGCGGGCAACGAGATCACCCTGGTGGATCAAGAGGGTGAGCCCGTTGCGTTCGAAATGGTCGAGCTCGATGACGGCGTGGTCTTGCTGCGCGCGGACGCTGCCTTGGAGCCCGGAGGCTACCGAGTGAAAACACCCGATGGCGGCGAGCAGACACTGACGGTGACCGAACCGGCGCCACTGCCCATGAAGTTGGGCACGCTGACGCAGGTCGCCGACACCTGCTCGCGCACCTTCGAATTGCAGCTCGACGCAGCGGTAACGCCCTACCTGTCGCTTTTGCGTCTCGAGTATTCGCTCGATGGAGGCGCACGCTTGCCCTGGTTCGACTACGGAACGGTTCCGCGACACGGCTCGGCAGCGCCGCTCTTGGGGATCGAGGACCTCACAATGGGCCCGCATCACCTAGAGGTGTTTCCGTCACTGGCTGGTGAAACCATGCCGCCAGACACGGCAGAGCTCGATTTCGTGTACGACTGTCCTGGCGCCGAGCCAGCCGCGTCTGGTTGCGCCGTGGCGCCGCCCGTACGACGCGAGCTCGGCAGGGTGGGCTGGTCCTTATCGGGATTGTGCGTGGTGGTGCTGCTCCGCCTGAGGCGACGCCGAAGGTCTCGAGCAAGTTAGAAGATAGTTATCCAATTCCAGTAGTTCGAGCGGCTCGCGGGTTTGCGAGTCTTGGGTTCGCTTTGTTCGTAGGAGGTTAGGATGCGCCATTGGACTCTTCAGGGGATGTTGATCAGTGCTCCCTTTTTCGCTTGGCTGGCCTGTGTCAGCTGCAGCAACATGGACAACGCAGGAAAGGCACTAGGCGCGAGCTCGAACGAGCGTGGCAGCTCCGTCGCCGATCCCGCAAACCAGGGGAGCAATGTGAGCCTGGGTGGCTCCCAGGACATAGGGTTTTTTCGCGGTCAGCTCGAAGCAGGGTTGGTTCCGCCCTCCAATTCGCTCGACGCGGCGGGGTTCTTCGCGGAGCATTATACCGAGCTTCCGCCCCCCTCGTGTGGAGCGCGCATCTGCGTGCAGCCCATGCTTGCCGTCATGGCCAACCTGACCACGGGGGCTGATTGCACCATGCTCCACCTGGGGCTGAACTCGCCGCTGGCGGCTGACCCCGGCTCGCGACCGCCGCTGTCGCTCGCGGTCGTAGTCGACGTTTCGGGCTCGATGCTGGGCGACAAGCTGGCGTTCGTTCAGCAGGGCCTCGAGCTGTTGATCGATGGCATTAACGACGACGACGAAGTCTCGCTGATCAGCTACAGCGACGTGGCGACCGTGATAGCCGAGATGCAGCCGGTTGCCGGCAACCGCTCCAGTTTGCGCGAAACCGTGCGCAGCCTGGTGGCCGAAGGAGCGACGAACCTCGAGGCGGGGTTGCGCGCCGGTTACGCCGAGGTGCTGAGCGATTACGACAGCAGCCGGCAGAACAGGGTGATTCTGTTGAGCGACGGCAACCCTACCGCAGGCATCACGGGCCAAGGACCCATCTTGGACATGAGTCGCGGCTACAATTCCGATGGTATCGGGCTCACGACCATTGGTCTAGGCCAGGACTTCAACATAAACTTGATGCGCGACTTGGCCCTGCAAGCGGACGGCAATTTCTATTTTCTGGAAGACGCCGGCGCGGTCAGCGAAGTGTTCGAAGAAGAACTGAGCTTCTTCGTGGTGCCCGTGGCCTTCGATCTGGAGCTGACGTTGACCGAGGGCGCGGCCTATCGGTTCGGGCGCGCCTACGGTACCCCATTTTGGGTGGACTCACCCCAGGGTGGAGAGCTCAGCGTCCCGAGCGTTTTCTTGGCTCACCGTGAAGCCCACAGCGACGTGACCGAAGACGACGGCAGGCGAGGTGGTGGCTCACAGCTGATTGTCGAAATGATGCCCCGTGACGACGTGGAAGAAGAAAACGCGGTGGTCGCGACGATTGACCTGTCGTTCCGGGAACCGGGCAGCAACGAACGCGTCTCCGACCGCATCGAGGTGCGCTACCCCTATGCTCCTTCGGTGCTGCTCGAAAATGGCTACTTCGAAGGGGAGAGCTTGGCGGCGGTGCAGAAGAGCTTCGTCATGCTGAACATCTTTGTCGGCATGCAAAGCGCGGTGACCGCTTTCGAAGAGGGGCGCGCCAATGCCGCCACCATTGCCGAGCTGGACAACTTGATTTTTGCCGTCGAAGACTACAACGACGAGATCAGGGACGTGGACATTGCGCTCGATCTCGAGCTGCTCGACATGCTGCGCGAAAATCTGCTGCGAGGTGGTGTCCCGGAATCGAGCGTGCCTCCTGCGGACGACCCGTGGCCGGCCGACTGACGCTACAGCGATTCCAACTACAGCGGCGCGCGTATGTCCTGGCGGCCCTCAGGTCGTAAAGCGTAATTATTACACATGGTTATGGTGACTGAAACGACGTTTCGTGCGTTTGCTGACATCTCAAATCCTTTTTGCGTGACGATGCTCGGGCGGAGCGCTACGAGAACGCTAGGCCAGCGTCTGTGGGGTCAGGACGCTCGCCCAGTTTGAACCTACAACGACAGAACGAGGCAAAGACAATGATCAAAGTCGGCATCAATGGCTTCGGCCGAATCGGCCGCATGGTGTTTCGCGCAGCTGCCGCCAGAGACGACCTGGAAGTCGTCGCCATCAACGACCTTCTCGACGTGGACTACCTGGCCTACATGCTCAAGTACGATTCGGTGCATGGGCGCTTCAAGGGCGATGTGAGCGTCAAAGACGGCAACCTCGTCGTCAACGGTAAGAAGGTCCGTTGCAGCGCCGAGACCGACCCGAGCAAGCTCAAGTGGTCCGAGGTTTCGGCCGACTACGTCGTCGAGTCCACTGGTATCTTCTTGACGAAGGACACAGCCGAGGCGCACCTCAAGGCTGGCGCGAAAAAAGTCGTCATGTCGGCACCTTCCAAGGACGACACACCCATGTTCGTGTGCGGCGTCAATACCGACAGCTACGCCGGTCAGGCGATCGTCTCCAATGCTTCGTGCACGACCAATTGCCTCGCGCCGCTCGCCAAGGTGGTGCACGACAACTTCATCATCAAGCGTGGTCTCATGACGACCGTGCACGCCGCCACCGCCACTCAGAAGACGGTCGATGGTCCTTCCAAGAAGGATTGGCGCGGTGGTCGCGGCATCCTCGAAAATATCATTCCCTCGTCGACCGGAGCTGCCAAGGCAGTCGGCAAGGTCATTCCCGAGCTGAATGGCAAGCTCACCGGTATGGCGTTCCGGGTTCCGACCAGTGACGTATCGGTCGTGGACTTGACCTGTGAGCTGGGTAAAGAAGCGACCTACGACGAAATCTGCAGAGCCATGAAGGCAGCTTCAGAAGGGCCGCTCAAGGGCATCTTGGGCTATACCGACGAGGCGGTCGTTGCCACGGACTTCCGCGGTGAGTCGTGTACCTCGGTGTTCGACGCCAAGGCTGGCATCCAGCTCGACGGCACCTTCGTCAAGCTGATCTCTTGGTACGACAACGAGTGGGGCTACTCCTGCAAGGTGCTCGATCTCGTCGCCAAGATCGCCGGATAAAGAGTGTGCAAGAGCGCGGCCGAGCCCACCGTGGGCTCGGCCAGCTCGCGCATCGCGCAACCCGCGCGTGCTCGATCAATCCGTAAACGCGCGGCGCGCGAGCGCAGCATGCCTGCCGCTGGGGTAGCGAGCGAGATAGCGGCGGGCAAACTGTCGGGCCTTGGGATCTCCGCGCATGTGAGCCGCTTCGATGGCCAACGCCAAGGCTTCTTCTGAAAGGGCGCCGCTGGGGTTCTTGCGCATGTATTCGGTCACGAGGACTTGCGCACGCTTGGCGTCGCCCTCTTTGCGTAATGCTCGCAACGCTTCGGCCACGCGCGTGGGATCTTCGCCGTCGGCGTTGACACGCTGGCGGGCCCTGTGACTGGGAGGCGCCACGGCTGCTTTGGGTTGCGGTCGACGGGGTTCGACTGCTGGCTCCGATTGGGGCAGCGCTGCGACAGGCGGGCTCTCGGGTTTTGCGCTGGATGGCGCCACGGACGAGGGTTGCGTGGTTTTCGCCTTCGTGAGCGGCTGCGCCGTGACCACCATGGGAGCAGCTTCAGGTTCATCCGAAACGACCCAGCGATGGCCGAGGGCGGCGGCTGCGGACGTGCCCGCTACGAGCAGCACGGCCAGCGCGGCCGGTTGCCAGGTGCGGCGCCGAGCCTGTACCCGAGCCCCGAGCTGGACGTTGATACGTCGCTTGCGAAACGGGTTCGCCCGATAGGGCTCCGCCGCAGAGAAGAGCTGTGCCAGCGTGCGCTCGGACTCGGAGCGATAGTCGTGGAGCTCTTTGAGCGGCTTCACCTCGACAACCTCCCGTCTTGGCGCTCGAAGCGCTCGAGGTACGCCTGCAGTTTTTTTCTGGCCTTGTGAATGCGAGCCCAGACCGTATTCAGGGGAACGCCCTGCACGGCAGCGATTTGCTGGCCGCTGTAACCTTCGACTTCGAAGAGCACGAGCGCCGCTCGCTCCGATTCACCCAGCTTGTCGAGCAATCGCTCGAGCAGCTCACGCTTCTCTTTCGTCTCGAGATCTTCGGCTGGGCTTGGGCGCACCAGCGTGAGCCCCTCGGGCAACGGATTTCTGCGGACGACCAGGTGCTTCACCCACAACAGCCGTCTGAAATCGCGCACGCGACGACGCGCAATCTGGTAGAGCCAACCGGGCAAGTTGCGACCGTCGAAGTCACCGAGCCGACGGTGGACGACGACGAACACGTCCTGAACCAAATCTTCCCGCTCTGCTTCCGGGCCTCCCATGGCCCTGATCCAACGCGAGACTTCGTCGTACCAGGCTGCGTAGATCTCGTCGAACCCCAACTGCGCCGGCTCGGTCACAGTCTCGGTCGCATCGGGCGCTGGCGACGACCAGTGTTCTATTGGTGCCTGGTTTGCCATCGGTGTGGAAACGCTAGCTGGAAGACGTAAGCCTTGAGCGCCTGACAATCGAGATGCCTCAGTCGGATGCTGGAGTCGACCGCTTTGATGCCCGCTGCCCTGTAAACCAGGAAGTAGGAAAAGTAACAATAGGTTATCCTCGCGATGCGGTGTGCGCAACGACCAAACAGGCCCGGTTGAAAGCCCTTTTTGGCTATTGCATGCGGCTTTGTCTCGTCGTGGGGCTGTGCAACCA
>CBFGRJ010000021.1:0-35682 GCA_965651135.1 uncultured Myxococcales bacterium
CGCGCTGCTTGTGGCCTCTAGCCACTCCCTGTTCTCCTACGGCTGGGGAGCGCAACGAGCTCAGCTTCGAGCTCGTTGCGCAAGATAGCGGGCCAGCTCGTGGCGAGCGGCCCGCAGGCGTGACGCGACCGTGTTCGGACTGGCTCCAATAGCCTCGGCAATTTCTTTTGCTGTATGGCCCCCGAGCTCCGACATCAAGAAAACCGCGCGCTTGTTGCTATCGAGGTTTGCGAGACCCTGGGTGAGGATCTCGCGAACCTCGCCGGACGAAACTATCTCGTCGGGAGCAGTATCGATCGTCTTTTGCGCCTCCACCCACGCTCGATACGACCCCCACCTAAGGCCGCTGCGGCGCCAGGCGCGGAGCCGGTTCTGGCAGACGTGCTGAGCGACCGCATAGAGCCACGGACGTGCGCGTATCGGATCGCCTAGCTCGTCGAAACGGCGATGCAGGATCAGGAAGACTTCCTGAGTGGTGTCTTCCACCTCATCGCGCGGCACGCCAAATCTCTGGATTACCCTGGAGACGAATCCCACGTGCTTTCGATAAATGAGCTCGAACGCCCGGTGGTGCCGAGGGCACGCCGTGCTTGACGTCTTGCGCTGGTCGGTTTCCGATGTTTCGTACACACGCCCCCCGGCGACAATGCCCCTGGCTCTTCGTCCTGTTTGGTTAGAGCAGCAAGGGCCTACGACCTTCGCTGCTGCCCGTCAGCGCACCGCTCGGGGGCGGCTCTCCCAGGAAGACCGCGGTAATGGCTTTACGAGCCTCGTGCAGGCGTCGCCAAACGGTGGCCTCGGGACACCGCAGAAGCGCAGCAATCGATCTCCCCGAAAGCCCCTGCATGTCGAACAGCTCGAACGCGGCTCGCAGTACCGGCGATAGTCGTTCGGACGCCTCGCGGATGCTTCGCAGGGCGCATGCCTCCGAGAAACTCGGCAGTGTAACGACACCGCAAGCGTTCATCGACAATGCTGGGTCTTGCATGGCCCGAGTCACCTGGGCCCGACGGCGGGCGCGCCTGGCTTGGCTGGCACAGATTCGGTAGAACCAAGTCTTGAACCGCGCTTCATTCCTGAAGCCTTCAAGGTGGCGATAAAGCTCGAGAAAAGAGTCTTGCACGCAATCGTCGATTTCGGATTCAGCAACGCCTAGCTTGCGCAGAAAGCCAAGAGCGACGGGTCGATAGCGGCGGTGCAGCTCGCTCCAGGCCCACGCGTGCCCATGCCGGCAGCCGCTGAGCACCTCTTCTTCCGCATATTGGCACGCTTCAGGTTGAATTGACGCGAGCAAGCGGTGTGCCGAATTCGTCATAAGGTCTCGCTAAGCAGTCACGTAGTACAGTGCGACAGCGGACCAGATGGTTCGCAACTTTTATCCTGCGACCTCGATGAATCATGAGATCATCCATCGCTTGGCCCACTGGCGACAAGCGAACCGCACCGGTGACGATGAGACGAAAGAGCTATTTGTTTTGACGTCTTTTGCAGCTTCTGCGGTTTTATTAGAAAGTCCCGCCAAGTTGCACTGACGCAGGCCCTGCAGTTGCCTTGGCCTCGGGCCACCAACTGGCCAAACCGAACCCAATCCCTGCGAGGGCCGCCGAAGCGTGAAAGGGCAAAGAAGCGCGATTGAGTGAGCGTACGCGCTCGTTCAACTGCTGGGTCTCTCGTTGTGACGCGTCGTCACCCTTCAGGTATAGATACGCAGCGACTCCATTCAAGGCCAGGCCGAGCACCTCGGAAACGATCGCCACCCCGCCGGTTGTCAGTCGTACGCGCTGTCGCATGGAGGATTGCTGCGTCTGCTGCTCGGCCAAAGCGTCCTCTGGTGGCACGGATGCCAAGAAATGCCGAACGTCCGTGTCGCTGAACGGTGACTTGAAGAGTTGCTCGAGCGCCAGATTGACAGCGCCTCGAGCTGCGACCTCGGGCGAGCTCGGTACGATTTCAGCGACGTTCGTCGGCTCGGAGCTTCTGATCACGTATTCGGTCCGGCCGCTATTGGCGCGCACGAACAGGGGGCGCTCACTTGGAGTCCAGAGCGCCAGGGGCTGGCCCGGCGCCGGGTGGGCGTCCAAGAGGCGCACGCCCTGCGCCGTTTCCACGTAGAAGTGCCCCCACGAGCCGCCCGGGAACTGGAGCGACGCCTTGTGTCCAGGCCAAGCAAACACGACACGCTCGAGATCTTGCCCGGGTGGGCGAACCAAGAAGTCGGGCCGAAACCGAGGGTTTCGGATGCTGCGATTGGCGGTCGTGAGGAAAGCGCCGAGCTCTGCATAGTCGATATGCCCGTCGAGGTCGACGTCTGCAGCGCCGCGCAGCGCCGAGCGGAGCTCATGACTCAGGATGCCCCCCTGATAGCGTTCCCACTCGTGGCTGTCGCGGTCAGACGACGTCGACAGAACGAAGCCGGTGTTGTCGAGGCGGGCTGGGACGCTTTTGACGATCTGAGGGCCAGTGTAAGCAGACCGACGCCCCCCAGGACCTCGATCGAACACCAAAAAGTAGGACTTGCACGCGTCGATGAAGACGTGGTTGGTCGAGGCCGGGGAGCGGGAGAGCAAGTCGAAAAGCTGGCTGCGCTTCAGGTGTTGATCTTCGAGCACCACGTAGCCTTCACCTTCGACGACATCGCCGTGCCCGCTGTAGAAGAAGTAAAATTCGGTTACCTGGCCGCGCTCGCCAGCCGCGCGCATTTTCGCAGAAAATTCGCTGAAGACGCGTTTCACATCACTCATGCGCGGCAGACCACCACGCGGCACTGACCCATGAAGCCCGCGACTGTCGGCATCGAGGCGCGTGAGCAGCACACTCTGGACTCCCGCTTCGAGCAGCAGGCGGTGCGTCGCGACGGCGTCGTCGTCTGCGTAGCGAAGATTCGGCTTTTGGTGCGCATCGGCGCGATTATTCCCTATGACAATGGCATAGCTCGCCGTTCTTCGCGTGGCGCCCAAGGCCGCCGACGACAGGGTCGACAGTGCAATCAGCATGCAGAGCGTGAAGAAGTGAGTCACGGGACGACCTCGAGTTCGATCCGGTGCACTCTGGCCCCCGGCGACGGTAGGGTACTGCCATCCTTCGCTTGGCGCAGCCAGCGTTCGACCTGAAGAACGCGCAGGGGCTCCTGCGTGAAGATCCCGTAGATGCCCAGGTGGCCGGGCGCAAAGTCGTGATGAATGACTTCGCCCAGCAGCGCAGCGGCCTCCCCTGCCGCAATGTCAATCGAGATGGGGTTGGTCCCCGCATGCTGATAGGCGGGATGAAACCAGAAAATCCTTCCATCAGCCGCCACCGCTACGATCATCAGGTGAGCAAATGGTTGGGGACCAAGATTGGAGTACGAGAACAAAAGCCCATCGTTGCGGTGGAGCTGCCTCGCGACGAGCTCGGGGGCTCCCGATGAGGCGATCCGATACACCTGAATGCCGCTCCACCGCGCCGGGTCGTGCGGCCCGCCGGCACTTTTTGCCCGAAACTCGGCCACCCGTTCACCCTTGGTGCTTGCGACGACGATTGCGACGCCGAACACCGCCGCGATAGCAGCGCCAGCGAACCATCGGCCCAAGCGCGAGTGGCGGGGGACGGGCAACTGAGCTTTGGCTCTGATGCCCGCAACGAGATCGACATCGTCGAGCTCTGGAACGGGGGCGGTCATCGCATCGCGAATGCGTCGCAGCTGCTCCAACCGTCGCCGTGCCTCGGGGTTCACTGCCAGTTCTGCCTCGATGGCGGCAGCCTCCGATGCCGTCACCTCGTTCTCGAGGTAGGCAGCCAGTGTGGTGGATTCCAGCGTTCGCCTTGGCCGGAGTCTCATTCGTCCTCGAGTATCTCGCGGAGCTTCGCTTTGGCGACGAAGATCCGGCGTTTGACGGTCCCCACAGGAATCCTCAAGGTTTCGCTGATTTCTGGGTAGTCGAGATCCGCAGCGAAGCGCAGGACGACCACCTCTCGCAGCTTGGTGCTGAGGCGCCTCAGCGCCCGTTCGACGTCGCGCCGCTGCTCGCGCAGCAACACTTCTGACGGATCGAGGTCGCCGACTGCTGCAGCCTCGTTGAGGACCCGTTGAGCGCTGCGTTGCGAACGGCGCGCCATGCGACATTGGTTGAGGAGCACCCGATACAACAGCCCAGTGAACTTACCACTCGGCCGGTAGTTGGGGACAACTCTCAGCAAGGCGACGAAGGTATTTTGAGCGACATCGGCCGCCAATGCACTGTCCCCCAAATAGCGCATCGCCACCCGCAGCACGCGACGTTGGTGACGTCGAATCAGCGCGTCGAACGCGCTGTGCATGCCGCCCCGGGCCAGCAGCATCAATTCGTCATCGCTGCGTTGCTCGAAGGCGTCGTCAGCGTGACGCTTCTCTCCGCTTCCGACAAGGGATAGGTGACGACGCACGTGGTTCACCGTTCTATCAGTGCGCTCGCCGGGTCAATGGTTCGCAGACGAGCGAACGATTGGATGACAGATTCGTCGCTTGCCGACGGCCGGGCATTCGTTTAGGTTTGCCACAAGTGGTGAGGGCATCGCGTTCGGTCTTGGCCGCTCGATCGTCGATTGCTGGCCTGCTGTTCTGGGTCGCGTCGGGCTCCTGCGCTCGGGATTTGGAGGGCAAGCCTTGTCCCTGCGCTGCGGGTTACATCTGTTGTGCTGCTCTGAACGAGTGCAGGCGGGCGCCTTCGAATTGTCCCAGTGGTGAAACCGTGAGCACCGCTTCGCTCAGCGGCGGGAGCTCGCTCAACGGAACGACCGGCCCTGCGGGAGGGAGCGGGGGGACGAGCGGGGGCAGCACATCGGGTGGGCGCAACGCCGGAGGAGCAAGCGGTGAAGCGGGGCAAATTGCCGCGGTGACGACAAGCAGTGGCGGGCACGGTGCACCGCCGGAGCAGGGAGCTGGCGTCGCTGTCTTGACCCACTACTACAACTCCCAGCGAACCGGGGCAAACCTCGCTGAGGCTCTGCTGACCACGGCCAACGTGTCAACCAAGTCGTTCGCGAGATTGGCAACATGGCCGGTGCGAGGCGCTGTGTATGCCCAGCCCCTGTACCTCCCGCAGCTCGACGTGCCAGAGCTCGGTCAGCGCAACGTCGCTTTTGTTGCGACGGTGCTCAACTATGTCTACGCGTTCGACGCCGATGAGGACGACATGGCGCCTCATTGGGTTCGACAGCTTGGCCCACCGGAACGACCGCCTTACTCCGCCTTCGAGCCAGGAACGTTCAGCGAGCTAGGTATCATGAGCACGCCGGTCATCTCGACCGACGAGCACGCGCTGTACGTCGTCGCGCACGTGGTCTCACAAGGAACGGCCGGGCACAGACTGCACAAGCTGAATCTGAGCACGGGTGAAGATCTGGTTCCGCCAGTCACGATCGAAGATCCGGGGTTCGACGCCAGCCACCATGCTCAATTGAGCGCCTTGTTGCTGGCAGAGGGCCGCGTCTACGTCGCGTTCGGAAACCCTCTGCTCAACGAAGGCGGCTACGGCCGGCTGTTTGCCTACGACGCTGCGACGCTGGAAAAAGTCGCGGCGCTGTCCTCCGTCGATGCCCAGCAGATCGGACCCATCTGGATGGCGGGTCAAGGTCCTAGCTGGGACGGGGAATCCATCTATGTCGCGGCGGACGCACCGGACACCTATTCGACGCCGGAGGCTTTCGGGTCGCGCCTGCTCAAGCTGCGACCACCTGGAGCCGCCTTCACGGTCGAGGACTGGTTTCTCCCGAGCTACGTGCGCGCTCAGGGCTGGACGGAGCTCGGCTCGTCAGGCGCGCTCAGAATACCCGGCGAAGATCGTGTCTTGTTGGCCGGCAATCGCGCGGTGTACCTGCTCGACCGGAATGCTCTGGGCGGCTACGTGGATGAAGACGCGCAGATCGTCCAGAAGTTCGTGGTGCGAGAGGTGGGTAGTGCTTGTCCCGAGGGCAGCGCGTGCAATCGCATTCATACATCCCCCGTCTATTGGGACCGAGAAACGGACCCGCTGGTTTACCTATGGGCCCACAACGATCCTCCGCGCGCCTTTGTCTTCGATCGAAACACGGCTAGCTTCGACTGTGGCTCGGCCCCTGCCCCAGATTGTGAGTCCATCGCCGAGGGCGAAGACATTGGCATCTGGGGGCAACAGAGCTTGGCGCTGTCGGCCTTCGGCGAGACGCCCGGCTCGGGCATTCTGTGGACCGTTCAGCGCGACATGAATGGCGCCACGCTGCTTCGCGCCCGCGATGCAGAGACCTTGGACACCCTGTGGAGCTCTGCAAAGGGTGAGCTAGGTCCGTGGCCTTCTCATGCTTTCGCACCACCCGTGATCACTGGTGGTCGAGTCTTCGTTCCCGCGCTCGACGGGCTCAGCCATGCCGTACGGGCGACGTCGGAATCGGCGCTTGGCTCGCCTGCCCTCGCTGTGCACGACAGGACCCAGAGTCTGGTGGCTGCTTGGGTGGGCGGCTCGAGCGGGTCGCTCATCGTAGCCTGGTCATCCGATGGGCGCAGTTTCGACCGCTGGCGGCCTTTGCTCAAAACCAGCCGGTCCGATCCCGCGCTGGCTTCGGACGGGGACGATGGACTGTACCTCGCGTATGTGGACGCGGAGAACAAGCTACGCGTCGAGAGCTCACAGTCCCCCGAGTTCGAAGACACGACCGTGCTCCTGGATCTCGACGAGACAGACAGCCCAGGGAACCCAGCCTTGGCCTTTGGGGACGGCCGGCTATACCTGGCGTGGCGGGACGAATCGAGTAGCTCGGTCGTCGTGCTCACGACCGAGCCCAACGAGCCCTTCGATCCAGCGGTTCGAACGCTGCTGCCCGTGCATCCCACCAGTCAGCCACCCACGCTGTTTACCTCCGGTTCTCGGGTTTTCGTGGCGGTGACCGGCACGACGGGGGAGCTCGAGATTCACGAATCCAATGACAAAGGCAGCAGCTTCGACCTCACGGCCACCTTGCCCGTCACGATCGGCTCCAGCGCTCGACCGGCCCTGGCGCAGTTCCAACCGCCGAGCTTCGACAGCCCTGCCTGGTACCTGTTTTGGTTCGACGATGGAGCGACCTCGGAGCTCCACGTGCTCAGCGGCGATGCCGATTGGGGCTCCCTCGTCCACGACCGGCGCCTCGCAGAGCACAGTCCTCTGGCGCGCTTGGCAGCACCAGAACCGGTTGCCGCTACTGCCTTCTTGGGTGGCGTCTACGTGGCTTGGACGCTGGAGGGACAGGTCCAGGTTGCCCGCTACACACCGGGCGAGGTCGCCGTTTACGGGCTCACTCACTCACCGTAGAACGCTGGGTTGCCCGGCAGCCGCCCGTGTTATGCTGGCGATTTGACTACCTCACGAGAAGCAGAACAGACCTTTCGCGAGCTCACCCAACAGCTGCCGCTCGCCTCGCACTGGGGGCAGCCCGAGTTCTTCGTCGATACCGCGCGAATCGAAGGCTTGGAGTTGTGCTCGGTGGGATTGCTGGCCAAGAGCAGTCGTGGCGGTGACGTGACCGGGAGCGCCGCCGAGGAGGGACAGTTTCCGGTTCGCCGCGCCTACTTCGAGCTCATCGAACGCGCCGCCTTGTGGGATGCGCTGCGAGACCATGCTGATTCCGGCGTGCTTCCGCTTTGGAACGATCGTGAAGAGCGTGTGGGCGAGAGCGATGCGCACAGTGTTTTTCCCGTAGCGCCGGCCGGCGCCGACTGGGCCTACGCGCGCTCGAACGGTGTGGCGGCGGGTCCCGATTGGCGTGCTGCTTGCCGCAGCGCCCACGCGGAGCTGCTCGAACGGCACTATGTGCTCAGCGCGTGGTATGGGTTCACGACGCCCCGCGTTCTGAGCCCTGACCCGGCTCCCGAGCTGGCGGCGCTCGGCTCTTGCTATGACTTCGCTAGCTACGAGTTTCCTCGCCCCGCTGAGGAGGCGCCGGAGCATTCGCTCTGCGTTGCCGGTTTGTTCGGTTTTCCCAAGGCGAGCCAGGCGCCGCTGATCTATGGCTTGGGTGCGGCGAGCGCTCTCGAGTCGGCTCGCGCCCGCGCGCGTGCGGAGTGCTTGCAGCGCCTCGGGTTTCTATGGGGTGAAGAGCTCCCCACCGAAGAGCCACCGTTCGAAGCGACTGCAGCGTATCACCAGGAGCTTTACTTGTGGCCACCCATGCGTGACAAGCTCCAGGCGTGGCTTGGCGGTGCGCACGTGGGGCGTGCAGGCGTGCGAGAGCGGCTGCCTCGAGCAGCACCACGCTTCGCCGACCTCACTCCACCGCACCTGGCCGAGCGGCTGCGGGTCGTCAAGGCGATCCCCAGCGCCGAGCTACCCCTCACCTTCGGCAAGCGTCACCCCCTCATCGACGAGCGAGGCGTCCCGCTCGGCGTGCACTTCATCGCGTGATGGCTCTGTGACTGCTAGTCCTGTGCGTAACGGCGTAGCTGGGCAAGCTCGCGTTCGAAGCCTCCGGAGAGGATGGGGAAGCGGCACCAGGTTTTAGGGTCGAGGTTGGCGTCATCGACGTGGAAGGACGGCGCGTAGCGCTCACGCTTCCATTGATTCTGGCTCCACAGTCTGAAAAATCGTTCGATCCAGGTGACCAGCTGGTTGACGGAGTATTGCGTGAACTCTTGCCTGAGGGCGATGAACACGTCGAGCGGGGCGCGCTTGTCGCGAATGGCGGCGCGTTCGATGGCGTCGAGCAGGTCGTACGGCATCAGATCTTCTTCGTCGGTTTGCCGGCGTTCAAGGGGGCGCAGCTCTGCTGTCGGTGCCAGGGCATTGATGTCGGCGAGCGCGTCGATGGGGCCCAGTGCGTCGAGGCCCTTGTGCTGGAGCCAGGCGAGCCAGCGGCGGAGGTAGGCTTTGTCGATGCCGGCGATCGGGCTCAGGCCTCCGGAGGTGTCGCCATCCATCGTGGCATAGCCGACGGCGGCTTCGGAGCGGTTGCTCGTCGAGAGCAGCAGGGCGCCTTTCAGGTTGGCGATCAACCAGACGCTCGGAGCGCGCACGCGTGCTTGGATGTTCTGCAGCGCGATGTCGTCGTGGTCCCAGTCGAGCTTTCGGCCCATGGCCTGCTCGACGCTGGCAACGTAGCTTGCGACCATCGACTCGACGTCGAGCTCCAGGTGCTCGGCTCCCAACGCCTCGGCCAGCTGGCGCGCGGCGCGGCGGGTGGTTTCGGAGCTGTTGGCGGTGGATTGGTAGACCGTAGTCAAGAGCCGGCGCACCAGCTGCGCTTCGGAGTCGGCCTCGGAGAGCGCTGGGATATGCGAAAGCTTGTCGACGAATCCGCTGAGGCCGAGCTCCTTGACAGCCAAAGCCACCATCAGACGCACCAGGCACGCTACGGCTGAAGAATCCGCGCCGCCGCTCAGCGACACTACGAAGCCACAAGAACGGCTCTTACGCAGATAGTCGAAGAGGGCAAGCGCCGTAGCGCGAGCGAACTCCTGCTCCTTCAAGTCTTCTCCAAGCTCCCAAAGGCTCGTGTCGATCGCGGTGGGAGGCTCCGGCCGCGCCTCGGGAAACGAATAGGCGCAGCGTATGCAGGTCGCTTCTGCGCTGAGCTCCGGCCGATAGCCGTTCAGCGCACTATGGTGGCTGCGCGTCTGGTCCACGTCGATCACAGCGGTGACCAGCTCCAGATCCGAATAGCCGAAGCGGTGCGCACGAGCCACGATTTTGCCCTGAGTCGCGATCATCGCATCGCCGTCGTAAATCGCGCGCCCTGCCTCGTTACCCAGCATGTTCGCGTACACGTAGCTGACGCCGAACGCCCGCGAGCCTTCGACCACCAGGCGGTCGCGAATGGCGTGTTTGCCGAAAGCGAAGTGGCTGGCACTGGGGTTCAGGATGATGTCCACGGCTTCGAGAGCCAGCTCGATTCCGGGGCGCTTGGCGACCCATGCGTCCTCACAGATCTCGAATCCGATTTTGATGCCGCCCAGCTCGAAGTGCAGATCGCCGAGTGGGTAATCCACACCGCCTATCGTCAAATGTGAGCGCCGACCCAGAGGCCATGGCTTGAACCAGCGCGGCTCGTAATGAATGCCGTCGCCCGCCAGCGCTCGCTTGGCGACGAAGCCGCAGATCTTGCCGTCGCTGACCAGGCAACACGCGTTGTAGTTTGCCTTGGCGTGTCTGATCGGCAGACCAAAGCTCACGATCATACCGCGCGTATGCTCCAAGAGCTCCTCGAGCACCTCGAGCGCCGTGGCATGCGTGCCCGGCGCCAAGAAGGCGTCTTCGCAACCGTAGCCGGTGATGCACAGCTCCGGCAGACACAGCACGCTCACACCGGCTCGTCGTGCTCGACCCAATGCTTCGGTGAGGTGACGCTGGTTATTACCCCAGTCGAGCGGGGTCTGGTTCAAGGTGCAGGCTGCGACTTTGATGAGCTTCATCGAGTGACTCTTCGGCGCTGCCATTTTTGCACGGCACGAGCTTCGGATTCGCAGGCGACGAGCGCCGGCAGCGCTCGCAGCACTGCTCGCCCGGCAACCTGCGCAGATCTCACTGACAGTGTGCTCAGCAACGCCATGCAGAAGCATAGAATTTTTTTGCCCTCACGGGAGGGCCCTCGAAATGGCGCTGCCGTTTCAAGCGTGGCGGTACAATCGCAGGCAATTTCAGCCGCAGAAGCCGTTGCCAGGGGCTCCGAACACGCCTACTTAGGTGGGTTCATGAGGTCATTCGCGACGCTGTTGCTGGCGGTGGGGCTATTGACCTTCAGCCGCATAGGCGGCCAGGCCCTCGCGAAGCACCAGGAATCGCACGCGCTCACGGCAGCGGCCGTTTACGTCAACGGCCTCGATCGCCCCAGGCCGCACGTGGCCGAACCCAAGCGCCTTGTCACGCGACGGGGCACGGTCGTGATGACGCCGGGCGAATGCTTCCAGGGCTACGAGCAATTCGACGTGCTCTTTCATTTCCATGGCAACCCCAGCCTGGTGGAGCGCGCCTGGCGTCGCAATCGGCTCAACGCGGCGCTGCTCATCATGAACCATGGCGAAACCAGCAAGCCCTACGCGGATCGCTACAACTACCCAGAAGCTTTCGAGCAGCTGATCAGCTCGGCGAAGCGCTATGTGCGCGAGCTCTGCCCCAGCGCACCCACGCGCGTGAGTCGCATTGCGTTGAGCGGATGGAGCGCGGGCTACGCCTCCATTCAGAAGCTCATCCGCAACGAGCGAAATGCGGCGCGCGTCGATGCCGTGCTGCTCTCCGACGGGCTTCACACGGGGCTGCTCAGCAAGGCGCCCCGAGTCATCAGCGAAGCCGGCCTGGAGCCGTTCATCGAGTTCGGCAAGCGAGCCTTGACCAACGAAAAGCTGATGGTGATGACCCATTCGGCCATCCCCACCGAAGACTTCGCGAGCACCACCGAAACCACCGATGCCGTGCTGCACCGGCTAGGCGTGATTCGCGTGCTACACCTTGAAGAAGAGCCCCTGGGTAAAATGTCGCTGTCATCGGAGGCGCACCAGAGCTCGTTTCACTTGATGGGTTTCGAGGGCACGCAGGCGCGCGACCACGGAGATCACCTGCGCCAGCTGGATACGACTCTGTTCAACCACCTCGCCGAGCGCTGGCGCTTTCCCAAAGAGCTCTAAGTAGAGCTACGGGGCGAACTCGAGCGAGAAACGCAGATAGTCCTCATCGACCAGAGCGCCAATACCGATTCTGCGCCACTCTGCCGACACGACATTGCGAAAGAACCCGCCTTCGGGGTCGGTTCGGCCTGCCCGTTCGAAGGGGTAGACCACCGCTTCACGCCAGGTCCTTTGGAACAGGTTCACGAACGCCTGGCTTTCCTCTTGCCACCCGCAAGCACAATTGGGCACCTGATCGGCACACTCGCGGGTGAACTTGGTCTTGAAGGTCCCTTCGGTTTCCAGCTCGAGCACGGCCTCTTGCCCGATCATGCTCAAGCACTCGAGGTCGAGCTCGAGCGGCTCGAGGCCTCGGCTGGTGCGCAGCCCGTTGATCACTTCGAGGATGTACGCCTGCATGTCCTCGAGTGAAGGCGAGTCCACCAGCTCGGAACACGAAGCTTGCTGCGGGACGCACTGCTCGATGTCTTCGAAATCTTCGTCGATGTGGACGCACTCGTAGCCCCGAGGGCAGTCCCGATCGCTCTCGCACGCCATGCCACAACGCGCGTCACCCCTAATGTAGAGACACAGGTCCCCATAGGCACCGCAGTCGCGATGAGAATCGCACGGATGACAAAGCGTGTAGATGCCACGGTCATCCCAGCCGTCTCCGTCATCGTCATCGTACGGATCGGCTCCCCCAGCACCCGAGTACACATCGATACCACCGCTCGACTCACCGTCGCCGATGTACACCACGGCGTCCGCATAACGGTTGTCACACCCGCCCCCCAAGCCGACGGCAATGGCCACGAGCGTCGCCAACATCGAGAGCGTGGTGGGTTTGAGCTCGGTGTCCATGAAACTCACGCGTGAAGACGGGTGCTCCTCGCAAGGGTAGGCCACGCTCGAGCTGGCAGCCACATAGAGCTCGAACGCCTGCCCCGCTCTTTTCCATTCTGAATAGAACCTGGGGTGGCGCCCGTGCGCAGGCGGCTCCCGCCCAGCAAAAAAGAGCACGGCGAGGCGCCGGCTGATACGCTAAGCGGTAACTAGCCGCTTTGGCGCAGCGGGCGCTTGAGCCGTGGGTTGACCCGCGTGACACTTAGTCGACATCTCATTTGAGACAACCCCGTGCATTCTTCCCAAGCACAACGAGCGCAGCGTCCAGGTAGCCAGGCAGGCATCTTGGAGCTACCCGTACCCGAGTCCGATGCGGGCTTGGTGGTCGCGCTGCGCGCTGGGCGCCACTCGGCCAAGGCCGCCTTGTTCGACCGGTACGGACGGCACGTGCAGCGGGTTCTCTCACGGGTGCTCGGCCCCGATCCGGACATTCCCGATCTGATGCAGGACGTGTTCGTCTCGGCGCTCGAATCGATCGACCGCTTGGCGGATCCCAACGCGCTCAGGTCGTGGCTTTCGAGAATCGCCGTCTTCACGGCACGCGGCCGGATTCGGCGCCGGGTGCGCTGGCGCTTCGTACGCAGCGATTCCAACGACGACCTTTTGGAGCTCGAGGCTCACTACGCCAGTGCCGAAGTGAGCGAAGCGCTGCGAGCCACCTACCGAGCACTCAACCAGCTGCCCCCCGACGAGCGCATCGCGTTCGCCTTGCGCTTCATCGACGGCATGGAGCTCACCGAAGTGGCCGAGGCCTGCGGGGTTTCTCTGGCTACCATCAAACGGCGCCTCGCAAAGGCTCAGATCCGTTTCGTCGACGTGGCGAAGCGAGAACCCTCTCTGCAAGAGTGGCTGGTACGGGGGGCACGATGGAAGACCTGAAATCGCTGCACGCGTTGGGACAGCACGTTTCTCAAGAGCAAGACCGGGCGATCAGCGCGGCAGAGCTGGGGCCGGTGCGCCAGGCCTTTCTCGAGCGGCAGTTGGCCACGGCTTCGGCGAGCCGAAGGCAACCATTGCCCACACGGGGGCGCTGGCTCGTGCTGGCGGCGGCAGCCCTGGCCATGGCCGCCGGCGTTTTCGTGGCATGGGCCACCGCGCAAGCCGGCGACACCGGCCGCTTACAGGTCAAGGTCAACGGGGCACCCGTCGAGCCGGAGGCGCTCGACAGCTGGTGGTCCGCACCCGCCCATGCCCGCCTGCCCATCGAGTTTTCCGACGGCACCAAGGTGGGGCTCGCGGCCAAGAGTCGCGCGCGGGTGCTGCAAGTCACCCAGCATGGCGCGCACCTCGTGCTCGAAAGCGGCGCTAGCAGTGTGGAAGTCGTGCCGCGCGAAGCGTCGAGCTGGCAAGTGAGCGCTGGGCCGTTCCTGGTGCAAGTCGTAGGTACGAGCTTCGACGTCGAATGGGGCCCTGACGAAGATCTGTTCGTTCTGCGCCTCCACAAAGGAAAGGTGAACCTTTCCGGCTGCGTCTTTGGTAGCGGCCGCAGCGTGGTCGCCGGAGAGACGGTGACCGCATCCTGCAAGAGCCGCCACTACGAAATCGCCACCAGAAGCGCCCAATCGGAAGCGAAAGCCCGCGTGGCCGAAGCAGCCCTGGCGCCCACCAGCAGCACTCAGCCCACCGACGCCAAAGCCGCTCCCGCGGTGGTTGGCGGAGACACCCCGGCTCAGGCGCGCGCACCGAGCTGGCGCAAGCTCGCCCGCGCCGGCAAGTATGCCGAGGCCATCGAAGCCGCCACGCAAGCAGGCTTCAACGACGAGCTCGACAAAGCCAGCGCCGAAGATCTGAGCCTGTTGGGCGACGCGGCTCGCTTTGCCGGCAAGCCGCGCAAAGCCATCCTTGCCTACGAAAAGCTGCGCTCCCGCTATTCGGGCACGAGCCGCGCCGCCACCGCCGCTTATTCGCTGGCGCGTACGCACTTCGATCAGCGGGGCGCCTACGGTCAGGCCGCTCGCTGGTTTCAGACCTACCTAACCGAACAGCCCTCGGGGCCCTTGGCTCGCGAGGCCCGCGGCCGGCTCATGGAATCATTGAATCGCTCCGGCGACACGGCAGGCGCCCGGCGCGTCGCGGAGGGCTACCTGAAGCGCTACCCTAGCGGCCCTCACGCCCCCCTCGCCGAGAGTTTGCTGCCCAAGCAGAGCAGATAGCGCCAGAGAGCGGAAGAAGGCTCGAGGCGCGCCGCAAATCGAGTACGCTGGCTCGAGCCAGTGCGCTTTGCCGTCGGATATCTCATTTTGCTCCTCGTGCTGTGTGGCGGGCGCAGTGCGCTGGCGCAGAAAATCGCGGTGGTCGTCGCCTCGGACGACGTCACGATCGCCCGCCGTGTCGAAGCCGAGCTCAGCGCACTGGGTTTCGAGGTCGAGCTGGTCGAGGAGCAGCCCTCGGTCGAGCCGCACACTCTCAGGCAGTTGGCAGCGTCGCGCAGAGCCGTCGCGAGCCTTCGGGCATCCCCTTCCAAGACGGGCATCGAGCTCTGGATCGCCGATCCCAACACAGGCGCCACCGCCTTCGAAGAAGTCGTGACGGTCGAGACCGGACGCAACGACGAGCTCCTGGCGCTGCGAGCCGTGGAGGTTCTGCGCGCGCGTCTGCTCAAGTTGGGAGTCGTCACGAAACCCGCGCCCTCACTCTCCGAACCACACGAGAGCACCACCGCATGGACCGATTCGAGTGCGGTGAGCTCTCCCGAGCCGCGCACGGGACCGCCGCTGCTGTGGGCTGACCTGGGCGTCGCGTACATCCATCAACCCGGCGCTCTGACCAACTACGAATCACTGCGGCTCGGCCTCGTGTTCTCACCGCTGCAGCGTTGGTCCCTTGCTGGGTTTGCTTTGATCCCCCTTCAGCAAGCGCAAGTCTCGAGCGACGTGGGCGAAGCCAGCATCCGCGCCAACCTGTTCGCGCTCGCCGCCGACGGGCATTGGAGCCAAGCGTGGTTCCGAAGCTCCCTGGGCGCAGGCGTCGCGCTCGCCCTGCTCGACGTCGAAGGGCGCGCCGACTATCCCTTCGAGGGGCAGCGAGACCGCCTGCTCAGCGGCCTGCCCTTCGTACGCACCGGCATCGCCGCAGCCTTGGCCGAGCGCTTGCTGCTGCACGCCGAGCTGCTCGCCGGCCTATCCATGCCCCGCACCATCATTCGCCTGGGCCAAGAAGAAAACGCCAGCTGGGGCCGACCGCTGGTGGCGGGAACGCTGAGCCTGCAGCTAGGTGTGATCAACGGGGCTCGCTGAGGCTGGCTACCCGCCCCCGCTCAAGGATCGTAGCCCAAGTTGGGGGCGAGCCAGCGCTCGATGTCGGCGACGCTCATGCCCTTGCGCGCGGCGTAGTCGGTCACCTGGTCTTTGTCGACTCTGCCGACCGAGAAGTACTTGGCTTTGGGGTGGGCCAAGTAGATGCCGCTGACGCTGGCGGCCGGCATCATGGCTAGGCCTTCGGTCAGGCTCATGCCAACGGAGCCGGCGTCGAGTAGCTCGAAGAGCTTGCGCTTTTCGGTGTGATCGGGGCACGCGGGGTAGCCGAATGCGGGACGGATGCCGCGGTATTTTTCGCGGATCAGCTCGTCGTTGGTGAGCGACTCGCCCGGCGCGTAGCCCCATTCTCGCCGGGCTCGCTCGTGCAACAGCTCAGCGAAGGCTTCGGCGAGGCGATCGGCCAACGCCTTGACCATGATCGCGCTGTAGTCGTCGTGCTCTCGCTCGAATCGAGCCGCCAGCTCTTCGGCGTTGATGCCGGCGGTGCATGCAAAAGCACCCACGTAGTCCCGGTGCGGTCCTGAAGCAGGCGCCACGAAGTCCGCCAGGCTCAGCAGGGCTCCCTTGTCGCTTCGTTCCTGCTGTTGCCGCAGCATGTTGAACCTCATGAGCTCGGTGGTCCGCTCGTCGTTCGTATACAAGACGATGTCGTCACCGTCGCTGGCTGCGGGCCAGAAGCCGTAAGCGGCGCGAGCCGTGAGCAGCTTTTGATCGATGATGCGTTCGAGCAGCTGGGTGCCGTTGGCGTAGAGCTCTCGTGCCGCCTCGCCGTACTCCGGGCTTTCCAAGATGCCCGGGAAGCGCCCCTTCAGCTCCCAGGCGATGAAAAAGAAAGACCAGTCGATGTACTTGGCGATCTCGGCGAGCGGGAATTCGTCGAGCGTGCGAACACCCAGAAAATGCGGCACATGCAAGTCGGCCTGTGCGAAATCGAAGGCGGGGGCCTTGCGCTTCGCCTGCTCGTAGCTGAGCAACGGCCGCTTCTTCTTGCCGGCATGAATTTCGCGAAAACGCTGCTGGTCGAGGCGGTTTTCGCGATCGAGCTTGGCGCGCCCCTCCTCATCGAGCAGGCTCGACACCACGCCAACGGCACGCGACGCATCCAACACGTGTACGACGATGTTGTCGTACTCCGGAGCCACCTTGACTGCCGTGTGCTGCCTGCTAGTGGTCGCTCCACCGATCAACAAGGGCAGGTCGAGCTTGCGGCGTTGCATTTCGCGCGCCACGTTCACCATTTCGTCCAGGCTCGGGGTGATGAGTCCACTCAGCCCGATCATGTCGGCTTTCTCCTTTATCGCCGTGTCGAGGATCTTGTCGCAAGGCACCATCACGCCGAGGTCGACGACCTCGTAGTTGTTGCAACCCAGCACCACTCCTACGATGTTTTTGCCGATATCGTGGACGTCACCCTTGACGGTGGCCATCACGATCTTGCCGACGGGCTTGCTGGTCTCGTCCTTCTCGGCCTCCATGAACGGTTCGAGGTAAGCGACGCCGCGCTTCATCACCCGCGCGCTCTTGACCACCTGGGGTAAGAACATCTTGCCGGCACCGAACAGATCGCCGACGACGCTCATGCCCGCCATCATGGGTCCCTCGATCACTTTGATCGGGCTGCCGAGCTTCTGACGCGCCTCTTCCACGTCCTGTTCGATGAAATCCACCAGGCCTTTGACCAGGGCATGGCTGATGCGGGCTTCGACCGGTTGCTCGCGCCAGGTCAGATCGATCTCGCGCTTCTTGGCCCCACCCTTCACCGTCTCGGCGAACTCCACCATGCGCTCGGTGGCGTCGGGTCTTCGGTCGAACAGCACGTCTTCGACTCGCTCCAAGAGGTCTTTGGGGATCTCCTCGTAGACCGCGAGCTGGCCCGCGTTCACGATGCCCATGTCCATGCCCGCCTGGACCGCGGCATACAAGAAAGCGGAATGGAATGCCTCGCGCACCGGGTCGTTGCCTCGGAACGAGAACGACAGGTTGCTGACGCCACCGCTGACTTTGGCGCCCGGCAGCTCCTGTTTGATGCGCCGGGTGGCTTCGATGAAGTTCATGGCGAAGCGATTGTGCCCCTCGATGCCGGTCGCCACCGCGAAGATATTTGGGTCGAAAATGATGTCCTCGGGAGCGAAACCGACCCGCTCGGTCAAGAGCCGATAGGCTCGCGCGCAGATTTCGAACTTGCGCTCGGCGCTCTCGGCCTGCCCTTCTTCGTCGAACGCCATGACGACCACGCTGGCCCCGTAAGCTTTGGCTTTCGCTGCCTTCTCGAGGAAGTCGGCTTCGCCCTCTTTGAGACTGATCGAGTTGACGATGCTCTTGCCCTGCACGCATTTCAGGCCCGCTTCGATCACCGACCACTTGGAGCTGTCGATCATGATCGGGACCCGCGCAATTTCGGGCTCGGTGGCGATCAAGTTCAAGAACTTGGTCATCGCCGCCTCCGAATCCAGCATCGCTTCGTCCATATTGACGTCGAGGATGTTGGCCCCGCTACGGACCTGCTCTGCTGCGACTTCCAAGGCCGTGGTGTAGTCGCCCCGCTTGATCAGATTGGCAAAGCGCTTGCTGCCCGTGACGTTGGTGCGCTCGCCGATCATGAGAAAGTTGGCGTCTTGCCGCGCCACCAGCGGTTCGAGCCCCGACCAGCGCGTTACGGGCTCGACCGTGGGCACCTCGCGGGGTGGAAGCTCTCGCACGTGCTCGGCAATGGCCTTGATGTGCGCCGGCGTGGTGCCGCAACACCCGCCCACGATGTTGACGAAACGCTGCTTCACGAAGTCTTCGAGCAAAGCGGCCGTTTGCTCCGGCGTCTCGTCGTAGCCGCCGAAGGCGTTGGGCAAGCCGGCATTTGGGTACGAGCTGACCAACATCGGTGCCAAGCGGCTCAGCTCCGCAATGTAGGGGCGCATCTCGGTCGCGCCCAGCGAGCAGTTGATGCCCACGCTCAGCGGGTGACAATGCGCAACGGAGGCGAAGAATGCTTCGAGCGTCTGGCCCGAGAGCGTGCGCCCGCTGCGGTCGGTAATTGTCACGCTGATCATGATGGGCAAGCGCCGCTGTCGTTCCTGAAAAGCCTTTTCGATCGCCACCAGCGCTGCTTTGCAGTTCAGCGTGTCGAAAATGGTTTCGACCAGCAGTAGATCGACGCCTCCATCGATCAACCCGTTGACCTGCTCCAAGTAAGCGCCGAGCACCTCGTCGAAGGTGACGGAGCGCAACGAGGGATCATTGACGTCCGGCGAGATGCTCAGGCTGCGATTCATCGGCCCGATGGCACCCGCCACGAAGCGCGGCTTGTCCGGTGTCTTGTCGGACCAAAGGTCCGCGGCCGATCGAGCCAGACGCGCCGCCTCGAGGTTCAACTCGTAGCAAACGGGCTCCAGAGCGTAGTCGGCCTGAGCCACCTTGGTGCTCGCGAAGGTGTTGGTTTCGATGATATCGCTACCGGCAGCCAGGTAGGCTTCGTGGATTTCGGAAACGACTTGCGGCCGCGTCAACACCAATAGGTCGTTGTTTCCCTTGAGCTCGTGTGAGTGCCGCTGAAAGCGCTCGCCTCGGTAGTCGGCCTCGCCCAAGTTGTAGGTTTGGATGGCCGTCCCCATGGCCCCATCCAAAAGCAACACGCGCGAGCGTGCCAGTCGTTGGATCGTCGTCACTGTTTCGGATTCTTTCATGATCATTCTCCAAGCACTGGCTCAGCGCTTGGTGGATACCGCGCTCACCACTTCGAAATAAGGCTTTCTGCGTTCGCGGGAGCAAACGCCCAAATCCAAGACCGACAAGCCCACCGCCTCGTGCATTCGTGCGAGCTCGGCAGGCGAAAACCCCAGATTGACATGATCGTAGCGCGCCGCAATGTCGGCGTGCTCGTGCCGCCCTAGACACATGATCACGACGCGGCCTTCGGGGCGCAGCACGCGCTTGGCCTCCGCCAGCACCTGCTCCGGGCGTTCCGCATAGGTCAGCGCATTGAAGATCATGATGTCGTCGAACGAATCGTCGTCGAACGGCAGCTGGTGCATGTCGGCCACGCAAAACCGCACATTACCGAAATCGGCGAGGCGGGCTCGTGCAGCCTCGATCATGCGCTCGCTCTTGTCCAAACAAGTCAGCGATCGCGCTCTCTTGACCACGAGCTGCCCGATGGCGCCATCTCCTGCACCGATATCCAGGGTGTCCCCCAACCGCAAGAGCCCTACCAGGCCGCGTGCGGTCGTCTCCCAAGTGCGTCCGGGCGAGTAGTGTCGCTCCATCTCACCTGCCACCGTGTCAGGCCATTTGGCGGCCTCGTTGCGGGCGCGCTTGAGGTCTTGCAGGCGCTGCTTGTCGCGCGCCAAAACCACGTCCTTTACCGTGCTCCTGAGCAGGTTCCACAGGCTCTGCGCGGGTTCCGCCAGGGCCTTCACGGTGTAATACGACGACACCCCGGCGCGCCGGTCCCTCAAGAGCCCCGCCTCTTTCAGCCGGCCCAAATGAGTCGAAACACGTGACTGCGGGAGCTCCAAGACCGCCGTGAGCTCCGCCACGGTGAGCTCGTTGTCCTCCAGCAGCGCCAAAAGCCGCACCCGCGTCTCGTCCCCGAGCAGATGCAGCACGTCGAGAGTGCTTTCGAGCGAAACCATGGGAGACCTTGTTCAGCCAGGTCTAGCAGTCTGGGCCATGACAGTCAATCCAATCATCAGGATGTACGGATTGATCTGCTTTTTTGGCGGGTGGGAGACGCGTCCGAGCCAGAAATACCTTCCGTTACGGAACAATTTGACAGTAACCGGTGGGAGGTTCAGAAACGCGCCCATGGACGCAGAAACACGAGGCCTCATCGAGCAAAGTATCCAGCAGCACCCGGTAGTGCTGTTCATGAAGGGATCGCGCCGCGCACCTCAGTGCGGCTTTTCGGCGCGGGTCGTGCAGATCCTCGACTCGTTGGTCCCGGACTACGAGACGCTCGACGTGCTCTCCGACCAGAACCTGCGGGAAGGCATCAAAGAGTTTTCGTCGTGGCCGACCATCCCGCAGCTGTACGTGCGCGGTGAGTTCATCGGCGGCTGCGACATCGTGAGCGAGCTCTTCGAAACGGGGCAGCTCCAAGAGAAGCTCGGCGTGAAGGTGGAACCGATGGCCCCCCCACAGCTGTCGGTGAGCCAGCGCGCGCAAACGGCGCTCGTCGATGCATTGGAGAACGACAGCGAAATGGTGCGGCTGGAAGTGAGCCCGGGGTTCGAACACGCGCTCTCGATCGGGCCCTCGCAGAAGGGCGATTTCGTGATCGAGTTGGGTCAGGTCAAGCTCGCCGTACCGCGGCTGAGCGCCGCCCGTGCCCATGGAGTGAGCATCGACTTGGTCGATACGCCCCAAGGCCCGGCCTTCAAGATCGACAACCCCAATGAGCCGCCCAAAGTCCAGCCACTCAGCGTTCAGGAATTGAAGCGCAAGCTCGATGCCGGCGAAGCGCTCACGCTGATCGACGTGCGCACCGAGCGCGAGCGCGAGCTGGCGAGCATTGCTGGTTCGAAGCTCCTCGACGACGCGACGCATGCCGAGCTCGAGCAGCTGGACCGCTCGCAACCCCTGGTGTTCTTGTGTCACCACGGAGTGCGAAGTCGTCAGGCGGCGGAGCACTTTTTGCGCGAGGGGTTCCGCAACGTGTACAACGTCAACGGCGGCATCGATGCCTGGTCCCAGGAGATCGATCCCAGCGTGCCTCGCTATTGAGCGGGAGTGCTCGGAGCCAGCGCCACTTGGGGCGCGGGCGTATTGCGCGCGCGCTCCAGAGCCCGCGTCAGCTCGTGACCACCCCTGAGGCACGAATAGCAGTCGCGCAGCCCCAAAAAGCCGCAGCCCGTCCGGTGCGTCAGCGGAGTCAACTTGGTTAACGAGCGGGCATCGGCGTGCTCGGCAGCCAACGGCATCACCTTCTTGTAGGCGGCGCAACCCTTCGCCGAACCAAGCTCCAGGGCAACTCGCAGAGAAGGCGACGCTTGCGCGAGGAACTCAGGCGCGTCGATACGGGCTCGCGCCAACGTAGCGGTGCGCTCTCGTGCCTTGTCGCTCTTGCTCGCGAGCCACACGTCGTAAATCAGATCTGCACCTGGCTGCCCCAGGCGGGTAGCAATCGTGAGCGCCTGCTCGACGTGGCGCGGTTCGTTGGCAGCGCGGCGCACGTCGCTGGCCACCTCGGGATCGTTCGCCACAGCGGTGTCGAGCTCCAAAGCCGCAGCATAGGCGTTCAGCGCGGCATCGAAGTGGCGGAGCCGCGCGTAACCGCGCCCGAGCGCTCGCCAGGCCCGCGCGCTCGACAGCCGCGTGGCCAACTGGCGCAGCTCGCCCAGCGCTGCACGCTCGCCGTTCTGCGCAGGGGTCAGCAGCTCTTCTAGACGGCGCTCGTCTGCGTTTGGATCGGCTTCGGCCTCGGCCGCGGTCCGCTTCGACTCGGCGGCGAGCTCGGCGCTCGCGCCGTCCGTGGCCAGCGCTGCGAACAGCACCAACGACAGCAGTACGCCGGCGGCTCCGAGCAGCCAAGACACGCGCACCTGGAACCGCCCCGCAGAAACCCGGCGCTCCAGCGTCCGTTTGACCGCCGGAAGCCGATCTTTGAGCGCCTCTGCTGCGCGGCCCAACGCTGCCGGCACCGCGGCAGTGCGCGCGACGGACGCGGCGGAAAGCGGGCCTGCGTTGAAATCGAGCGAGTAGGCCAGAGACGAGCTCGGCGGCGTCAGACCCAGCAGTGCGTCGATGCGATCTCGCAGCTCCGCGGCGGTCTGCACGCGCTCAGCCGGTTTCTTCTTGAGCAACGTCATGACCAGCTCACGGGTCGCGGGATCGACATCGTCCGGCAGCGGCGGCGGATCGGCGGTCATTTGGCGAGTCAGGACCACCACCAACTGATCGTCCTTGAATGCAGTGGCGCCGCTCAACATTTCGTAGAGCATCATGCCAAGCGTGTATAAATCGCTTCTTGCGTCGACACCGGCACCCTGCGCCTGCTCGGGGGCCATGTACTCCGGTGTTCCGAACACGGTGCCCGCTTTCGTGAGCGCCGGCTGCCCGCTGGTATCGTCGCTCTGCAGCTTGGCAATGCCGAAGTCCAACACCTTCACGAAGTCCGCATCGCCCTCGCGAGCGAGCAGCATCACGTTGTCGGGCTTCAGGTCGCGATGCACGATGCCTGCGCTGTGCGCTGCGTCCAGGGCGTCGCAGACCTGACGCGCGATAGCCAGCGCACGGGCTGGCGGCAGCCGCCCGTGCTCGGCCAAAAGAGCCGTGAGGCTGCGCCCTTCGATGAACTCGAGAACCAGGTAAAACGAGCCATCGGGCAGCTGCCCGAAATCGGTAGCAGCGGCGACGTGAGGGTGCTCGATGCGGGCTGCGGCGACGGCTTCGCGCTCGAAGCGAGCCACGATCTCGGGTTGCATCGTGAGCTCGCGGTGCAGCACCTTGATCGCCACCGTCTTTCGCATGTGCACGTGCTGGGCGCGATACACCTGGCCCATGCCCCCCTCGCCCAAGAGCTGCTCGATGCGATAGCGATCGGCGAGCAGGGTTCCCACCAGCGCACCGCTCGTCGCACTCGCCTCCGCCTCGGGTGGAGCGGGAACGGTGTCGAGCTCCGTGGCCGCAGATGCTAGCCCCTGTAAGCTAGATCGGCTCATTCGCGCGACCTCCGTGAGCGACTAACGAGCGCTCGACAAACCACCTCGACACCGGACTATTGTGCGAGGCCGAGCGACGGTCGTCGAGCAGAACTCGTCCTCTGTGGACGCGCGCGCCAGGCATTCGCTGCGCCTGCAATGGGCCGGGCAGAAGGTGCAGCTTCATCCTGGCTGTGCGTGCCGCGACTACATGGTCAAAGCGACCGCTTTCTGCCATGCAGGTTTCTCGGGTCGCACAGCTGCACGAAAAAAACGACGACCGCTTCCAAGTTTGTCGAAGCCGCGGGCGACCCGAAACATACACCTCTGACCCATGCGCATTTCTGCACGCTTTTCACGCCTACTTGTCCTGCCTTCCTCGATTTTGCTCTTGCTTGCCTGCGACCCCGGTTCCGAGCTGGACGAGGGTAGCCTTCCGTCGAGCGGCAAGGCCTATCGTGCGATGCCGGGAGCCGGAGGGGGCGGCGGCGCAAGCGGCAGCACCCCCGTCGAAGAGTTCGGGCAGCTCAGGATCCACGGCAACCAATTGGTGGACGAAAGCGGTGACGCCGTTCAGCTCCGAGGGCCGAGCAGCATGTGGCTCAACTGGGAAGCCGATGGTTATGCAGAGAGCGCCGCAGCACTCGAGTGGATGCGCGACAACTGGAATCTCTCGGTGATCCGGGCCGCGATGGGCATCGAACCCGGGGGCGCCTACCTGGACAATCCCGAGCGCGCACGGCAGCAAGTCACCACGATTGTCGACAATGCGATCAGCGCTGGTGTGTACGTCATCATCGACTGGCACGATCACAATGCCCACGAGCACACCGAAGAAGCCGAAGCGTTCTTCGCCGACATGGCCGAAATGTATGGCGATAGGCCCAACGTGCTCTACGAGTTGTTCAACGAGCCCACCAACATTTCCTGGTCCGCCGAGCTCAAACCGTACCACGAGACCGTGCTCCGTCGTATCCGCGAACACGATCCCGACAACATCGTCATCATGGGTACGCCGCTCTGGTCACAACGCGTGGACACGGCTGCCATCGATCCCGTAGCCGGCGAAAACATCGCCTATACCCTGCACTTTTACGCGTGTGATCACCAAGACGGGCAGCGAGCACTCGGAGAAAAAGCGATGCGCGCGGGTGCCGCCCTGTTCGTCACCGAGTGGGGAGCCACCAAAGCAGACGGTGGCGTCGAAGGCGATCTCTGCCTGGACGAAGCCCGCGATTGGACCGACTGGATGAACACCTACGGGATCAGTTGGACAGCCTGGAAGCTAGACAACTGCAGCGACCTATCCTGCTACTTCAAGAGTCAAGGTGTCTCCATCGACGGGGGCTGGACGGACGACGACCTGCATGGCCACGGCCCCTTCGTCCGCGACCGCATGCGTGAATGACTCCGTCACTCCCGAGCATTGGCCCTGGCCCAATGGATGGCATTGGAGGCTGTGATGGCGCTCATGTGCACGATGCTGTCGACGGTCGCGCTCTGCTGCAAGACGGCGACTGGTTTTGCGATGCCGAGCACCATAGGGCCGATGACGTCGACGCCGCCTTGAGCTCCCAACAACTTGTAAGCGGCGTTGCCGGCGTCCAAGTTCGGGAAGATGAGGACATTGGCTTCCCCCTTGAGAGTGCAGAACGGGTACGGAGCGCGTTCGCGCTCGCTGAGCGCCACGTTGGCTTGCATTTCGCCATCGATCATCAGATCGGGGCGACGCTCCTTGACCAACTTGGTAGCCAGCGCCACCTTCTCCGACTCCGGGTGGCGGGCATCGCCGAAGTTGGAGAACGAGAGCATGGCAATGCGTGGCTCGATGCCGAGCTCTCGCACGCGTTCGGCGGCCAGCATCGCGATTTCTGCCAGCGTCTCGGCATCGGGCTGAATGTTGATGGTGGTGTCGGCCAGAAACTTCACGCCCCCTTTGGTGATCACCATGTACATGCCCGCGGCCCGTTTCACGTCTTTGCGCACTCCGATGATCTGGAGCGCAGGACGGATTGTCTCGGGGTAGTCCTGACGTGAGCCGGCGACGAACCCATCGGCATCGCCCATCTCCACCATCATCAAGCCAAAGGCCGTGCGTGAACGCCGCATCAGGCGCTCCGCCGACACGAGCGTGACACCGCGCCGTTGGCGCTTCTTCCAGTAGTGCTCGGCATAAGCATCCAAACGGTCGCTGGTCCGCGGGTTGATGAAATGGCATCCGGCCAGGTCGACACCCAGAGTTTCGGCGCGCTGCCTGATGGTCGCTTCTTCGCCGAGCAAAATGGGCTGAGCGATGCCTGCGTCGACGATGCGATGCGCCGCCCGCAAGATGTTTTCGTCCGTGCTTTCTGGATAAACCAGCCGTTTGGGCTCCGACTTGGCTTCTGCGGTGATGTGCCAGAGCACGCGCCGAGCCGGTGAAATGGTGCGATAAAGGTGATCGCGGTATTCGCCGATTTCCAGCCGCTCGCGCGCCACACCGCTTCGCACGGCAGCCTCGGCCACCGCGGGAGCCACGTAGTAGAGCACGCGGTTGTCGAAGGGTTTGGGAATGATGTAATTGCGACCGAACTTCATGTTGCTGCGCCCGTAAGCGCGCAGCACATCTTCCGGCACCTCTTCGCGCGCCAGATCGGCCAATGCGCAAGCGGCGGCGATCTTCATCTCTTCGTTGATTTCGCTGGCGCGCACGTCGAGCGCGCCGCGAAAGATGTAGGGAAACCCCAGAACGTTGTTGACCTGGTTGGGGTAGTCGCTGCGCCCAGTGGCCACGATGGCATCGGGTCGAGCGCGCAGCGCGACTTCGTAGGGGATTTCTGGGTCAGGATTCGCCAGCGCAAAGACGATGGGCTTGGGGGCCATGGTCTTGAGCATGGCCTCGGTCACGATATTGCCCGCTGAAAGCCCGATCAATACGTCCGCGCCCTCGAGCGCTTCAGCGAGCGTGCGACGCGGGTCGCTCTTGGGTCGCGCGAACGCGCGGCGAAATTCGTCGAGGTCGCCGCGATCTTCGAACAGCACACCATGATTGTCGACCATGGTGATGTTGTCCTGGCGAATACCGAAGCGGACCCACATGTCCATGCACGAGGTCGCCGCGGCACCGGCGCCGATGCAGGTCACCTTCAGCGAATCCAGAGGCTTGCCCTGCAAATCGGCGGCATTGCGCAGGGCTGCGGCCGAAATGATGGCCGTGCCGTGTTGATCATCGTGAAACACCGGAATGCTCATCTGTTCGCGCAGCGCACGCTCGATGATGAAACAATCCGGAGCTTTGATGTCCTCGAGGTTGATCCCACCAAAGGTGGGCTCCAGCGCCTTGACGATTTGCACGAACTGCTCGGGGTCGGGCGCGTTCAGCTCGAGATCGAAGACATCGATATCGGCAAACCGCTTGAACAAGACCGCTTTGCCCTCCATGACGGGCTTGGCTGCCCGCGGTCCGATGTCGCCAAGACCCAAAACGGCCGTGCCGTTCGTCACGACCGCCACCAGGTTACGTCTCGCCGTGTACAGGTCGACTGCATTCGGGTCGTTCGCGATCTCGCGACACGGCTCGGCGACCCCGGGCGAGTAAGCCAGCGAAAGGTCGAGCTGAGACGCGACCGGCTTGCTCCAAACGACCTCGATTTTTCCGGGGCGCCCCTCGGAGTGGTAGCGTAGCGCATCTTCGCGATTTGCCATCGAAGCCAATGGTACTTTCGCCCTCGGGCGCTGCCCATGACAAAAGCATGCGGTTGACGGGTTCGGCCCGGGGACATATGTGTCCGTCGTGTCGGAACGAACCCAAGTGTTGTCCGCGGAGTTGGAGCGCGCCGCGCTAAGACGAGTTAGGCAGTGCTACACGGAGTACAATCACTCGCTCTTCAAAGGTCTCTTGCTGCCTCCGACATTGCGCTGGCTCGATGCCGAGGATCAGCTGGGGCGCTACAGCCCGCAGCACCGAGAGCTGGGTCTCTCGCGCTCGCTGCTGACCGAGCATGGCTGGGGCGTGCTGGTGGAGGTGCTCAAGCACGAAATGGCCCACCAGTACGTGAGCGAAGTACTGGGGCAGACAGACGAGGCTCACGGAGCCTTGTTTCGTCAGGTGTGCGCCGAACGCGGGATCGACGCGAACCCCACCGGTCTTCCCGACCAGGCAAGCGTCGGTGATCAAGCGCGCATGCTCGAGCGCGTGGCCAAGCTATTGGCGCTGGCCGAAAGCCCCAACGCGCACGAAGCACAAGCCGCCATGAGCGCAGCCCAGCGCCTGATGCTCAAGTACAACATCGACGCGGCGCTCAGCTCTCAGCAGGGGAGCTTTCGTTTTCGCCATCTGGGGCAACCCTCGGGTAGGGTCGCCGAAAGCCAGCGCATTCTATCGACCATCTTGAGCGAACACTTCTTCGTCCAGGCGATCTGGGTGCCGGTGTACCGACCCTTGGAGCAAAAGCGCGGCAGCGTGCTCGAGATATGCGGGACCGAGAGCAATCTGGCGCTGGCAGAATACGTGCACACCTTCTTGAACCGCACTGCCGAACAGCTGTGGCGCGAGCACAAGCGCCAAAATGGGATCCGCAAAAACGCCAATCGCCGCGCCTTCGTCACCGGAGTCATGAGCGGTTTTTTGAGGAAGCTCGGGGAGGAGCGCAGCAAGAACCAAAAAGCAGGGTTGGTGTGGCAAGGAGACGCCGAGCTGGCCGGTTACTTCCGCCGGCGCCACCCGCACATTCGCTGGACCAGCCGCGGGGGCAGCCACGACCGTGACAGCTATCGAGCTGGTCGTGAAGCTGGCGGCAAAATCGTGCTCAGGCGCGGCATTTCGGAAGGTCCGTCCACGGGTCCCAAGTTGCTCGGCGGCCGCAACTGATCGTCGTGGCTTGTGGGTGCGCCCGATTTCGAAGCCGCTACTGCACGGGGCCGTCGTTGCGTTTGCAACCGACGCTGAAGAACAACTTGGAGCCGGAAATCGTGACCGTTTTGCAGGTCAGGTCGCAGAGCTGGATGACGCGGCCGCTCGGCGTATCTTCGTAGTACCAGGTGCCTGCCTCGCCGCAGCTACCCTCGTCGGGCACGTAGTAGGTCGGGACGTTGTCACCGGCGGCGTTGCAAATGCCGAGGTTGACATAGTCATAGTCGAGCATCCTCCCGTTCTTTGGCTCGGGAATGGGCAAGCTGCAGGGGATGGTGGCATCGGCTCGGATGGCATTCAACGCGGCCAGCACCGAGCCAGCGATGTTCCCCGAATCGGTGAGGTATGCCTGGTTCGTGCCGCCGGCCTCTGCAATCTGGTTCAGCTGCGTGAGCGAATTGTTGTTATTGGCCACGACGCCCAGCACGTAGGTCGGGATGCCGCGCCCGCCTTCGTAGCAATTGCTGGCCGCCGTCGTCGCGAGCTGAATATTGGCGTTGCAAGCCGCCTCTGGAACACCGTCGGTGACCAGCAGGATGACAACTTTGTGCGAGGGGTTCTGTTGTCTCCAGTCACTGGTGTAAACGCAGGCCCCATCAATCGCGAGGTGAGTGGGCGTGCCGCCCTGGGGCTCACCAGCCTCGAGAGCGTCGATCAGTTGCGCCGCCGCGTCCGGCAGTTGTCCGATCGGCACGGTCGCATCGGAGTGATTTTCGACGTTGCAGATGGCAGGATCGTTGTCCTCTGCCGAGGAATGATCACCGAAGAACCCCAGCCCGACGCCGATGCCGGCGCTCAATGGATCTTGCAAGAAGCTTCGCATCGCTTGTCGCACGGGTTGGATGCGCCAATCTTCGAGTGGAACCGGATCGTCACGGCGACAACAGCCCTGCTTGTTGACCGAACAGCTCATGGAGCACGAAAGGTCGAACATCACGTAGATATCCAGCGGGATGTTCTCGCCCTCGAAGTTCTCACCAATGCAGCCACTTTCGTCGGGTGCGGGAGCGCAACCATCGAGGCCCGGATTGTGACCCGGCCCAGTCGTGCCCGAGCCGTTCGAAGCAGTGAAGGGGTTGATGGGTATGTTCGCCGTCCCTCCAAAGCCGCTCGCGCTGCCGTCGCCGTCGCCGTCGCCGTCCCCCCCACCGCACGCCCCCAAGAGCAGAGCCGGAAGGCTACCTACGATGAGAATACTGCGAAGTATCGACATGATGTCCTATGCCCTGTTCGAGATCGCCGCAGACGAAGGCGCCGCCACGCGCATCCGCGGAATGGTTTCCACATAGCATAGCTGCGTCAAAACCGGGCAGCTGAATGGGCCATTGGCAAAGGGATAGAGTCTTCACCAACTCCGGACTGCCCGAGACGAGATGCGGGCGCCACCGGAGTTGCCGGGCGCCTTACTTGGGTAGCAACCGAGTCGCCGCGTAGCGCTCTATCTCTTCGCGCTTGTGATCTTTCGCATCGATCTGATCGGTGCGCGTCCAGGATTCGCCGTGCTCGTAGCGGTAGCTGGCGACATAGGCGTGCGGAGCTCCCCGGCTGTATTCCTCCGGGGCCAACATGGAAAAGTAGCGTCGTCCGTCGGGCCGCTGGTACAGGTGATACACACGACCCACGACGCGCTGAAAGCGGCACTCGGCGTGGATCAACTCCACGTCTTCAGCGGCCTGCTGCAAGATCTCGCGCGCCTTTTGCTGCAAGGCTTGCATCTGCTCCACAATCACCTCGAGCTGGGCATTGGTGCGCAGGGCTATGGTCTCGGAAGCGGCCTCGATGGCCCGCGCGGTATCGACCAGCGTGATGGGAGCCGCAAGGCGGCTGACCGGGTACGGCGAGGCGTGCTCGCCCAACCTGACGTTTTCACCCGAGTACCTGTGTTCCGCGCTCTTTTTTTGCGACCCGCCGCTCACCAGCCGTCCTCGCTCCAATCGCTCGAAATCATTAAAATGCGCCGTTTCGGCGCCCTGGCATATAGCACTTCCCCAGCCCGGCGGCCGCGAGTAAAAGAGCCCACGTCGTACCATGCTGAGACTTCGAGCTTGCCTCGCCACCGCGACCCTTGTCGTCGCAGTCGCCTGGAATCATGCCGCGTTCGCCAGCTCGGGCCGGGTAGCCAGCGAGCTTGCCAACCGCGATCTGGTCGTGCCATCGAAAACCATCTTGCTCGACGGAGGACCGCGCTGGCTCTTACCCGAAGGCCAGTTCGTCTATAGGTCCCAAGAAGGGGACAACCCCGCGTGGTTCAACGCGGGAGCCACCTTCGGCCTAGCCCAAGACTTTCACTTGGGCGCGGTGATTCCGATGCGCTTGGCGCCGGACGGTCCCGATCTGCACGATCCACGGGTCCATTTGCTCTACCAGTTCACCAAAGGCACGGCCGACGTGGGCGTGTTCGCTCAAGGGAACCTGCCGTTCGAGGGCGATTTCGGCGGTATCGTGGGCCTACCGGTGCAGATCCACCTGGGCTCGGTCGCTCGCTTCGACACCGGCCCATTTTTGCGCTTCGGCTTCCCCGAGGACGACGCCTACGCCGATTTCACGGCGCCTTTCGTGCTCAACGTCAACGTGACCTCGCAGCTGTTCTTGGGACCCGAGGCCGCCGTCTGGACGGAGAACGAATTCGAATACACCCGAGTCCCCGTCGGCTTTTTCCTGGGCTACACCATCATTACCGGGGGCGAAACGGTGGGCGATCTGAGCGTGCGTGTACGTGACCACAACGCCCGCAGCTTCGGAGACGTCACCGACATCATCTTCGCCGCCGACTTGTTCTTCGATCTATAAGCGCCTCGCACCGCATTTGGCCTTGCCCTTGTGGAGGCCCTAGGCGGTGGCAGACTTGGTTTCATCATGGACGATTCAGACTTCGCCTCCTTGTTCGATGCCTCACCCGAAGGGGGGCGACAGCGCGCTGACCTGCGCCTGCAAAAGGGTCAGGTGATCGAGGGCACCGTGCTCGAGATCACGCCAGAATGGATCTTCCTGGACGTCGGGACTCCGCAAGATGCGCGGATCGCGCGCTCCGAATTCGGCAATCAGTTACCTGCCAAAGGAGAAAAGCTGCGAGCCACGGTCCTGGATCCAACGCCGGAGGGCGCGCACCTGACGACCTCGTTGGGCAGAGGTGGAGGCGCCATCGACACCCGTTCCCTCGAGCTCGCCCGCGAGGGCGGCACTCCCGTTCGGGGTGAAGTGGTCAAAGCCGTCAAAGGTGGGCTCGAAGTAAAGGTAGGCGACGTGCTCGCGTTCTGCCCCGCGTCGCAGGTGGAGCTCGGCTACACTGCGTCGCTGGAAGGGTACGTCGGCGAGAGCTACGAGTTCAAAGTACTCGAGCTCCGCGACTCCGGGCGTAGTGTGGTGCTGTCACGTCGTGCCCTGTTGCAGGACGAGCGGCGAGCGCGTGAGCTCGAGCTGCTCGGTTCTCTCAAGCCCGGTGCCGAGGTCGTTGGCAGCGTCACCTCCGTGCAGCGCCATGGCGCTCTCGTAGACCTGGGCGGCGCCACCGGCTTCATCCACATTTCCGAGCTCGCCAGTCACCGCGTCGAACGCGTTGAAGACGTCGTGAAAGAAGGCGAGCAGGTCAAAGCGCAGGTGCTCAGCGTCGAATCGGGCGACAAAGGCCTGAAAATACGCCTGTCACTGAAACAGCTGACCCAGAAAACCGTCGAAGCACCGCGACGCGAAGAGATCTTGGAGGGGACGGTTGCCAAGGCGCTGAACCACGGGGTCCTGGTCGATACCGAGAAGGGCTCCGGCCTGGTTCCGCTCAAAGAGCTCGGGCTGCCGCCAGGCTCCGACCACCGCCGCGCCTACCCCGTCGGCAAAAAGCTCAGGGTCGTCCTCATCAGTCGCGATAGCAAAGACGGCAAGCTGCGCTTCAGCGCGGTGGGCGTCGCTGGCGTCGAAGAGCGCCGCAACTACAAAGAGTTCTCCGAGACCCAGACGCGCTCCGCTGCCGGAAGCCTCGGAAGCCTGGGCGATGTCTTGCGCCAAAAGCTCGGCCTTTCGGAGTCAGGAGCCGTAGCCGCGAGCGAGAACCCGGAGCCCAGCGAGCACTCCGGCGATCGCGGCGTTGTCCGCCGCACCAAGCGACCCGAGTAGGGGCAAGGCTCGGCCCAAAGCACACTCGGTAGCATAGTATCCCTGCGCGACCCTAGCAGGAGCACCCTGATCCATGGCCACCTACGCCGCAAGGTTAACGGCCACCGGGCGCGGACGTATCCGTAGCGGATGGATTCCGATAGGCCACCGCGCGCCGCAGGTGAGGTGCAATCTCGGCCCGACCACTCGCGCATGCCCAACGGCAACGCTTGGCGAGTGCAGGTGCGCGAGCGCTCGACGTCGGCGGACCTTGGGTACCAAACCACGGTGGACCCGAATCGTGACATGCACCCCGGGGACTTCGAGTCGACAAGATTGGCTCGCAGTCTCAACCCGGAGCCTCGCAACCGAGTAGAACCGCTCGAAATCGCGGAGCTTGGACGGGGCGGTCTGGGACGTGTCTTCGTCACCGTGGACATGGCCCTGGGGCGCGAGGTGGCCGTCAAAGAAATCTTGCCCGAAGCCTTGAAGGAGCATGACCCGGCATCAGCGGCTGCGCTGCGCGCTCGCTTCTTACGTGAAGCGCGCGTGACCGGGCAGCTCGAGCACCCCAACATCGTCCCTGTGTACGAGGTGGGTGAGCGCGAAGACGGGCGGCTCTACTACGCGATGAGGTGGGTGCGCGGCAAGACCCTCAGGGAGGCCATACGCAGCGCTGAGGGGCTCCAGGGCCGCTTGTCACTGTTGAACCATTTCTTGGGGCTATGTCACGCCATCGCGTATGCGCACAGCCGCGGTGTCATTCATCGCGACATCAAGCCGCAAAATGTCATGATTGGCGAATTCGGGGAAACCGTCGTGCTCGACTGGGGTGTCGCGAAAGTCAAACGATCGTCAGGCCTGGATTCGCTGATTCCGGGCATTCGCGAGGACGCAGCGGAGCGTCCCGAGCAAACGCGGTTCGGCCAAATTCTCGGTACGCCGGCCTACATGGCGCCCGAACAGCTGGCGGGGCTCAGCACGCAGGTCGATGAACGCACGGACGTGTGGTCCCTCGGGGTCGTGCTCTACTTTTTGCTGACGGGTCGGCTGCCCTTTCGCCCGAGCCCGAAACACGGCGTGGCGAGCATCGCTCGAGCGAAGCGCCAACCCGCACATCAGCTGGACCGCCGCATACCTGCAGAGCTCAGTGCCATCGCCGAACGCGCGCTCCGCTTCGATCGGCACGACCGCTACCAGAGCGCGGTAGAAATGGCCGATGACGTGCAGGCCTACCTCACCGGAGCGCGTGTCCAGGTTTACGACTACTCGTCGTGGGACCTGGTGCGTCGCTTCTATGGCAAGCATCGGACCGCGGTTTTGGTAGCCATAGCGGCGGTGGTTGCGTTGCTGGCGCTTTCTGCCTTTGGCCACCAACGAGTAGTCGCGGCTCGCGACCGCGCGCTGGATGCGGAGCAACGACAGCGCCAAAGTGCGCTCGAAGCTCGCCACAGCTTGGCGGAGCTGCTAGCCAAGCAAGCGCGCTTTGCGCTCGCGCGCGACGATACCATGAGCGCCGAGCTGTTGGCCGCCCGCTCGCTCAACATCGTCCCTAGCCAAGATGCCCGCGGTGTTTTGGCCAGCTTGGCCACCGACCAACTCCCCAGGCTGGTCCACACAAAAGACTACCAGCAAAGCTGCACAGAGCTTGCCTACGCGCCCGCCAACGGCACGATAGCCTGCGCGCACGATCGCCAAATCAAGGTGGTGCGTGGGGAAAAACCGAGCCACCTGGGCAGCCACGCGTCGCGCATCTCTGCGCTGACCTCCAGTGCCGACGGCCAACTGATCTATTCTGCAGACGTCTCCGGGCGAGTCAGGCTTTGGCGCAGCTCGGCCAGCGAACCGTTCACTGAAATCGAAGGAACAGCCGCAGTCACCGCTCTGGCGCTCAGCCCGGACGAGAAGCACCTGGTCACCGGCGACGCATCCGGTCATGTGCGGATCTACGATGCGCGAGCACTAACGCCAGCTCATAGCAGCCACCTGGGGGAGCCCGTGTCCGCGTTGACCTGGGGCTCCGAAGCGATCGCCGCCGGAGGCAGGTATGGAGCCCTGGCGGTGTGGCACCCGGAGCGTTCCAACGAACTACGGACCCTCACGGGTCACACGGGCACCCTCACGGCGCTCCGCTTTGCGCCGTCCGGACTGGTGCTCGCGTCAGCTGGCTCGGACAGAACCGTGCGCCTGTGGGATCTGTCGAGCTCGCCAGACAGTCCCCCAAAGCTTCTGGGACGCAGTCAGGTAGCGACCAGCCTCGCCTGGTCAGACCAGGGACGAACCCTGATCTACGGCACGCTCGAGCAGCGGATACGTTGGGTGGATACACGGCTCGGGCGAACCGTAGCCGAGGTGTATGGCCACGCACGCGCACTCCGCGCACTGGCGCTCACCCCAGACGAGCGCCACTTGGTCAGCCTAGACGAAAACCTTTCTGTGAAGCGCTGGCGCCTGCCCGATCCCAAGCTCACCAGGCGCCTGGTAGAGCCCGGCAACGTCCTCTCGCTCGCGTGGCTACCGCGCGAGCAGGGGCTGGTTAGCGCCGGCCTGGGGCGCTACGGAGCTTGTCTGTGGCAGCTCGCGCGGGCCGAGTGCGAGACGCGCCTGCCGGTGACTTCCGAACAAGCGCGAGCGCTCGCCGTGTCGGCTGACGGGCAGCGACTGGCCATCGGCGGTTCTACGGGGGAGCTGACGGTGTGGGACCTGGGCAAACGCTTGCCCATTGCCGCGCTGACCGGGCATCGCTCCGCCGTACGCGGGATTGCTCTCTCCGAAAGGGGAGATTGGCTCGTCTCCGGCGACCTCGCCGGACAGCTCACCCGCTGGGAGGTCGCCACGTCCAAAGCGCAGCGCACCAGAACCCTCGAAGGTGGCATCAATGCCGTCGCTCTCAACGAACGCCACGGCGTCGTCGCGGTAGCCACGCGCGGCGCTCACATCGAGCTCTGGGATGCCCGTCTCGAAAAGCGCCTCGCGCGCCTGAAAGGGCATTCCGATTGGGTCATGGATGTGGTCTTCCTGCCCAACGGGCAGCTGGCCAGTGCCGGAGCCGACCACAGTGTCCGGCTATGGGATCCGAAACGGCAGCAGGAACTGCTTCGATGGCAAGCCGGCGCGCGCCGCCAGCTGACCGTCGCCGTGTCACCCGACGGTCGCTGGCTGGCAGCTGGAGGAGAAGACCAGCTGATCCGAATCTGGGAGCTCGAAACGCGACAACTGATCGCCACCCTGCGCGACCACCGCGGAGCCGTGCGCCGCTTGTCCTTCTCCAGCAAGGGGCAGCTGGCGTCGGCCAGCGACGATCGAACCATCCGGCTTTGGGATTTGGCCGCTCTCGACGCCCACCCCAAA
>CBFGRJ010000022.1:0-35475 GCA_965651135.1 uncultured Myxococcales bacterium
TCACGAACGTCGGCGCCGTCGCCAGCGGCTGTCGAAGCCCAGCCGATGATTCGGGAACCCAAGCTTCCGCCCGATGGGGAGGCTCGCGAGCTGGCTCAGGTATCGACTGAATCCACGGCGGCCTACTTGCGTGTCAGCAGCGATCGCCTCGACGCACTCGCCGGACATTTGGACGAGCTGCTCAAGCTGCGGGGGCGCTGGGCGCAGCACCTCGAACAGCTCTCGGAAGAAGCCAGGCAGCAAGAAGAACGGAGCGAGCTACGGATTGCTCGGTCGCTGCGCGAATTGTTGAACCGTGCGCGCGGCACGCAAGTGGCCCTTTCGCGTTTGGTCGCCGATCTGACCGTCGACGTGCAGCGCATTCGCACCGTGGCTCTTTCCACCGTGGCGCCGCAGTGGCGTCGCGTGGTTCGCGAAGCTGCCGAGGCGCTGGGCAAAAAGGTCGAGCTGACGGTCGATGTTGGCGATACCGCCGTCGACAAGCAAGTGCTGGAACACCTCAGGGATCCCTTGGTGCATCTCTTGCGCAACGCTGTGGACCATGGAATCGAGCCATGGCAGGAGCGACATTTGCTTGGCAAGCCCCACACGGGGTCCTTGACCATCGCTGCCAGGATGGCGGGTACGGGAGTCTCCATCGAAGTTCGAGACGATGGGAGAGGCGTCGTTCCGGACGAGATTGCTCGGGCGGCGGTAACCCGAGGCGTGATTTCCGCCGAAGCCGTGGAACGCATGTCGGACGAGGACAAGCTCGAGCTACTCTTCCACGACGGCTTCTCGACGGCCAAGGAGCTCAGCACCATCAGCGGGCGCGGCGTTGGGCTTGCTGCCGTTCGTCGCGGAGCTGCACAGGTAGGCGGGCGCTGCAGCGTGTTTTCCCATGGTGATGGGATGGGGACGCGCTTTTCCCTCGAAGTCCCGATCAGTGTGCTCGCAACGACCGGTCTTTTGGTGGGCATCGCAGAGGCGGTTTATATGCTGCCGATTGCCAACGTGCAGCGTGCCCTGCGCATCAAGAGCAGCGAGATTCGCCAGCTGAACGGAATCCCTGTGCTGCAAGGCGGCCAGGCGGAGCCCATCCCGCTCATCACGCTGACCGCCGACGGCTCGCTACCCGTCGATGCCGGGCAACAGCACAACGTGGTCGTTTTGACGGGAGGTGACGAACAGGTGGGGCTGATCGTCGATGAAGTGCTCGAGCAACAAGAGTGCGTTACCCGGCGCTTTCCCTGGAATATACGGCGTATCGATGGGGTCCACGGCATCGTCGTGCTGGACGACGGCTCGCTGGCGATAGCGCTCGATGTCGACCACCTGTTACGGCGCCGGCTACGAAGCCAGCGTGGAGGCGCGCGTCGAGATCGTGGGCATGAGGCGACGCCGGCCGACTCGGTCATCTTGGTGGTGGACGACTCACTCACTCATCGAACACTTCAGCGCAACATTCTTGTCTCTTCGGGTTACAACGTCGACGTCGCCGTGGATGGTGCCGAGGCGTGGGAAAAGCTACAGCAGAAGCAGTACGATCTATTGGTCACCGACATCGAGATGCCACGCATGGACGGGCTCGAGCTCACTCGTCGCGTGCGCTCGGATGCTGCTCGTAAGCACCTGCCCATCGTCTTGGTCAGCAGCCGAGGCAAGGAGGGCGATCTTCAAGCAGGCGCTGCAGCAGGGGCGGACGAATACCTGGTCAAAGGGCAGTTCGATCACGACAAGCTGCTGCAAGCCGTGGAGCGGCATCTATTCGGTCGGTGAACCATGGATCACGAAGTCATTAACATTCACGCACGCCTAGACGCCCTGGAAGAAGAGATGATGGCCCTGCGTCGCGAGCTCGTGGTGAAGCTGGCCAGAGCGCCAACCAGCGACGCGGAGCTAGAGGTGCTTCAGTGTCGAGCCGCTCAGCAGCGCTTCGGATTGCTCTTGGGCAGCATCGAGGTCGTGGTTCCGGTGGCCCAGCTGCTGCCGTTGCCGGAAACCCCGCCATGGGTCCTCGGCTCTCTGAACCACCACGGCACGAACATCGTGGTCGTGGACGTCGCCCACCGCCTAACAGGCACTCCACACGTCATCGAGCCGACCGAGCTCATCGTGATCTGTTCGACCGAATGGCGCCAGATAGGCCTGTTGGTCGAAGAGGTCCTCGATGTCGTGAGCATCGAAGCCGGCGCGGTCAAAGATCCGGCGCCCGGTCTGCATTTTGCCTCATTTTTGGCCGGAGTCATCGATCATGAAATCGGCTCTCTGCCGCTCATCGAGGTGTCGAGACTCGCGGCGGAGTTTTTGAATGCCGAGGAGAAGTAGCAGATGAAGAGCGAAAGTGTGTCGTTGCTGAGCGAACCCCTGCCGTTCAAGAACTATCGCTTATCAGCCGAACATTGCGCGCATGTCGAAGAACGGCTGCGGCGTTGGTGTGATGAGCATGACTTCGGCGACGGGCGATTTGTCGAGGTTGCGCGAGTGTATCTTGAGTTTTGCTCGCCTCCCCAGCCGAGCTTGTCTGGTCTGGACCTGTTGACCGACTACCTCTCGTGGTTCTTCCTGCTGAACGACCTTCCCGTGGGGGAAAAAAAGGAACAGCAGCTTGCAGCTGCACGCGACGCATTTCATGGCACTGCGTTCGACGGTAGTCTGGTAGCTACTGCCACCGTTGAATTTTGTCGAACAATCCGTGAGCGATTCGGTAGAGATGCTCGTGAGCGGTTGGAACGACGCTTGAGTGACGTGCTGGAAGCTCTCTGCTGGGAAGCGGGGCAAATCGGCGATCCGCCTCCTCCTCTGGAGCTCTTCCATGCTTACAGAGAACATACGATTGGAGACTACCCGTACATCGAGCTTTGGCGATTGGGGGAGGAGTTTGCCGTGCACCCGCGGCATTGGCCGGCTTTTACGGAGTTGGAGCGCCTCAATACGCGCATTATCTACTTGACCAACGATATTCTCTCCGCAGCCCGCGATAAGACTCTCAACAAGCTGAACCCTCTATTTTGCCTGATGCATGAACGAGGTGTTGATCTCGAAGAGGCTAAGTGGCTGTGCAATGACGAGTTGCGTATTCTCGTGGAACGCTGCGTTTCGCTCTCAGAAGCAGTCAGGCGCGAAGGCGACGTAGGTTCTTCGGCCAAGAAGTACGTCGACTTTTTGAGCTCAAACTTGGAAGGTAATCGGATCACGACATTCACTCTCACTCATCGATATGGACTGTCCAGTCAGAGTTCGGTATCGATGAGGGTGCCCAACTCTTGATTCTTCGGAAGTGAGCTGTGCTTCTCGAGGGACTTGATGACGGTAGCAATGTTCGCGTTCGTTCGTCGTAGCAAGGCATTCGTATGAATCACTACGTTATCTACATAGTAGCAACATTTGGGGCGGGCGCGCTTCTCGTCCTGGGTGCGCGCCTGCTTTACGGGAATGGTCTTGCAGCGAGGTTGTTTGCGGCGATCATCCCAATGTTGGCCTTTGCCGGCCTGTGCGGATTTACTGTGGCGACAGAGTGGGGTAACGCATCGGTGTTCGTTGCCACAGTTTTGGCTGGCGCAACTGTATTTGGAGCCGCACTTCTTTGGCTCTATAGAATACTAGTCACGCGGCTGCAACAGCATGCCGACACGTTGGTCGCGCGGAGCGCGGAGCTTTCGGCTACCGCAAAAGAGACCGCCGCCACCGCCGCTCAGCAGTCGGCCACGGTAAACGAGATCAGCGCGACGATTCGGGAGCTCACGGAAACCAGCAACGCGGCAGCGGCCTTCGCCCAGGAGGTCATGAGCACGAGCGCCGAGGTTCAAGGCAAGGGCGAGCAGGGTATGGAAGCCGTAGAGGACGCGCGCGCCGTCTTGGAGCTGATCAGTCAGGTGAGCGAAATCGTGGAGTCGATTCGTGAGTTCGCCAATCAGTCGAATCTGCTGGCCGTGAACGCGCGCGTGGAGGCGGCCAAGGCCGGCGAGCACGGGCGTGGTTTTGCCGTAGTCGCCTCGGAGATCCGCAGCTTGGCCGAGCAGAGCCGTGAATCCGCCCAGCGCATCTGGAAAGCCGTAGCCCGCGCGGAGGAGGGCCGACGCGCCCTGGACCAGGCGTCGACCCGTATGAAAGACTTGCTCGGCGTGCTGGGCACGAGCGTCGACAACGCACGCCAGATTTCGGCCACCGTGGGGCAACAGTCGGCGGGAATCGAGCAAATTTCCGAAGCTCTGACGAACGTAGCAGAAGGAGGTCAAGCCTCCGCCGCGGCCACGAAGCAAGTCGAGCAAGCAGTGCTTTCGCTCCGCGAGACCGCCAACGCACTGCAGACGTATATTAGCGGTAGCCGGGGCTAGGGTGGGGTGGCTTTGCGACCAGTGTGCGGATGAATCGTCATATGATTTTCGGCGCGACGATCGCCAAGGTCGACGACCCACGCTGGATCGATGGGCCGCGACTTCGGGCCGGACTCGCCGCCGACGATGACCCAGTGGATGTCACGTAGGTATGCACGCAGGTAAGTTGCTAAGACGCGGGCCGTAACGAAATCTATTGACCGAACTCGGTCGTCTGCCATTCTTGCGCCGTGTTGACCTCGCTTCCGACCGTCGCAAGAGCAGCAGCCGCTGCCAACCGTCGAGCCCGTCGTGCTCGTTCGGGCGGCGTCTAGCGTTCAGATCGAATCGGAACACAGTCAGCCGCCCCAAACCCGGGCGGCTGTTTCATTTGGGTATTTGCCCGGCCGCCCCAGCCGCAAGGAAGTACCCATATGGATTCACTCACATCGATTCCCGAACCCGGCCCCGGCCTCAGTCGCAGCCCCGAGTCCGCCCCCGACCTTGACGGCGACTCTTTGATGAGGACCGCCGTGCGCCCGCCGGTGGTGATGGCCCGCGGCTCGGGCTCGTATCTGTGGGACGAGGCCGGCAACCGCTACCTCGATTTCATCCAGGGCTGGGCCGTCAACTCGCTCGGGCATTGCCCCGCCGTCCTGCGCGAGGCACTGAACCATCACGCCGCGCTGCTGCTCACGCCGAGCCCCGCCTTCCACAATCGACCCCAGCTCGAGCTCGCCCGGCGTCTGCTCGAGCTCACTGGCGCACACCAAGCCACCTTTCTGAATAGCGGGGCCGAAGCCAACGAAGCCGCGATCAAGCTCGCCCGCAAGTGGGGGCGCCTGCACAAGCGGGGCGCTGTCGACATCATCACCACCCATGGTGCTTTCCACGGCCGTACCATCACTACCATGGCAGCGAGCGGCAAACCCGGTTGGGACCAGCTGTTCCCGCCCTATCCGCCGGGTTTCGTCAAAGTTCCGTTCGGAGATGCCGCCGCGGTAGAGGCGGCCATCGACACGACGACCGTGGCTGTCATGGTCGAGCCGATCCAAGGGGAGGCCGGTGTGGTCGTTCCGCCGTCGGGTTACCTCGCGGCTCTGCGCCGATTGTGCGACGCGCACGATCTGCTCCTCATCGCTGATGAGGTGCAAACGGGCGTCGGCCGAACCGGTCGCTTCTTGGCTCAAGAGCAAGAGAACGTCCGCGCCGACATCACCACTCTAGGCAAGGGACTGGGCGGGGGCGTGCCCGTGGCCGCCGTGCTCGCGAACGAGCGTGCCGCGTGCTTCGAACCGGGTGACCAAGGCAGCACCTTCGGTGGCAACCCGCTCATGACCGGTGTCGCGCTCGCGGTCGTGCAAGCCGTGAGCGACCCCCGCTTCCTCGCGAGCGTGCGTGAACAGGGTGAATACCTCGGTCACACTCTCGACGATCTCGCCCAGGCATTCGGTGGTGCCGCGGCACGCGGTCAAGGTCTGCTCCGCGCGATCGTCTTCGATCGACCCATCGCGCCCGCCCTCACGGACGCAGCGCGCCGCCAAGGCCTGCTGGTCAACCCCGCCCGCCCCGAAATCCTGCGTTTCATGCCCCAACTGGGTGTCAGCCGCGGCGAAATCGACGAAATGGCCAGCCTGTTGCGCCAAGCCTGGTGCAATGGGTAGGGGCTCCGCCCAACGCCCAACCTAACCCGGTCCGGCGTCGCGTTTACGCCCTACCACAATCCTTGCGAGTCCTCCGAGCGCCGTCTGGTGTAGCTCAGGCTCGATCCCCACCGCGCGCAGCAGCGCGTCCAGATCGGTGCGCATGAAGTCGGCATAGTCGTCGCCTTCGTAAAGCCTCACCGTGTGGAACACGAGGGTTCGAGCCGGTTGGCTTGTGGGTAGGCCATAGTCCACCACGATCAGGCTGCCACCCGGGCGCGTCACACGAGCCATCTCTCCGAGCACACGTTCACGGATACTGCTCGGCATTTCATGCAGAGCGAACGACACGCAGGCTGCATCGAAGCTTTCGTCCGCGAATGCGAGCTGGGCGGCGTCGCCTTGCTGAAAGCTCACGTTTGCAGGTGGGTCCTTCTTGCGCGCCACACGCAACATGGCCTCCGATAGGTCGATGCCGACTACCTTGCCGACGCGCCCAGCAAAGGCGAACGCTTGTGCTCCCGTGCCCGTGGCCACATCGAGCACCGTGTCCCCAGCATCGAGTCGAGCCGCCTCCACTACTGCTTGTCGCAAGCTTCGAAATGGGAACGTGACGGCGTCGTAGACGTAGGCGAAGACGGAATACACCCGGCGGCTGAACTTGTAGTACGTTCGCTCCTGCTCCGTGGCTCCGAGCGTGCTCACATCGAGCCGCTGCCGAATCGTTTCCATGCCTACGGAGCTAGCAATACGCGTGCCCTCGAGACTCGCAAGAAACTCTACGAAGCCGCGCTCAGTCCGCGCAGGTTATGCGTTCCGAGAAACCTGCTGCGCAGGCCTGCCGCTCACGAGTTCTCACACCTGCACGTGCTCGGTTGCTTGGGGACGCACTCGATCACGGTGCCGCGGGTGTCGACGGCGACCCGGCAACAGGCTTCGAGCAGCGCGCGCAGCCTCTCGCGGCCCCGCTGGACGCGTGACTTCATGCCGGAGAGCGAGATTCCCAGCGCGTTCGCGGCGGCTTGTTGCGTCATTCCTTCGAGATCGACCAGCGTCAGGGCTTCGCGATAAGGCGAGGGCAGGCGCGCGACCAGCGGGAGCAGGTACGAGGCGAGCTCCGTTTCGAGCGGGCTCGGTCCGGCGTCGTCGTCGGGCGCTTCGAGGTCGGGCGCGTCGTCTGCCAGGGGGGCGGGTTGGCGGAGCTGCTGTCGGTAGAGCTCGGCGATGGCACTCCGCGCCACCTGGTAGAGCCACGGGGCGAAGCTCTGGTCGTTGCGCAAGCTGGCGAGGGAGCGCTGGACGCGAAGGAAGACGTCTTGAACGACGTCGTCGACGTCTGCGGGGGGCACGCGCCGCGCAATGAAGGGACGCAGCCGTTGTTCGAGCTCGTCGTAGGCGCAGCGCGTGTCCTCGTCGTTCATGGTTCGCGGGCTCGGGTGTGTTCTGGGGTCAGCTGCGTTCGTGGCTCAGCTGCAGCACTCGGGGCCGCAGCAGTCTGACGCGGGGCCGGGTTTCTTGGCTTCGATCGTCGCAGAGACAATATAGTTCTCGATGCCGGAGCCGGGCATCCAATCTTTGATGAATGCGCGACTTTCTTCGCGCGGTTGGAGGCGGATGGCGTCGAACCCTGCTTCGCGGAGCATGGCTTCGAGCTCTGCGGCGTCGATCGCGCCGCCGATGCAGCCGCTCAGCGCTGCGGCGCTCGTGCGGAAGTGTGCCGGGATGGGGGTGGTTGCGACGACATCGGAGATGGCGAGCCTGCCGCCTGCTTTGAGCACGCGAAAGGCCTCACGAAACACGTCGGGTTTGTTCGGCGAGAGATTGATCACGCAGTTGGACAAGATCACGTCCACGGTATTGTCAGCAAGGGGCAGGTGCTCGATCTCACCCAGCCGGAACTCCACATTGGTTGCGCCCACCCGGCGTGCGTTGTCGCGGGCTTTGGCCACCATTTGCGGGGTCATGTCGACACCGATCACCGATCCCTGCATGCCGACCTGCTTAGCCGCCAGGAAGCAATCGAAGCCTCCGCCGCTGCCCAGGTCGAGGACGGTCTCACCCGGGCGCAGTGCGGCGACAGCTTGGGGGTTGCCACAGCCGAGCCCCATGTCGGCGCCCTCCGGCACGGAGGCGAGGTCCTCCGCCGAGTAGCCGAGCGAGCTGCTCTTGATGGTCGTGCCGGGTGAGCAGCAGCCTGGCGCGCAGCCTACACCTGCGGCGCTTTCGGCCACCTTGCCGTAGTGGTCCCTGATCGTATTGCGAATATCGTCATTGGTTTCTAGCGTCATCATGGCCTCCTGCAGGTAGAGACGGGGCGTTTTCGCCGAGGACGCAGGAAATCGTCAGGTTCGCGGCCATCGCAAGAAGGAACGGGAACCAATAGGGCAACAGCGCCTTGACGAATGGAGCCGAGGAAAAGCTGTGCAGCGCCAAAATAGGTCTGGGGGGCAAGCCCCTCGTGGGCCAGCCTCAACGCGGGGTGCTAGCGTTCGCTCCATGAGCATCGCCGCCAAGCAGCCCCCTGACCCTCACATGGAGCACGACGTGGACATCTCTCGGCGATCACAGGTTGCCGACGGGCTCGGTACCGCGGTGCGACAGTTACCTCTTGCGCGGCGATTGGCTGCCGCAAAGCGCCGGTGAGTGTCGCCGCGAACATCGGGCTCGACGTCGCGCTAGGTGCAGGGTGAGCTCGGAACGAGTCACGCTGACGTTGGCTGCGTCAGCGGATGGCGTGCTACTCGCGAACCTGCTCGAGCTCTACATCCACGACCTGAGTGACGTGTTCAGCCATCTCGAGCTCGAGCCCGGGTCCGACGGGCGCTTCGGGTACCCGAAGCTTCCACTCTACTTTTCGGAGCCCGATCGCAGGTTTGCTTGCCTGATTCGGCGCGGCCCCCACGTTGCCGGTTTCGCGCTCGTCACTCGGGGTTCCCCAGTGAGCGAAGACCCCGACGTGCATGACATCGCCGAGTTCTTCGTCATGCGCCGTCACCGCCGCTCTGGTGTGGGGCAGCAAGCAGCCGCGCTTCTGTGGCGGCAGTTTCCCGGCAAATGGACCGTGCGTGTCTCGGAAGGCAACGCCGCGGCGCGTGCGTTCTGGGCGCGGGCGGTGACGGAGTTCACCCAAGGCACGGCCACCGAGCTCGCGCGCCCCGGTAGCCCTCACCCATGGCGGGTGTTCTGCTTCGACAGCCGTGACCAGGCCGCCGTGATCTCACGACCCTAAAAGCGAGCAAACGGTCTCGTTCCCACCTACAATCCCGACGGGGCGTTCTCTACGAACATCCGGATGGCAAGCGTGCCGCTGTCACCCACGGCGTCCCGCCACGCTGAAGAGGAGTTCAAGGCCAATGGCCAGCAAGAAGCACATCAAGCGAACGAAGGCAACGCCGGCTCGCCTCAGAGATCATCCCACCAGGGTTCGTAAAAGTGAGAGCTCCGAAGGGCTCGCTACCCCGTTTTGAACACACCGACACGCAGACGTTCTGGCGAGCACTTCCCCAGATCCGGCTTCGTCGCGGGTCTCAGCGACAAGGAGGCGAAGCTCTTCCAGCGGCTCATGGTCGAGGATCCCGAAGTCGATGACGAGCCGAGCCTTCTCGAAGCGGTCATGAAGGCCTTCGTCACGACACTCAACAAGGCGGCGAAGAAGAGCAGCCTGGTGACGGCCGAGCGCGACGACGCAGTCACGGCATTTCGTTCCTTGCTTGCGCGGCCCGCGATTCCCGAGACGCGCGCGGACGAGTGGTGGGAACGATGGGAAGACTTTTGAGCCGGCGGGCGAAATGGTGCCGTCCTAGGCTCGCGAGGGTTTCGCGCCAGATCCACGGGGGAGGTACCCGTTCTTTGGTGCTACCATGGCCCGGTTGCAGCGCTTTCGTCCCTCTGCCGCCCTACGTCATCGGGTCGCCTCGATCGAAATCATCGAAGGCGGTGGTCATGCCGTCATTCTGCCATCGTCAAGCGCGGTGCTCGGCTTTCAATACCGCGGGCGCGTTCGCGCGGGGGATGCGTTGCTCGCGCCCGCCGGCATTACCGGGATTCAGTCCAAAGCGCGGACGTATTCGTACGAACCCAATACCGGTAGCGTGCTGATTCGTTTCACGCCCGACGGTGTCAACTGCCTCGGCATACCAGGCGCACAGCTGGCCAATCAGAGCGTTGCGCTGGATGTCTTGCTTCCGCAGGCACGGGTCGCCGAGGCTCGCGAGCGACTGGATGCCGCCGGCGATGCGGCGGCGCGAATCGCTGCAATAGAAGCGTTCCTGACAGGGCTACCCTACGTTCCCGACCCGGTGGTGACGCGTGCGCTCGTACTGCTCGACAATGCCGCCGAAGGGGGCAGCATTTCGGAGACCGCCGGTGCACTCGGCCTCAGTGTGCGCCAACTCGAGCGGCGTTTCTTGGCGCGCGTCGGGGTGACACCCAAGCGTTTCGTCGCATTGCGGCGTTTGGAGCGCGCGCTCGCGAGCGTGAAGACCAGAGCCTCGTGGACCGCGGCCGCTGTCGATGCCGGCTACTACGACCAGTCGCATTTCATTCGCGACTTTCGGCGTTTCGCGGGGACAACGCCACGAAAGTTTTTTCGGTAGCGCTCCGGCCGTGATGTCGCAATCGTACAATTCGCGGGGCTCGGAGTCTGCCACATTGCTGGCATGAACAACCCCACGCAACCTGACCTTTTCACCAATGTCCACAAGGGGATCCGGCACGCGCTGTTCTGCGCTTGTATCGACCTTGGCCGAGCCGAAGGCGATCCGGCGCGTGAGCAAGCGGCCAGGGCCCGCCTGGCCGAAGCCCTGCACTTTGTGGCCCACCATGGTGAGAACGAAGATCAATTGCTATTGCCACTGCTGCGCGAACGCGCTCCCCGCGTCTTCGAGCGCATGACGCGAGCCCATGCCGAGCTCGAGTCGGCGCGTGCAGCACTACTCGAGGAGCAACCCATTGCCGCGCTGTACCTTGCCGCGTGCCTGTTCACCGCCCAGTACCTGACACATATGGATGAAGAAGAGCGCATGCTCGAGCCAACCATTCGTGAAGTGCTGTCAGCCGAACCACTGATCGAGTTTGGCCGGCGCGCGATAGAGCGCACGACGCCCGGAGACCAGCGCATGATGCTCGGCTGGATGTTGCCAGCGATGACATCCGGCGATGTCGCGGGTTTTCTCGGTCGCTTGCCTGCCGAGCTGGCCGCAGAGCTGCGCCCTCTTGCGGAACCGCGCTAGCTTCAACCCGCTTGTGGACCGGTCGCCGAAGGCGTACGCTGGCTTTCCAAACCGTGCGTAACTCAGAACTAGAGAAACTCGATTGGCTGGTCGGCGAGTGGACGACGAACCTAACGAACGCTTGGTTCCTCGAACCCAAGGGCACGGAAATTTCGGGCACGACGAGCATCGAGTGGCTCGGTGAGTCGTTTCTGATCATGCGGACGAAGCTCGGGGGAGACCAACACTCCCATTCCGAATCGTGCTTCGTGCTCGGGCACAGCGATCCACACCACCAATTCATCGCTCTGTATCACGACGATCGAGGGGTCTGCCGCCAATATGCGATGACGTTCGACGGCCAGAGCTGGACCATGACCCGCAACGATCCGGACTTTTACCAGCGCTTCATCGCGGAGCTCGAGCAAAACCGCATCAAGGGTCGCTGGGAAGCATCCGAAGACCAGGGCAAGACCTGGCGCAAGGACTTCGACCTCACCTTCGAAAGAATCGGATCAACCTGAAACTCGAGGTTGCTCCGCGCGGGTGCCCACGCGTCCCCATGGGAAACCAGCAGAGCTACTCAGGTTGGCCACCGCGGGGAGCTGCCCAGCTGTCCGAGCTTCGTCCGCTGACTCTCGGAGTGCCCCAGCCCCCTCTTGAAAAACAACGTGCCCATGATGATGCCGCCGAGGTCGTTTCTCATCGAAGGCGTTGCCCCTTCGAGTCGCTGCCGTGGCATCGGGCTGGAACGACCTGGAATGCCCCGAGCGGGATCGCCGCGCCGTTGACGAACACTTCCACGTCGTGCTGACCCGGTCGAGGCTTGCGTGTCGTGTGGACGGCCAGCGATATGGTCGTGGCGAGATCCGTCTTTCCAGATGCGGGTAGCTCGAGGCGCTTCAGTTTGAACACTTTCGGACCCCGGTTGCCGTTTGCCTTCACGAAGTGGACGCGCAGGTCGACCAGAAGTTGCTGCGTCGTGCCGAGCGTGTTCCGGAGCGTGAAGCGGACGGTGGCGCGGCCACCGATGGGCACTTTCTTCGGGTGAATGTGCACATTCTCGAGCGAGACGGACGGCTTCTTGCCGAACCCAAGGAGCGCGAGCGCGGGAGTTTCGCCGCGCTTGATCGCGCTGCGTAAGGCGTGCTCGATGAGCGCACGGCGCTCGGTCGTGGCGCCTTTCAACCATTTGGCGCAGGTCGCGAAGAGCAGCTCCGGGTGGACCTTGCCGAGGTCGTTGAGGTTGTTCGCGACACTGCGGCGCACGAGCGTCGTCGGGTCGTCCTTGAGCAGTTCGAGCAGCTCTAGAACTCGCGCCGGATTGCGGTCGAGCCACGCGACCCGCATTGCCCAAGGCAATCGAAGCCGTGTGCCCTCGGATACCAGGCGCCGCACGTGTGCGTTCGAATCGCGCGCCCACTTGCGCAGGATCGCGAAGGTGCGGTCGGGCTCCTGGGCGATGTAGGGCCGAATGCTCGTCTCGGCAGAGAAGCGCTTGGTAAGCTCGTACTGGGCGCGCATGGATAGGTCGAAGTGGTCGAGACCGCGTTCAGCGACGAACAGGACGTGTGGAAGATAGAAGAACGGCGCCATGCCCACTCCGACGAGCTCGTCGGTGGCGTGCTCGGCGCCGAGTGAGCGCAGGAGGACTTCGATAGCTTCCGGGTAGGCTGGCGGCAGATGCTTCGAAAGTGCAGCCGCAATGAGCTTTCCGCGATCGAGCAGCCCAAGCTCATCAAGCCCCAAGGTCGCGTCTCTGGTGAAGGCTCGCACCCGAAAGGGTGGGTGGACCTCCGCGATCTCTGCGGCGAGGCGCCTCACCAAAGCAGGCGAGAAGAATGTCTTCAGGGGTTCAGCCATTCCGGACTCGTATTCTTCGAGAGCGCGTCTGAACTATGACCTAACCCGAGATGGTGCCAAATTCTGTCACTATAATGCCCAGGCCTTGGAGTAGGTCGCGCGCTTCGTCCCGCCAGCGGGCGGCCTCCGCTTCGCTGGCCTTGAGCCGCTCGGCCAGGCCGAGTGCTGCTTCCCGCGCCGCGCGCTCGCTGCGCACGATACCCATCAGCCGGCGCGCCATGAAAACTGCCCCGATCATGCCGACGACGAGCACGCCGCCCTCGGCGATGACGTGACCGACGGTCGTACCTTCTCTCAGATCGGACACGAGATCTAGCGCGCCCAGCAGCGCGATCGCGACGAAGGCCACCAGAACGCCGACAAGGAGCTTTCCTTCGGATGTGAGCTCATGACGTTCCAACAGCCTGTAACTCCTGCGATATCACGCACGGCGGATGGCTCGTCGCCGCATCGCGGGCATGTTCGGTTTAGCGATCAACCGAGAAGGGTTTCTACCATGGATGCGCTCTTGGTCCACGCGAGCCGTCATCTACCGCATCGCTCGCGTTTCCGCTCGGGCGCCCGCTGCTCGTCGCTCAAGAGGCGCGGGATGATTTCGGGAATGAGGTCGGTGGCGCAGAACCTGCGCGTCTCCGTCGGGTGGGCGATGGCAAAGTGCATCTCCGTCGAGCAGGAGAATCGTTGGAAACGGAGGGCCTTGCGCCCGCTTCTCGGGTCGGCTCGGCGTGCGGACTTGCTGGCTCGGTCCTTGCTTTTCAACCGTAGAATGCAGGAACGACCTATGGTCCGCGCAGCCGTCGTCTTTACCACTTTGGTGGGAATCTTCATGCTCGCGCGGCCCGCATTCGCCCATTGCGACACCACCCGCGGTCCGGTCGTGAACGCTGCCCGCGAGGCGCTCGAGGCGAACGATGCCAACCTCGTCCTTCATTGGGTGGGCCCCGAAGACGAGGCTGCCGTTAGGACCGCGTTCGAGCACACGATCAAAGTCCGAGCGCTCGGCCCAGACGCGAAGGAGCTGGCGGACCGTTACTTCTTCGAAACGCTGGTGCGAATCCATCGCGCAGGGGAAGGTGCTCCCTACACCGGCCTCACCGATGGCGAGCCAGAGCCGATCATCGCCGCGACCGATCGGGCGATTGAACGAGGCTCTGCTGAGGAGATCGAGCAGGAGCTCGTCTCGACGGTCAAGGCTGGGCTCGCCGAGCGCTTCGCTGCCGCACAGGCGGCGAAGAACTTCCGCGCCGGCGACGTTGCTGGTGGCCGCGCATTCGTCGCCGCATACGTTCTGCTGACGCACTGGGTAGAGGGCGTCTTCACTGCCGCGACTGTAGACGAACACCATGCCGCAGCGCCTCACGATGGGCACGCGGTGCCCGCGGTGGTCCACTCGCCGCTCGATCACGGGAGCGGCACAACAACGACGGACGATCACAGCCCTACTACGCGGCGGGCCCTGCCGTGGATGGTGTCCGGTCTACTTGCGATCGCGGTGCTGGTGCAGGGCGTGTTCCTCCTGCGGCAGAGGAGGAGGAGCCACGCAACAGCGTGAGCAAGGAGGATGCTTCAATGGATTTCAGGGGTCCCAACACGGTTCAAGGAAGGCTCGACGACCTATGAGTACCGATGACTTCAGTCGGCGTTTGCGCATTTCCCGGTGGGGCGTGCTGCTGGCGCTTCTCACGATCTTCTTCGGTTTTGGCATTGGTGGCGCGTTTGGCGCGTTCGAGGAGCCGATGAAGAAAGGCCTCGCTGATCGCGCTGCGGCCGTGCTCGACACCGTCTACAAAGGGGATGCGGCGAAGGCCAAGAGCGTCGTCGACAAGAGCTGGGCGTATTACAAGCGCGCCCACCTGCACGGCGGCGCGGTCGGCGCGGTCGCGCTGGGCGGCATCCTGCTCCTGGCGGCGCTCCGCCGGCCGAATGACCACGTTCGCCGTGGTGTCTCGGTTGCGCTGGGCGGTGGCGGCCTCGGCTACGCGGTCTTCTGGATGCTGGCCGCACGCGCCGCGCCGGGCCTTGGTGGCACCGATGCGGCCAAGGATTCACTGGAGTGGCTCGCCGTTCCATCGGCGGGCCTCATCCTACTCGGCCTCGCCGCGGTGATCGTGCTTACAGCGGTCGAGCTCTTCATGCCGTCGTCTAGGCTCGCCGAGACTTAGCGGTGCGCTATCTCCGTCTCGGGCGCGCGCAGGGGGGTGCACCGCTCGGCAGTTCGACACACAAAAGCTCACGTCTTTACTGGGACAAGTCGGGCTAGTGGTTGTGTCCGAAGGGGCTCGCCCCCAAAATACGCGGATGCAATTGCGGGACCCGGGGGCCTTCGAGAAAGGTAGCGCGCGCCTGCTCCTGGTGCTCAGCCTGACCACGACGAGCGCGGGCGCTGTCGAATACTGGGTCGAACCGGGCGCGAGTGGTGATGGCAGCGAAGAGGCTCCCTGGGGCTCGCTCGACACGGCGCTCGCTTCTGTCGAAGACGGCGACGTCGTCTGGCTCCGCGCGGGTGAATATGGTGGCCTCTCGATTTCGGGCGCTCAGCACACGACCGCTGTCACGATCGCCGCAGTCGATGCTGAGATTGCGCACTTTTCCTCCGTGCGCATCGAGGACAGTGCGGGCATCACCCTGCGCGACCTCGTCGTTTCGGGCGAGGCTGCCGGCACCTTGATGGATCTCAGCGGAGAGCGGCTCGTCGTGGAACAGTGCACGCTCCTGTCGACCGAGGACTCGTCGGACTGGAGTGCCCAAGACTGGATCGATCGCGCCAGCAGCGGCATCCAGGCGGATGGCACTGACATCACGCTGCGAGGCAACACGCTCAAGAACGTCGCCTACGGCATCAGCGTGGGCGCTACCCATTCACTCATCGAAGGCAATCTCATCGAGAACTTCTCGCGCGACGGGCTCAGGGGACTCGGCGATTACAGCATATTTCAGTACAATACCGTGAAGAACAGCTATGCCGTGGATGACCACCACGACGACGGCTTCCAGTCATGGTCCGTCGGTGATGACGGTGTCGGTACGGGCGAAGTAGTCGGTATCGTGCTCAGGGGCAACACCTTCATCAACTACGAAGACCCCGAGCAGCCCCACCGCGGGACACTGCAAGGCATCGGTTGCTTCGACGGTACTTTCGTGGACTGGCTGGTCGAGAACAACGTCGTCATGACCGATCATTGGCACGGCATCACCTTGCTGGGTGCCAGAAACTCGATTGTCAGGAACAACACCGTCATCGATCTCAACGATGAAAGCCCTGGACCTCCCTGGATCAGCGTCAACGACCACAAGGACGGTACACCGCCGGTGGACTGCGCCGTGTACAACAACCTGACCACCGACCTCGATAACGCCGACGCCGTCAGCGAGGAGCAGAACCTCGTGATCGACATGAGCGAGCTCGACAACTACTTCGTCGACGCGGCGAACCATGACTTGCACCTCGTGGACGACGCGCCCGCCATCGATGCCGGCATCGACACCGGCCCTGAACAGGATCGCGATGGCATCATGCGCCCGCAGGGGGACGGTATGGACGTGGGGGCTTACGAGTGGCACGACGGCACGCTAGAGCCGAGCGGCGGGGCGTCGGGCACGTCTACGACCAACACGGTCACAGGTGCAGGCGGCGCTGCCGGTGCGGACACCAACGCGTCTTCCGCGAGCAGTGGAGGCACAGGCGTAGCCAGCAGCTCCGAGGGCACGAGCCGTGGCGACACCAGCAGTGGCGGCACGAGCAGTGGCGGCACGGGGCAGGCAACGTCCACGTCCGGCAGCAAGAGTGACACCGGCGACGACGGAGGCGGCTGCGGCTGCCGGACGAGCGGCAGCCCAACGAGGAATGCACCAGCGCTGTCTGTCTTGTTGTTGCTCGCCCTGCGTCGTCGCAGGCGCAGATGAACGGCGGCTCGCTGTCTCCGTGACTTTCGGTCGGGCGAGCCGCCGCACGCGTCAGGCGTTCATCTCCGAATCGGGCGAGTCGGGCGCTGGAAGGCGAGCCTCGCTCTCCGATTTCGCCGTTGGTTCTGGGGGGTCTTCTTCCGATAGCCCGCTGCGAAAGTTCCTGATGCCTTGGCCCAAGCCCTTGCCCATTTCCGAAAGCTTCTTCGGTCCGAACAAGAGCAGGACGACCAGGAGGACGACGAGCCAGTGAGCAGCACTGAAAGCTCCCATGGTATGCTCCTCAGAAAAAGAACCCGTAAAGGAGCACCAGCAGGAATGGGATCCCCAGCCAGAGCAGGGGGATCAATCCGCTTGCGTATTCTGTATTCGCTTCGTTCGCCGCATTCTTTTCGGCGAACGAATCCAGCTTGGGGCGCTGGTGGTCTCGATTGGCATCGTTGGTACGTGGATGAGCCATGGATGCTCCTAGTAGTGAAGAAACTGGTTGTTTGCTTGACATCGACCCCCCGACGTATGGGTGCAAGCCGGCACCCGCGCTTCGGTCGAAGACCGAGCGCAGTGGGCTAATACCGAGCAGCCTCGCTTCAGGGCAGCCCGGCTATCGCCTCGGCTGAGCCAAGGCTTTCAAACGATGCCAGCAGGTGGCGCTCGAGCATTGGGGCGCCAGCATGCGGACTTCGAAACGAAGCATTGCTGCCGTGCGCCGAGGCGAGCGAAGTGCCAGTCCCTGACCGCAGGAGCGCCTGGCGAGGCCAACCAGGCCGCGAGCTTGTCGGCTGAGGTTTCGTCGCCTTTGGCTTGATGGAGTTGCTCGCTGGGTGCCTGTTTTTCCAGGGCGGGAAGCGCATTGACCAGGTGTGCGCCGAGATTCCAGGTTGCAAAAGCTTGCAAACCGATGGGGCGTTGCCCGAGGTCGGCACCATATGTGGACCAGCGCGTCGTTGCGGCGAGGGCTAGACAAAGCCCGCCCATCAACAGGACCCGCGCGATGAAGATCACGCGCACAGTCTGCCTTGGGCTAACGCAAGGCGCAAGCACCCCGTGCTTGCCGTCCTGTCATTGCGGCAACCCTACGCACGGTAGCTTCGTCAGCTCCGCGCTGATCTCTTCGGGTGTTAGCGCGCAACACACGCCGCCAAGGGCCATGGCTCGCTTGGGCATGCTGTCGACCGCGCAGGTGGCCGGGCTTTGCACGATGGTCCAGGCGCCTGCGTCGAATAGCGCTCGCATGCCCGCAGCGCCATCGGAGCCCATGCCGCTGCACAAGATGGCGAGCGTATGGCCGCCGAAGTGCCGGGCAGCCGAGTGAAACAGGACGTCGATGGAGGGTCGATGAAAGCTGACCTCTACCCCTTCGGAGCAGGTCACTTGCCAGGGGGCGACGAGCTTGAGGTGGCTGCCTTCTCCGGCGACGTAGACTCCGCCGAGCTCGAGCTGCGTGCGCCGCTTGACGACCGTGACGCTGCGTTTTGTTTCGGTCTGGAGCCACGCAGCGAAGCCCGCGGTGAACCCGGCCGCTAAGTGTTGCACCACGACGACGGGGATGCCGAGCCTTGGCGGCAAGCGTTTCAAGAGCTCGCACACGACGGGAGGCCCTCCGGTAGATGCGCCCAACAAGATCACTTGAGGGTCGAAGTCCGCGCGGGGCGCGAGGCTGGGGGCTCGAGCCGGGGCAGCGCCCGACGCCGGTGTCTCGAGGGCCCGTGCTGCATCGAATCGTTTGCGGGAGCGGACGAAGCGGCGCCGGACCACCGGCACGCGCGACAGGGACCTGACGGCTCGCAGAAGCTCCTGTCGCTTGACCGAATAGGCAGGGTCGGTAGGAGCGGGAAGTTTACCCAAGACTTCGAGCACGCCCGCACTGAGCGCTTCGTATACCAGAGACGGGTCTTTGGGATTCACTGCGGTGACCATGACAATCGGCCGCGGTGCTGCGTGCATGATCTCGCGCGTAATATCCAGGCCGTTGTGACCCTTGAGGTACATGTCCATGGTCACGAGATCGGGGTTCAAGCGCTTGACCAGCTCGAGCGCGGATTTGCCGTGAGCGGCTTCGCCGACTACCGTAATTCCCGAATCTCCGGCAAAGGCTCCTCGCAGCGCCACACGAGCCGTCGCGGAATCGTCCACGATCAGCACCTTGAGTGGACGGCCCGGGCTCATGTCGAAATCCCCCTGCCGGTAGCGATCGGCCTAAAGGCGATACGTGGCGGACAGCGCTGCGATGTATCCATCCATGGCGTAATCACCGGGTTCCGCCACGGCGTCTGCCGCGGGTTCCAGGTCTGTTGCCTTACTCCGCACATAGAAGCCGCCCACGTCGAGCTCGAGCTGGGAAAATTGCATCCCGGCGCCTAAGTGCACGGAGTGAAGGAGCCCGGGTGGCGGCATGAACGGTTGAGGATAGTCCTCAGATGTAGCGCTTTGCGTCATGCAGTAGCCCAAGCGAAAGTCGGGTCCTTCCGGCCCTAGGCGGTACTCGACGCCCAGCGCGGCGCTCAGCGAGTTCTTCCATTCGAGTGGTATTTCGCTGGTACCGAGCCCGTCGATGGTGGTGACGGTGCTTTCGCTGGATTCGGAATACAGCGCATACTTCAATTCGAACGCCAGCATGAGTTGCTCGTCGAGCAGATCTTGCGCCAAACCGAGCTTGAACGAATGGGGCGCCGAGAACTCCGAGCTGGCATCCAGCTTCATGCCCCCGCTCTCGAAGTCGCCTTCTAGATCGACGGTCACCTTGTTGCGATACGTGAAGCCGACGCGTGTCGTGTCGGTGACTCGTGCCAGCACGCCGAGGTGCGCGCCCAAGAAGTTCATGCCGGACAAGCTGAGATCGGACGCTACGAATACCGGCGTGCCACCCGGTCCCATGGCTGGTGTGACCTGGTGAACGTCCTGCATCATGTAGGTGATTCGGTAGCCCACTCCGATCGAGACAGCGTCCGTGATGGAGTAGGCGAGGCTCGGCGATGCTTCGAAAGTCGCCGCGGACAGCTCGAGCTCTTCGCCGCCGAAAATCTCCAGGTCGGGGTACTCGCCTCCGAAACCCATCACCGGATACACCGCAAGCCCGAGCACCAAATCATCAGTCAAACGATAGGCGCCTCCGCCCAAGAACATGGGAAAGAAACTGCGAGTGCTCTTCTCTTGAGTGCCCCCGATGGGGGCCTCTAGTTGCGGCATGAAGGGTGAAATCGACAGCGTGACCGCGCCTTGCCCGACGCCTGTCAGGCCGGCTGGATTGTGGTACACAGCGGCTGCGTTGTCCGTGTAAGCCACGCCGGTACCGCCCAGGGCAGCATTTCGTGCGTCGGAAACAGCGGGAGGTTCGAGAGTAGCGCTAGCCAAGGCAGTGTGAGTGAGAATCAATCCGACAGTAGCGGTCGATGAGCCACGCAATTTTCTCATGAGTCGTGAAACCCTCCTTAGGTGTTCGGGATACGGTCAACCCCAGGGCCGACTAAGGGTTTGAATGGAAAAAAGTTCGTTCCGCCCCCCTAGGCGGACGCTACTCGAGCAGGGGCCGACCTCGGCGGAGACTACTGTGTCGCACCCGCCTGAAACTCTTGCTCAGCCCAACGCTTGTTCGAAATCGGCGTGCAGATCGTCGATGTGCTCGATGCCGACTGAAATGCGAACCAGACCGTCGCCGATGCCAGCGGCCTGGCGTTCCGCTGCCGTGAGGCCCGCATGGCTGGTTTGTGCGGGAATGGTCACTAGAGTTTCTGCGCCGCCCAAGCTCGCGCTGTGAGTGACCAGTTTCAACTGACGTGTCAGTTGCTGGGCAGCCTCGGCACCTCCGCGGAGCGTGCACGCGATCATGCCGCCGAAACCACTAAACTGCTCACGTGCAACGGGGTGATCGGGGTGACTTTCGAGCCCGGGATAGAGCACTTGCTCCACGACGGGATGAGCCTCGAGAAGGCGAGCCAGCGACAGCGCGTTGTCGTTCTGTCGTCCTACGCGCAGCGCCAATGTCTTGAGCCCGCGCCTCAGCAAAAAGCAGGCTTCCGGGTCCGCGCTGCCTCCCAAAATGTCGAGCCACTGCTTGACTGCACGGACGCGCTCTTGCGAGCCGACTACGGCCCCCGCACACACGTCGGAGTGTCCGTTCAGATACTTCGTCGCGCTGTGCACCACGATGTCGAAGCCGACCTCGAGCGGGCGAAAATTCACGGGAGTGGCGAAGGTATTGTCGATGATCGCCACGAGCCCGTGCTGCTTGGCGAACGAAGCGATGCGGCGGTGATCGGCTACTTGCAATACCGGATTGCTGATCGCTTCGACATAGATCGCGCGCGTGTCCGCCTTGACGGCTCCGCTCCAGCTGTCGGGGTTGCGTACGTCGATGAAGCTGGCGCGTGCACCCAACTGGGGCAGCGTAGTCTGTGCGAAATGCTGGGATGCGCCGTACAAAGGGCGTTGCGCCAGCAGGTGCCCGCCGCCCTGGAGGACGCTGAGCAGTACGGTCGTGATGGCGGCCATGCCGCTAGCGGTGACCAAACCGGCCTCGCCGCCCTCGATGCTGGCGATCGCCCGAGCCGCTTCGTTCTGATTGGGCAGATTCGACAGTCGCGGATACACCACGTCGTGGTAGTCCACGACTTTCTGAGTTTCGAACACAGTGGAGCGCACGATGGGTGTTACCGCTGCGCCGTGAAAAGCCTGCTTGCGTACGCCGGCGTGGACTAGTTGAGTTTCGAGATGGGTCTGCTCGATCGGCATGGCAGCATTGTAGCTCTGGCGCCGCGGGGCTACCGTGTGAATTGCTACTTCGTGAACTCGATGTCGTCGATCCAAATGTCCCAGGTCGGACCATTGAAGCCGAAGGCGAGGGTGACCAATTCGGCCTCGTCGAAGTAGCTCTGTGCGCCGTACACTACGGTCAGATCGTCCCAGCGTGCGGAATATCGTTGCCACTCGTCCGATACCGTGAAGTGCGCAACGTGTTCGGTGTTGCAGCATTTGCAATCGGCTTCGGTGCAAGAAGCCGTGCAGGCCCCGCCCTGAGCGGCCGCCTTGGGCACGGCCGTACCAAGCTTCAATTCGAGGCGCCCTTCGCCGCGCGCCCAGAAGCTGATTCCGGTATAAGCGGTGGCGTCGTAACAGGCCAGAGTGCTCTCGTCGATCCATTCGGCCAGACGTACGCCAGCCACCGCACCCCAGCTGTCCGTGGTTCCGCTGGTGTGAAAGGCGCGCGTGCTGTCTCCCCGGGGTGTCTCCAAATCTTCCACGACCAATGCCCCGAGCGGCGGCGACACGACGGTGTCGGCATCATCGTCGCCGCTCCACCACCATATGCCGCCCGAACGACCGTCGCTTGCGGGGGATACGTCATCACCGTCTTCGAAGTCTTCGATCAACGGGGCGCTCCCCGTTGCCACCGCTGTCTCTGCGCAAACCTCGGCATCCGAAAGAATGGGCGCGCACGCCCCCTCGGGGATGACCGGCTCGGCGCTGCCGCACTCGTCGCCGCCGTAGAACTGAATGTTCGAAATAGTGACATCGACGGGGTACGGGTCCGTCGTGCCCGGCTTCCAATCGAACTCCCATTGCAGACCGATGATCTCGGTGTGCGCGCCTCCTTCGACACTGGGCCGCCCGGAATCGAAATTGCTGAACGGGACACGTACGGTCGTGGGCGAGTCGTCGACCACGATGGTCGGACCCGAGGGGTAGACGCACTCCTGGTACTTCGTTTCTTCCGATTCGAACAGGCAGCCGCCCCGAGGAGGCTCACCCTCGCGAGGCATCGTCGAGTGGTTTTGAAGCCTCGGACGCAATTGCACGGGCACATCCGAGCCGACGATCTCGAATGAAATCCCCTCGCAATCGCTGGCATCGACGCAACAGTCGTTGCACCCGAAGCCGTCGCCCTGTCGCACGTCCCACCATAGTCCAAAGCCGCCATACGACTCGATCGATCCAGCGATGTTGAGTAAGCCGGCCGACGTATCGATGTCCATTTCGAGGGTCAGGGTCTGCTCGTCGTCCTCACCGAAGAGGAATATCCCACCGCTCAGCGTTCCATCGATACCGGTGCCTCCCCAGCGCTGGCCACTCCAGTCCGTGAAGCTGGTGATGGTCGTGCTCGTAGCGAGCACCGGCGTACAGGTTCGCTGCACCTCACCAGAGTCGGTTCCACCGGTCCCGGCTGTGCCGCTGTTGCCGTTCCCTCCCGTGCTGTCACTGCCGCCGCTGCCGCCATCCGCCCCTCCGGTGCTCGCGCCGCTTTGAGTGCTCGTCGTACCGCTACCGTTGCCGGCTGACAGACCGCCGCTTCCCGTCGCACTCATGGCCGAGGGTCCACTGCTGGCGCTGTTGGTGCGCGTTCCGCTCGAGGTGCCGCCGCTGCCGTCGTTGCTCTCGCCGGTGACCAACCTACGGTCGTCCACTTGGCACGCCACCGCAACGAACACCCCGCTCAACAGCAATGCGGCCAGTGGCCGCCAAGTCGAATCAAGTCCCATACCAGCCTGGCATCTTACCGCTGAAGCTGGCACAGGTGGCACAAATCAGCGTGGCGGTGGACCCGGGTTTTGCGCCGGATCCAGCGACATGCGCATCTGGCACAGAACATGCGTTGTCCGGCGGCGATGAGGTCTTTGCACGCTACGCTCGGAATAGGGTTGGCCGCCTGCGTCGGTTGTGGCTCGGCGAGTCGCGATCAGGGTGCGGAGCCTACCGTGACCAGTGGCGCCGGGGGCGGCGCCGCGGCGACGGCTGCTGCCAACAGTAGCGACGGGTCGAGCACCACGAGCTCGACTATGGCGACCGCGGCGGCTGCGAGCAGCGATACGAGCACCAGCACCACCAGCGGCACACAGACGAGCAGCGCGACGGGCAGCGGCGGCACCGCGACGAGCGGCACGATGACGAGCGGCACGGTGACGACCAGCGCCGCGACGACGACCACGACGGGTGCCGGCGGCACCGGAGGGGGCGTGGAGTCATGCCCGGCCGAGCCTCCCGCGGCCGATGCGGCTTGCGGTAGCAGTCGGTTGTGTGCCTACGAGGATTGCGCCGAGGCCGGGCGCACCGTCGCGCGCTGCTCCAACGGCGTTTGGGTAGTCGAGAGCTCACCTTGCGGTGAGACCACGATGTGCATTGGAGCGTTCAGTGGAGGTAGCTGCAACGTTGGCGAGGTGTGCATGGTGATGGCAGGGGGCGCGTTAATCCAGCTCTGTGCTCCCAACACATGTGGCAATGGTCCAATAAGCTGCGATTGCATTCCCGGGTGCAATGGCAACTGCACGATCGCAGCCGATGCGGAGGCTGGGATCACCTTCACCTGCAACACCTGCCCATCAGGTCAATGCGCCTGAGCTCGTTAGCGCTCTAGCCTACCTCGCGCTCGAGCCCCACTGGAATCACTCGCCCGCTTTCGAGCACGCGCAGGTGCACCTCGAGCTTGGGTCCAAGCGGGCCGCCGCGTACTCTACGCTGCCAGGTCACCGTGAGAAACGGCGCGTCGAGCAGCTCGTTGCCGACTTGGCTGCGCAAGTGGTGTACGAGAGGGACCAAAGACACGGCTGGATTCTTCGAGGTGCTGGCACTCATCGCGCGGCGGGAGCTCGGTGAGTGCCAGTCGAGCTGCCACACGTACTCGAGATCTTCGGCGCGCTCGAGGCCGGCGAGCAGCTCCAGATCGGTGAGCTCCAGCTGGCCTTGCGGAGTGACTTCGGGATCGTCGAGCGGAGCCATGTTGCGAAACGCGTAGCGCAGCAATTTGTTGCGGCGCACCAGCGCTGTTTCAGCGAGCCAGGCGGCCGCGCCCCGCTCGGAATAATCGGCGGCGCTGACCGCCGCCGCGATCTCGAGAGGCCCGAAGCGCGCCAGGATGGAGGCGGCCCAGAACGTATCGTGCGCATCGGCCGCATCGAAGACCGGATTGGGGTATTTGGGTTTCCAGCGGGCGGGGTCGAATACTTCCGCCTCGTAGTTGCCGACCGAGCGGAAGGGCATGCCGTGAACGGTAGCCCAGTAGGGGTACTGAATGCCGAGTGTGGCAAGCCGCTGACCCATGCCAGCCCAGTCGACTTTGTACTCGTAGCCTTCGTGACGAGGTTTGGGTCCGCCGGGCGCACCACCGAAGCTGGTGCCAAAATCGATCAAGTAGTGGCGAACGTAGCCCTCTTTTGTCTGTTCGTTCGTCACCTGGAACATGTCGAGCGTATTTGTGTACTTCGCGTCGGTGTTGTTGATCCAGGCGTAGAACACCCATAGGCCTCGCAGCGTTCGCCGACGCACGTGGGGAATTTGGTCGTTGGGATCGTCGGCGCGGGTCCCGGTGAGCGGAGTGGGTCCGAGCGGGATGCCGGGCAACAAGCGACTGAACAGCGCGTGGACCATGCCATCGCTACCTGGGTTCAGCAAAGCGAGGGCATCTCGCAAGTCTTTCCAGCGGTACGGAACCTTGTTGTTGTAGCGGTCGCGCGTAGTCGCATCGGGATCGAGCTTGAGCTGATCGACATTAAAGCTGAGCGCGTAGTTCTCGGGTACATGGTAGCCCACTGCATGCATGATCTTCGTACCGACGATTTCGGCGCCCGAAGCAAGCTGGGGGAACGCCGGATGATCGAACTTGACGATCCAGCGCGCCCCGTTGGCATCCTTCACGACGAACCCGGGAGTGACGCCACCGATCTTTCCGCTCATCACGACGAGCTCATCCAGATTCGGGGGCGGGTTCACGTTCGGACCACGGCGGATCTCGGCGACGCTCATGGGGCGACGCCCGATCCGGTTCTCGAACCATGTCGAATCGGGGACCTTGCCAAAATGGTTCACGTCCAGCGCTTCGGGACCGCCGACGGCTCCTTGCAAGTGATACCCCGGGCTCAAGCCGCGGCTCACCTGCGCGAACGAGCTGTACCAGATCGATGGCACCCATTCCGTGGGCTCGATTTCTTCGGGAATAGGGTGGGAGTTGGGTTGGGGGGCCTTTTGGTAGAGGGTATGGTGGGGTGCGGTTTGCCAGGCCGGCGTGCAGGCCACCGTCGCGGCGAGGACCAGCAACGCCACGGCCACGGGGACCTTTTTGAATGAACGGTTAGAGGAGGTCATAGAGCTCGTTCAGGCTGATGCCGGCTTCGATGCCTTCGGGTGACCAGGCCACCTGTGCCCGGAACACGAAGTCACTGGGAGCTTCGGCGCGGATGCCGATACCCGGGGAGTAGCGCACTTTGGACTCGCCGAACTTGAGGACGGACGGCGCCACGGCGCCCGCGTCGATGAACATCGCAGCCGACAGTCCGGCGCCGGTGTCCTGGTAGTCGAAGATTGGATACCGATACTCGAGATTTGCCCACCAGCCGGTGCGATCACGAAAGCGGCGCTTGGGGTACCCGCGGAGGCTCGAAGAGCGCCCCAGCTCTACCAGCTGGTGCAATGGGACTTCGGCGTCCTCGCCAAGCGGCGTCACAGCGGCTCCAGCAACGGTGAACACCAGAACGCGATACCTCGGTGCTACCGGCAAAAAATAGGTTGCCGTCACCGTGGTCTTGCCGCCGTGGATGTCTCGAGAGTTCATGTCGGTGGATGCCGACAGCAGCGTGGCGAGGAACACGCCGCGTTGCGTGCGCCCTGCGGAGTCTCGTTGATCGTAGCTGAACACCCACTCGGCGTTGGCATAGTCGAGGGGTTCTTCGAAACCGGGAGGCGCCGGCACCTCTGGATCGTCATCGCGGACTGGTGGATGCCCCGAAATCTTGCCTGGACCCAGCCGCTCCCTCAGGTAGCCCAGTCTGAGCTCGCTTCCCAGGCCGGTCCTGAAAAACGTGTTCGGTCCACCAATGTCGAATTCGAGCAATAGCTCCAAAGACCGGGTCTCGAGCGCGCGTAGATCTTCGGGCTCCGTGTGCGGGCCCAGGCCGTAATAGCGGTCGTTGTTGTCCAGATCGTAATCGAAGCCGATGCCGATCGAGCGCCCGTTCAGGAGCGACACGTCTTCCGAGTAGGACCCTGACACGTTCACATCGCGGTTGGTCGTGGTCAGCGCGAAAAACTCGATATTTTCGCCCCCGCCAAAGGCATCCGAATGCGAGTAGAGCAAGCCTCCGCCCACACCGTCTTTCGTATACGCGGTGATGAGCGGCAAGACGATGCTGGTACGTTCGTCGTTGGTCACTGCATCGTAGATCCGCAGGTCGAGACGGACCTGTTCGCCAGCGGCGAGTATTGGAAAGAGCGGTGTAAGCGCCAAGCGCGTCCCGAATTCCGGTAGGCGCAGCAAGTCCCAGTGCAAAGTGAAGCCTGGTTCGCGCGGCTGAAAGTCCGTCGTCGTCAAGGAGTCCTCCGCCCGTGGCGGCTCCGGTTCCCCGGCAGCCTCTGCATCGCCGGCTTCGGGCGCGGTAGCGCCTTCCGCGGTAGCGGCATGCCACGAGGCGAGACTTGCCAAGAGAACTCCCGGCCAAAGCCGCGAAAGCGAGGTCATGGTTTGCCTTCTGCGGGGGGTAACGCTGGGATCAGAGCATCGTCGAAGGTTTCTCCCTCGACGTTGATGGCTCGCAGCGCAATGCGATTGTCTTCGACGTCCAGCAGGACGTAATGGGGTTCGGTGCGCACGGTTTCGGAAAAGTGCTGCTTCTTCACCGGGCGAATCGGAGCACCCGCTGCCCCCGAGACGAGATAGGTGACCCCCTTGATTGGTTTCGTGCGTTCGTAGTTGTGATCGTGCCCAGTGATCACGAGCTCGACACCGAATTCGGTTGCCAGATCTTCTACAGCACCCTGTACGAACTCGTACGAGCCATGCGCGCCCGACGAGTAGGGCGGCATGTGCAATGTCAGGATCATTAACATGCCCCGGCTCGCACCCTCGGCAAGCGCGTTGCGTGCGAACCAGTTCTGGACACAGCCTCCGCGACACTCGATGTTCGAGTCCACGGCCACGATTCTCAGATCGCCCCAGTCTTGATAGTAATAGGTGAGCGAGTCGGACCACCACCAGGTCAAGAAGTATTCGCCATAGTAGTCACGCGGAGAGATGTCGTGATTGCCGATGGCGGGAAAAATGGGGGCCTTGCGCAGTAGCGGGCCTTCGATTCTGAAGAAGATCTCCCACTGTGGCTCGCGGCCGCCTCGTTCCACCATGTCGCCGGTGTGGACGAAGAAATCCACGTCTTCTTTGGCCACGGCGTCGATGACTGCCTGATGCACGTCGTGGTTGGTGCGCGTATCTCCGAAGGCAGCAAAACGAAAGGGGCGGCCGCGGCTGACACCCGCTTTGAAACTGCTGGGTTCCGTGGCGCCGTAATCGGAATGCACCTGGTAGCCAATCACCGTATCCATCGGAAGGCGGGTGAGTTCGGCCACCCAAAACTCGCCACGGCGCCTGGAGCGCACGGCCGTTTGCGAGTCCGGTCCAGGGGGATCGAGGTGCTCTCGATCGGGAGCAACCCACCAATGAACTACTGGAGGCTCCTTGAAGTTGGCCTTCATGACGACCAGCATTTCGCCGGGCTTGCTCCGGATCAGGTAGGGGCCGGCTCTGAAATCCGTGGGGCCGACTCGCACGGCGCTGGGTTCGCGCGGGGAGTCGACCAGGCCGGGAGGCACACAAGACGCAAGAAGTGCACAAACGATGGCAAAGGACTGCTGCACGAGCCTCTTCGAAGGAACAATTGGCGGCCAGAAGCTCATCGTCCTGCCTCCTTGCAAAGGGCGTGCAAAGCGTGCGCCATCCGCACCAACCCGGGATCACTGAGGTTCTTCGGTGCAGAGCTTGCGCCAAGACGCGGCCCGCCTGCAAGGGGTGCACGCAGACATGGCCTCTCTCGGGGGTGGCACTTCGCCCCGGCGTGGGGCTACCGCATGCGCGGTTCTGCCTCGCCGCCCAAGGGCCAATCTCACCAAGTTCCGATATTGGGCATGGATGCCCAGGGCTCGCGCGGTGGTAAGGGCTCACCGGCTTGGAGTAGCTCGATCGAAATGTTGTCTGGAGTTCGAACGAAGGCCATGTGCCCGTCGCGAGGGGGACGGTTGATGGTCACACCGCCATCCATCAAGCGCTGGCAGACGGCGTAAATATCGCTCACCGCGTACGCGATATGACCAAAATTGCGCCCCCCGGTATACTCCTCGGGATCCCAGTTGTATGTGAGCTCGATTTCGGCCGACTCGTCGTCGGGTGCCGACAGAAACACCAGGGTGAAGCGGCCCGTTTCGCTCGATTTGCGCCGGCGCTCGATCAACCCGAGCTTGTTGCAGAAAAAATCGAGCGACTGCTCGAGATCGGTGACACGGAGCATGGTGTGCAGATATTTCATGTCGTCCTAGCTAGGCCGCAGGCACGGATGATGCAACCCCTGGATCTTCTGTCCATGGAGGTGCACGGTGATCATCAAAAGCAGCCAGTTCATCGACGGCGACCCCATCCCTCAGAACTACACCTGCGAGGGCCAAGACGTGCCACCCCCGCTGGCGTGGGACTTCGTGCCGAAAGACGCTGAAGCATTGGCGCTGATCGTCGACGATCCCGACGCGCCGGATCCCGAGGCACCGACCCGGACCTATGTGCACTGGGTGTTGTACGATATTCCACCTGAGACGACCGGTTTGGACGGCAAGGGTCGCGAGCTACCGCGTGGCACGCGCGAAGGTCTCAACGACTGGAACCGCACCGGGTACGGTGGCCCGTGTCCGCCCAAAGGTCGCCATCGCTACTTCTTCAAGCTGTATGCGCTCGACACCCAGCTCGGAGACCTCGGCAGGCCGACCAAGAGGCAGCTGCTCGAAGCGATGCAGGGACATATCCTCGAGGAGGCCCGCATGGTCGGCACCTACGAAAAGGCCAAACGCTCGAGCTGACGCAAGTTCTCGAAAAGCTGCAATTTCGCCACAATTGGGCGCCTGGGAATATCCCGAGCGGTGGCGGCGTAAGACAAGGCCAGACGAATGCTCATTCGCGCCCAACACTTGTCGAGATGGTTCCTGCTCGGCTCCGGGCTGGTCCTCTTTGCAGCGCCTTCCGAGTGGGGCCTCGCAGCGAGTGACCTCGCAGCGGGCGCTAGCGGCAGGGCGGAGGCAGACGCAGCCAAAGCGCGGGCCACCAAGGCGTGGAGCGAGCAAGTCGCAGAGCACCTGCAGTGCACGAGAGAGCGAGATGAAGTGCTGGCCGACGTGCGTGCGCGACGGGACCGCTGTGAGAGTGAGCACAGGCAATACGACGCCTGTCGCGCTGCACTACCGCCGCTCGCGGGCCCCGAGCTCTTGGGGTGCGGGCTTGGTTTGGCCGTAGGCTTGGCGGCCGGTGGTATCGCGCAGCCTTGGAGCCTTGGCGAGTGCGGCGTGGCAAGCCCCCCGGAGTCGCGGGCGGAGTGCGCGTACCCCAAGTGCGAGCAAGACCCCGCCGCCATCGAGCAAGAGGTGTTGGCTGCTCGTGGCCTGCCCGCATTGCCCGATTGCGAGATGCCCAGCTCGTAGAGTGTCGTTTCGTCCGGTGTGGGGGCCTTGACTACGCATGCGCGGTGACCATGAGTGCCCGCACTCGCAGATCACACACGATCTTCGAGCTTGATGCGTTTGGAGGAGTACATGGGTGAGTTACTCTCGGACCCTGAGGGTCAGTGTATTGCCTGCAAGGCCCATCTCATTGCTGCCGATCGACCGGTATTCGTCGTAACAAAGAACCGCTATCTCTGTGCGCCTTGTGCCGTGAGTCGGGGAGGGCGCTTCGATCCGATGGAAGCCAACTGGGACCCGCCGCCCACCGTCGACGACCTGGACCTGACTCCGCGCCACGCTTGACAGGCAGCGGTCGATGGTTATCTGAATCGCGTTTCTTCGGAAGTTGCCTGAAAAACCGGGAAAGGAGCCATTTCGTGCAAGCTTTCGATGGAAGCGGAGCGAATGTATCCGCAGGTCGTAAGGTGCTACTGGTTGCGCCGAAGGGTCAGCTCAGACGGCGTTTGGCGCGTGGTCTCGAGCGCCGGGGCTACCAGGTCACCCGGGTGAAGCCCGACACCGAGGACTTGTTCTCGCGTGCCCTGGGCAAGCAGGCGATCGTCTTCGCGCCCACGGGGAATCTGCTCGAGGCCCAACTGGCTCGAGAGAACGAGGCTGACGAAGCGGAGTCGACATCGACTCGAACTACTGAAGTCCTGCGCGCGTCCAATGCCCCGGGGGTCGAGCTCATCGTCTGCGTGCTACCTCTCACCGATGGCTACCATTCGGTAGTCGGGCAGGTCAAACGTCATGGTAAGCCATACGTCATTCTACGCGCACCGGCGTTGCTCGAAGAGGTGGCTGAGTCGGCCTTGCGTGACGCGCCATTTCATTTGTGGCTCCCCCGATCAGGCGCCATGAGTGCGGCCGCCTCCAGTACGCTGCTCGAAGCCGTTTCGGATGCGCTAGTCACCGAACAGCAAGGCAGAGAAAACGCAGTCACTGCCGGTCGCTATCACCTGGCCGGGCTGGTCGAAGCGGCTGCCTTCACACGTCGCCGGCGCCCTCACGTCCACGCCGTGCCCCCTCTGCTCTATCGCTGGGTGCGCCCGATGGCACGCTGGCTGCGTGGCGGCGAGCCGGTCGCCATGAGTTTTGCGGACCGTGTTCTTGGCACTTCGGCGATGCCTCGCCAGCGCAGTGCGCCGGCGGCCAGGGCACTGCCACGCGAGCTCGGCGGCCGACTGCGAGTCAGCGCTCGAATCGAGCGAGCAGGCGCCTGACGCCGCGGAATTCGCGGAGTCGCTCGACCGCGAAAAAAGACGCGAAGGCAGCGCCGGTAACCGGATAGGCAAATGTGATGGCCATCAGGGCTATCACACCGAGATGGAAGCCCCAGATCCCCACCACCCAGGCCAATGCCAGGCGCCGGTGAAGCAGGGCTAGCGGCGCCCCCAGCTCGAGTACCAAGGTGAGTACGCCGAGTATCTCGAACGGCCACTCGAACTGGACCATCCATGCTCCGATGGGAGAGTGGATGCCTCCGAGCTCGAGCTTGCGAACTGCGTCGTAGGCCACATGTGTTCGCAGAATGTCGCCGGCTGACCACTCCCAGCCGGCGTTTTCGACTTTCGCGATCCCAGCCAAGACGTAGCTGACGACGGTGAGCCAGCACATGGAGCGAACGGCCCAACCGAAGCGGCCGTGGCTGGCCTCGGGCGCGGCTCCGTGGCGGCGGGCGTCGTACGACCAGGCAGCCTGGGCCGGGGCCAAGGCGAGCACCCCCAGGTGCAGAGCGACCAAGTTGTCTTGATGAAAGATCATGCCCCACGAGGAGCGATACGTCGTGATCCACAGAAAGCCTGCCGCAAAGAGCGGGCCGCTCACGCGGTAGTAGGCGCCGGCCACGAACGCCAAGCCAGCCACGACAGCGAGCATGAAGACTGCGTAAGTTGCCCAAGGAGGCAGTGGAGCACTCAACCAGGTGGTGACACCAATGGGCGAAAAGTCGCGGGCGGGAAAGTGTGCGTAGCCGGTCAGGTGCACGCTGCGCGCCAATAGATAGATCACGGCGAATGCGCCGGTAATCATCCGGAGCACCGCCAGCCTCTCGGCGGGCATCGGTGCAAACCAATAGCCGTCGATGCGACGCAGCAGGTTCACCGCGTCACCCGACACCGATGCAGGCGCTTCGATTCGATGGGCAATGGGCCATCGACGAAGTAGCTGATGGGGTTGTAGCGCACGGCTCGCACATCGAGCCGCTTTGCGCCGGGAAACTCGGGGTCGCTCGCCACTCGCGTGGCAATCTCGCGGCACAAGCGGGCGAGCTGCCCCGTGGCTACCGCTTGCCGCAGGGCGGCGGACGCTTGCAATGTCTCGGCATTCGCGACCAGGCGTGGGGGCAACACGCGCTCTTCACCCGTCCGGTCTACGGCGACGACTTGGTGGAGCAACGGCTGGCCACGCGGCCTCGAGAACATCGGATAGGTCGAGAGAGGATAGGAGTCGACCGGAGGATCGCGCAGCGCCGGCCAAGCCGATAGCAGCACGAGCCCCATGCCCCACGCGTAGCCAATCCACCGCTCGGTATTCAAAGAAACCTAGGGTAGCCGAGATGGAGCACCCGGGAGCCATGGCCAATGGCTGCCCAGGCGTGCTGGGTAAAATCGATGCGTAGCGTGGGGGTCAGCATCGAATCGGAAAAGCCTCCGATGACCAGCTCGGGCCTTTGACACGCAAAACATGAGGTGCGATCCCACTGCTGTCGCAGCAGAAAAGTCATGATGCGCGCCAGTTGAGCCTCCGCCCAAGCGGTGTCTTCGTGGCGAGCTCGCTTGACAGCAATGGCTGCTGCCAGGGCTTCGCCGACACCGGCCGTGGCCGTGTTCGGAGGGGGGATGAGCGGCGCCAGCGCGAAGGCACCACGCATGTCGGGAGTGGGGGACTCGTCACCGACGATGAAGCGCGCTTTGAACTCCACGTGCTCGATACAAAATCGCTCATAGGCATCGACGCGGTGATGCGTGAGCGCGGCCCGCGCCGCCAGACAGTGCCAGTTTTCTTCGACGTAGAAAAGCTTACCCAGTGGGAAGTCCCAGTAACGTTCGCCATAGAAGCGCATGGCGCGTTCGGTGGCTTCACTCACGCGCGTGTGCTCGGGCAAGTGACGGCCCGGTTTTTCGCTGACCAAGCGCTCGAGCAACACCAGGGCCATCACCGCCTGTCCGGGAGAAAACAGGGGCGGTGAACCGGCGTGGGGTTGGTAGCGTTTCAAGTCCCACGCTGGATGAAAATCACCTTCTTCTCGCTGCAGCGCCAAGAGCGACGCAGCCAGACGGCCAATCAAGGGGTCGAAGCGCTCGCCCACACGCTCGCGGCACGAGAGAAATGCGATCAGCGGCAACGCTTGACTGCCCAGGGCGGGCTGCTGGTCGTCCTCGGGATAGACCAAGAGCGACTTTTCGCCCACACGCACCTCGAGGCTTGCCATTTGCTCGAGGGCTCGCTCGATGGCCGGTGCCGTTTCGGTGCCAGCGCCGAGCTCGCACAAGACCAGCGTCGTTCCAGCCTGACGTGGCAGATTGTAGCCAGCGGTGTCGCTGTGGCCGCGGAAGGGATGGTGCTGATAGCGGTAGCGCCCATCGTCACCGAGCGCGCGCACGATGTGGCGTTCGGCGAGCTTGCCCGCCCGCTTCACCGAGGCTCGCGAGAGCTCTTGCGCGGCTCGGTGCATGCGCAACAGCTCGGTGAGCTGTCCATCGTAGATGAAGCTCCGGGTTTCGATGCGAGTCAGGCCGTCGAGCCCGTGCTCCGGCGCTTGACCCAGCGCACGCCGCACCCGTGCGGGTGAAAACCCCATACGCAGCTCGGGTATCGCGCTAATCGGCGTGTTTTCATTGACCATTTCGCGCGCCGCCAGCTGCCACCCGAGCAAACAGCGTTCGGCGGCGCAAACGCCATCCAACCCGGGGCGCAGCTTGAAGCCATCGAGGAGGGGATCGGTCGCCGAAAGCGCGGCGTGCCTCTCGACCAGGTCGAGCTTGATGGGGGCCCGTAGCGCCTCGCGTTTCAGCGCTGCCCCCGCGTGAGCCAAAACCTCGCGCACGCTCGCCGCTTGCACGCACTCCGAGCGCACCTCGCCGGCATCGCGCTTCGCGGATCGGTATTGGAAGAACAGCGTGGCCTTGGCTTTTTCTACGGGTGCCGGACAAGTCGAAAACTCGAGGGTCAGCGGTGCGGGCGGTTCATCTCCCGCCGGCAAGCTAGCATAGTCGGGAAGATGGTGTTCTATGAGGCGCGTCAGCTCTTTCGAGGCCTCTGCTGCCGCGTCTAGCCCTATGCTGTGTGCGGCAGCCAGCTTTTGCCACGAAAGCAGCGCCATGAGCACGACGCCGAGCACGGGCGGAACAAGACGGCGCTTCGATTTTGGGCGCTCCGCAGGCATCGATTTCGGGGGCCGCGCTTCGTTCAAGGCCCAGGCAGCGAACGGAACCGTAAACAAGATGGGAATGCACCAACCAATCAGCAGTGCGACCGCGATACCGCTGCCGAGGGTGCCGTAGATACGGGCAACATACATGGCGGAGGTCAGCACACTCCACGTGAGCGTTACGAGCCAGAGCAGCGAGAGCCAGGCGCTGGCTCGCCACACCCGCGCCAGCTCGCGCGGCCTGGCGAGCGCGGCAGCAGCGGTGAGCCCGTGTCCTAGCGCCAGGGCCAGGGTCATCACGGCGAAGAGCGCGTAGTCTCGCCAGGGCAGCAGGATGGCAGCGGTAGCGAACACCAAGGCATGCCCCACCGCGACAGCGAAGACCCCCCACCGCCGCGCTGGGCGCGCTCCCTGGGATGCCTCGGGGGGGATCGGCCCACCTTGCTCGCTCGTCATCGGAGCCCGCCGGTTACCATTTGCCTGGAACGGCCGCTAGCTTGGCTCGATCCGGCGCTCTCTAAAGGTTTCCCGGCGCTCTGTCGTTCGTATCCCGCGAAGTGTTTCCCATCGATCCCCGAGCCACGGATCCAGAGGTCCACCTCGATCCGCTGGCCTCGCTGACGCCGACCGACGACGATCCGCAACAGCGAACGGCGGTCGCCGAGGCGCTGCTGCCGGTAATGGTCCGGCAGCTCGAGCAAGGGCGTGTCTCGAACGATTATCGGAAAGTTACGGCCGGC
>CBFGRJ010000023.1:0-35463 GCA_965651135.1 uncultured Myxococcales bacterium
CCCCCCGAGAAAGAGAAAGAACAGCTAGAAGAAGAAAAGAAGAAAGAAGAAGAGGAGGAAAAGAAGAAGAAAGAAGAAGAGGAGGCGGAAAAGGAGCGGCAACTGCGCGAGCTGCTCAAGCTCAAGCAGCGGGTCGCGGTCCGTCAGCACGTCGAAGACAAGAACCAGAAAGACAATCCTGACGCCGAGTTTCTGGGCGAACACGCCAACCGCGTCAAAGAGCAGACGCAAGCGCGCATCACCTCGACGGAGCAAAACGATCCCAATCCGACCCCCGGCGGACACCATGCGGGGCCGGATCCAGCGCCGGGTAACTCCAGCGACACGCGTGTGGGACAGCTCGAAGACAGCGAAGGTGATCCGGACCGGGCGCCGTCGCAGACTTCCGAAGACTCAGGCGCGACCGCACCAGCTTCGGTGGCTCAAGCACCGCCGCGAGCTGGCGCGCCAGAACGGCTACCGGAGCAGTCGCGAGTGGTACCCCAAGCGGGCCAAGAAGCTCGAGCTGCCGCCCAGGCGCAGGATCCAGTAGCGGCTACTCTGACCTCACCAGGCGGCAACTTCAGCATCTCGAGGGAGCAGCTGGCCGCCCAAGAGCAGCGCGCTCGCAAGGCGCGCCAGCGTATCGCCGGGCGGCAGCAGCGCAATGATCCCACCGGGCTTTTGGGCTTGGGCGCCCAGGGCCTGACCGAGAATGGGATCAATCTGAATCTATCTCCCAGCACGGCGGTAGCCGTGATCGGTCAGGACCAGCTCAGGCAAGAGCTGGCTCGGGACGGCGAGCGTCGCCGCAGCGAACACCGTGGGTCGTGGAAAGAAACGAACTTCCAGAAGTACCAGAGCGCCATCGAAAACTACGTTGCTGGCGTCAAACCTGGCAATCAAACGGCGCTCAACACTGCTCACTCCCCGTTTGCCAACTACCTGAACGCCATTCATCAACGCCTACACCCCGTGTTCGCCGATCGCTTCTTGTCTTCGCTCGATCGAATGCCGAACGACCATCCTCTCAACGACATGGAGATGAAGACGAATTTGGAGATCGTGCTGCGTCCCGACGACGGCCGCATCGTGCGGATGGGTGTGACCAAGGCGAGTGGCGTGACGGCCTTCGACATCGGTGCGCTCGAATCCGTGCGCAAAGCCTCTCCGTTCGGCAGTGCTCCGTCATCCATCGTGTCACCCGACGGTAATGTGTACCTTCACTGGGAATTTCACCGCCAGCCTCAGTATGCGTGCTCCACGTACTTTGCGCGCCCCTACCTGCTCAAGGCCAAACCGAAGTCGGTGCCTCCCAAGCTCGATCCTCCCGCCAAGCCGTACGAGGGTGAAGAGCAACCCCCCGGCAGGCAAGGCCACCGGGCTCCCGTTGACAGCAGCGAGCAGGGCGGGGTACGCACAGCTCGGCGCTGAGTTTCCGCTACAGCTCACCAGTCCGGCCGTTACCCTCACCCTGACCGCTTCCCTTTCGACACCGCGTGGCTCCTCACGATGACTCCGCTCAGGTCCAGACGAGCGGCAACCGAGGCATGCTTCTGCCGCTCGTGGCGGCACTCGCCGTCGTGTCCAGCTTGATCGGGCGGGCGCTCGCGCCGGCATTGCCGGGCTCGCTCGCCGGCATTTCATCATTCATCAAGCTGCTCAATGGGTTCAGCAGTTTTCTTTCTCAGCTCTTTGCTTTCGGCGGCATGCTCGTGGGGGTGACGCTGGTAGGCCGAGCGGTACGCGCCGGTCAGCGCGATCTGCTGTTCAAGCTCACGGCGCTCCCGGTCACCATTTTGGTCGGGTTTTTGGTCATGACACGCATGCGTCTGGACTACTCCGAACCCAGGAGCTCCTTGGCGCTGGCGTTGGCGAGTTGCTGCTTGGCCTTGGCGGCTGCCCCTCGTTTGATCCAAGCGCCGAGCACACGCGCGCAGGGCCTTGCACTAGGGCTCGCGGGTACGGCAGGCGTGATGCATGCCGCCGGGCGCGGACTGGCGCTGCAGGCCAACCTGCAGGCCATGCCAGGTCGTTTCACACTCGCACGCACCATCGAAACGGCCGCCATCGGCCTGGACGTGGTGCTGCTCGCGCTGGTCGCCGCATGGATCTTCGGCATGAGCCGTTCCGGCTTGTTCAAGTTGCTGGGGCTCGTTGCCTTGGCAGCGTTCGTGAGCCATGCGGCCCTTCGGGGCTCCGGCCCCAATGCGTGGCTCTGGGAGGTGCTCGCTTCGCGTAGCGTGGGACACCTGCTGCGCGCTCCTGCTCCCTTTTTGCCCCATTTCATGCGCAGTCTGGTGGTGTTGCTGCAGATCGGCTTGAGCCTGTGGGCCATCGCCGCGCGGCGGCCGTCTACCACCCGCGTCGTGTTCTGCTTGTGCCTCGTCAGCGCCGGCGCCACCGACATCCCGCTATTGGCTCTGTCGCTCACCTTGGCTGCCCTAATTGCACGGGCCCATGTCTTCGAGCCGAAGTCGCCGAGCCGGGCCGCCAAGGGTGCGGAATCCGGTCCAGTCGCCGACTCCTGAGCCGTCCGGTGCGACGCCCGAGCGCGATGGGTGCGCGGCACGGCAACCACGCGCTGCGTTTCGATGCTAAACGCAGCGCGTGCTGCCCAACCTGATTCGAGCCGCTTGTGCGGCGTGTCTCGCCCTCGCCTGCGAGCGCAGCCCGGAGACGCCTTTGGCCCGAGGCGCGCGCGTTTTCCAGCGCTCCTGTGCCAGCTGCCACGCTGCAGCCCCGGGCAGAAAGGCGCTGCTCGGCTTCAAAAACCCTCCACCCGATCTGACCGAACCCGAACGCCTGAGTCATCTGAGTGATGACGAGATCCGCCGCGTGCTCCGGGAGGGCAAAGGGCAGATGCCCCCCTTCGGACGAATGCTGCCCGACGAGGATGTCAGCGCGCTTTTGGTGTACTTGCGTAGCGCCGCTCGAAATAACCCTGGGGGATCTTGAGCAACTGGCCGCTCGCCACCTCCAGAGCGGCGCCGCGCTCCGACGAGGGACCCGAACCGCCTTCGCGTCGGAGGCGAGCCGCCCGCCGCTCGGCGCGTGCGCTCCGCTCCACGGCCTTCACCCTGCGCCGATACAAGAACACCGCACCGCCGATGAGGCCGAGGGGCAAGAACGTGAGAAACCCCGTCATCAGGACGAAGGCGTTGCGGTTTTCTTCGTTCTTGGGAGCAAAGCACACAGGACAGGCGAGCGCGGCCTGACTCGCGACAAAGAGTGCGAGCGCCAACAGCCAAGGAACCCGCCGTGGCGTCACCAGTACACCTTCCAGTAGAGAATCGGCCACATCATGACCACCCAATACCAAAAGACGGCGGCGCCTCCGAAAAGTCCCGGGCCCAAGTTGCCCGTGCGCAGGCTCCGATACACGACGTACAGGGCAATCAGGGCGGCGAGCGCGTGCAGGCCGTGGGAACCCACGATGACGTAGAAGAAGGCGCTATGTGTGCTGGTGGTGAGGGTAAGGCCCTCGCCAATCAGGTTCACCCACTCTACCCCTTGGAACACGACGAAAAAGGTGCCCAAGGCAATGGCCAGCAACAAAGGCAGTTTGACTTTGAAGCGCAGGCCCCGCTGAAACTGTCGTTGAGCGAAGCCCAGCGCGACGCCACTCAAGAGCAGTGCTCCCGTGTTGATCAGGGTCTCTTCGACAGGTAGCCTTGGCTGCCCTGGGGGAGGCCAGGTGGTCAGCGCCGAGGTCTTGGCGATGGTATGGGCGCTGATGAGCCCTCCGAAGAACATGGTCTCGCACAAGACGAAGATGACCATCGCGAACACGCCGTTCGAGACGACCTGCTGACGTATGGGTGCTCCGGCCTGCGTTTTGGAAGCCATGGATCTACCAAAGCGTAGCGCTTCGGTCAGTAGTTGCCATGCTCAGTGGTCGCCGTGGCCGTGACCACTTTGCTTGGCTGCTTCGATTTGCTGCAGGACACGCTGGGTTTCCTGTTTTGCGGCAACATTCGACCAGTTGCGCCCGGTATGGTTCATCACGTCGGGAGAAACGCCGGCATAGAACAGAAACATGAACACCAAAGCCGTGCCGACGAAATACGCCACGTAGCGCTTCTCGAGGTTCAGGTGCATGAAATGTTTCACCACCAGGTAAGCCTTGACGACCGCGATACCGAAGGCGGTCACTAGCGTGAGGGCCTGTATCTCGAACATTGGACCCACCACGCTGATGACCAATAGCCCGACCAGCCACTTCCATACCGTGACGTAGTCGACGTGGTGGTGATCGGCATGCTCCTTCGCCGCCGCCTTCTTTGTGTTGGAGGTCTTGCGGCTGACTTTCTTCTTCGCCTTTTTGGTAGCCATGGAATGGGTCTCGTCTTGGTTACTTGGCAATGTAAAGCAACGGAAACAGGAAGATCCAGACGACGTCCACGAAGTGCCAGTAGATGCCCACTAGCTCCACTCGCTGGAGTTCCCTGCCCTGACGCGCATCTACCGCCACGAAGGCCATGATGATGGCGCCCGCGATCACGTGCAGGGCGTGAAGCCCCGCTGCCGTGTAATAGAACGCCCAGAATGCGTTGGACGAAATGGTGTAGCCGGAGGTGATTTCGATGGTCCATTCCACCGACTTGACCAACACGAAGGTCAAGGCGCCCCCAATGGTGCACATCAGCAGGCGGAATGCTTTTTCGCCGTCCTTGTTTTCGGCCGCTTGGTGCGCCAAGACGGCGGTCAGGCTCGATGTCAGCAGCACCAGAGTGTTGAACGCCCCGATCCAGGTATTGGTGTGGGAGGCGTAATCCCCGAACTCCGGATGCCCGAGACGGTGCATGATGTAGGAGCCGAGTAGACCTCCGAAGATCACGATTTCGGACGCGATCACCCACCAGACCGCTAGGCGGCCCGTCGGCGTTCCGGTTGCGCTACGCGTAGTTGCGATGGGTTTCATAGTGAACAGATCCGTAACTCAGTATCAGGAGGGTGCGTCCTGAGGCCAGTAGTCGCTGTCGCGCCCGGGAACGCTGTACTCGTAAGGACCACGATAGACGGTAGGCAGCTTCGCGAAGTTGCCGTGCGGCGGAGGCGAAGGCGCGGACCACTCTAGAGTGTTGGCCTTCCACGGGTTGTTTCCCGCCTTGGGACCCGAGGCGAGACTCTTGACGAAGTTGTAGAAGAACACGAACTGGAACGATAGCATCACCAAGAGGCTCACAGTCGCCACCACGCGCAGATCTTGCAGCTCCGGTCGCGCCAACTCGGGGAAGTTTTCGTAGCTGTAGATGCGGCGATGCTGCCCAGCAGTGCCCAGGATGAACAGCGGAATGAAGATGGTGTTGAACGGGATGACCGTGCCCCAGAAGTGTATCTTGCCGAGCCTATCGTCCATCATTCGCCCGAACATCTTCGGGAACCAGTAGGTCAGCGCTGCAAACGTGCCAATGATGGCAATCGGCACGAACGTATAGTGGAAATGCGCGAGCACGAAGTAGGTGTCGTGGAAGTAGATATCGGTGCCGCTCGCGCCTAGGAAAATGCCGGTAACGCCACCGATCAAGAACTCGCCCACGAACGCCAGCGCCCACAGCATGGGTGTGGTCAGCCGAATCGACCCGCCCCAGAGCGTGGCAATGTAGACGAACATCATCTCCGCGATGGGTACCGAGATCAGCACCGTGGTCACCGTGAAGATGTTGGCCATGCGCGGGTCGATGCCGGCCACGAACTGATGGTGCGCCCAAACGAAGAAGCTGAGGATGCCCGTCGCGAATACGGTGTAAAGCACCACCGGATACGCAAACAGCTTCTTGCGCGCGAACACCGTCATGATCTCACCCGTGATGCCTACCGCCGGCAAAAGCACGACGTACACCTCGGGATGGCCGAAAAACCAGAACAGGTGCTGCCACAGCACGGGGTCACCGCCGCGCTCTGGATCGAAAAATCCGGTACCGATCGTTTGATCGAACACCAGCATGACAGCGCCCGCCACCAGCGGTCCCACCGACGCCATGAACAGGATGCTGGCCACCACGATCATCCACACGACGATCGGGATGTCGTACATTTTCATGCCTGGGGCGCGCGAGTTCATCGCGGTGGTGATGAAATTGATGCCACCCAGCAGGAACGCTATGAACTCCAGCGCTACCGCGATCACCCACAAGGTCGAGCCCATGGGCGTGAGGCTGTACTGCTCCTTGGCAGAAAGCGGCGGGTAGGCGGTCCAGGCGCCACCGAACGGGCCACCCTCGACGAAGAACGAGGCGATCAGCACGAGCGCGCTAATCAAGAAGATCTGATACGAAAGCCGATTGATGCGCGGAAACACCATGTCGTCGCAGCCGCACATCAAAGGGATCAAGTAATTGCCAAAGGCCGCAATCAACACCGGCATCGCGACCCAGAAGATCATGATGCTGCCGTGATTGGTCACGAGGGCGTTGTATTCGGCGGGAGAGACGTTGCCGAAGCCGGGAACGCTGATGCCCGGAAACGCGAGCTGCATCCGGAACACGTAGACCATGAAGGCGCCAATGAGCGCCATGGCCATACCCGTGAACAGGTACTGCATTGCGATGATCTTGTGATCGGTGGACCACAGGTACTTGTGAAAGAAGCTCTGTGGCCCGTGGTGCTCGCCGTGCTCGCCGTGACCGCCGTGGCCTCCATGGGAGTCCGGTTCAGGCTCGTGCGGCGCTTCTTCGAAGTCGTCTTGCGCAGGCGCCCCCTGGTTTCGAATGGCGCCCGAGTCAGGGCTGGACGAGGCGCTGCCGGCATCGGCTTGCGCCTCGGAAAGATCGCGCGGTTTGAAACTTGAATCAGCCATGTTTTTCCTAATTTGGCGTGCTCTTCCCTGAAGAGAGCGCTAGGCGGCCCTCGGATTGGGCGCGCACCCACTCAGCGTGTTCGGCAGCGCTCTCGATCACCACGCGTGCCGGCATCAGGCCGTGCCCAATACCGCACATCTCCGCGCACTGAATGTCGAACGTACCGGTTTTTGTCGGCTTGAACCAGCCGACGATCTCGCGCCCAGGAATGGCGTCTTGCTTGAGTCGAAACACTGGGACGGAAAAGCTGTGCAAGACATCGCGCGCGCTCAGTCGATAGTGGTAGGTCTTACCAACTTCGAGGTGGAGCTCGTCGACGGTTTCGATGTCGTCGTCGGTGTCGATTTGCCCGTCCGGTCCGGGGTGCGCAAATGACCACGCCCACTGCTGGCCGATGACGCGCACCGTGGCATCCGCTTCGGGAAGGTCTTGCTTGACGTTTACCCAGACGCGAATGGCCATGGCTACGATGGCGATGTCACAGATCAGCACCAAGTAGTGCGGCGTGGAGATCCAGCGCATTTCGCTCTTCTTTTCGCCGGTAATGTACTCGCCTGTTTTGCCCTTCTTCGCTCTGAACTTGAAGATCAGGTAAAAGAACACCCCCTCGGCGATCAGAAACCAGAACCCGACCAACCAGAAAATCAGGGTGAACAGGTCGTCGATGTCTTCCGCGTAGGTGGACGCGGCAACCACGTAGTGCTCGATCATTGCTGGCGTGCCTCCGTCGGGAATCCCTTTTCGGTCCCCACGTCTTCGACTTCTGCGCTGATGACGCCGAAGTAGGCGGCTGCAATGTAGGCGAACGCCATCAGTGCGGTGATCACGAATGCGCGCTTTGCGTAGTCTTCGGAGCTAAGCCTTTTTGCCATGAATCCTCACCAGGCGGTCACCGCTAGCGGTACCACGGTAAGGTCGCGATGTACGCGACCACATCCTTCATGCCCTGCTCGTCGAGCGAGCTTGCAAAGGGCTTCATTTGCGTTCCCGTCAAGTCCTCGGGATTGGAGCCCCGCACTCCTGACTTGAAGTGCTCGAGTTGCGTCAACAAATACCAGTCCTGCAGCCCCGCCAGAGGCGGCGCTTTGGTGATCTCGTTGCCCTTGCCCGAAGGTCCGTGACAGGCAACACAAGGAGAAAACAATGCTCTGCCGCGCTTCGGATCGCCCATCACGGTCTTGGTTTTGACCTTCTGCTTCGGCAGCAGGGACACGTACTCCGCGACCTTCTTCATGTCCTCCGGACCAGCCACCGCCAGTGCCATCGGGCGCATACGCATACCGGCGGTGTCAGCCGGGTGGGTGCCGCGAAAGCCGCGTTCGAACTTGTAGAGTTGTGCATCGACGTACCACGCCGGCAGCCCGGCGATAGCCGGCGCGCCGATGTCCTGGCGTCCCATACCGTCCTTGCCGTGACACTGCGCACACAGCTCGAAAATTTGCTTTTCGCTCGTGTGACCGTCTTCGGAAGCAGCAGCTTGATTGCAACCGGTGGAGGGCAGCGCCGCCATACCGAGCAACGCTACAGCTAGCCTGAGTCTTGAGTTTTGCATCGCGATCTCGAACCCGGGGCCGATGGACCCGCGGCAGACTTTTTCATAGGCAGCGGGGCCGGATCAAGGCCCCGGTGGGGTTAGCAAACTGACGTCAAAAAAACCGAATCGATCACGGCCCGACGGTCACATGACACTCGCAACGAAGGACGCAAACACGAGCACCAGATGAGGCATCGAGGCGAGAAATAAAGAACGCGCCCAGGACACCGTGTCGTGTGCGCGGAACCCATACAGACCCCAAACCAAAAAGCCAAGCCCGCTGAGGCCCGCCACCACCGTGTAAGCTGGGCCGACGAGGCCGAACAGCGCCGGCGTGAGCGTGATGACCAAGAGCAAGGCGGAGTAAAAACAAATCTCCTGCTTGGTGCGCCTGAGTCCTACGACTACGGGAAACACCAAGAGGCCCGCGGCGCGGTAATCCTGTTGGCGGAAAATGGCGATGGCCATGAAGTGGGGCAGCTGCCAAACGAGCAAGATCGCAAACAGCACGTACGCGACGGGGTCGAGTCGGCCGACGACCGCAGCGTAGCCGATCAGCGGTGGGATGGCGCCCGGCACTGCACCCACGTGAAGAGCATAGCGTGTGGACCGCTTGAGCGGTGTGTACACCATGACATAGCTGAGCAGCGCCAAACCGGCGAGCGTTCCAGCCACCAGGTTGACCAGGCCGACCAGGAGCGCGATGCCCGCAACCGAAATGCACACGCCAAAGCACAAGGCCAATTCCGGTGACAAGCGCCCAGCGGGAATCGGGCGCTGCCGAGTGCGCTCCATCTTGGCGTCGACGTCGCGCTCGAGGAACATGTTCAGCGCATTTGCACCCGCCACGACCAGCGCTGTCGAGCACAACGCCACGACCAGCGTTACCAGGTCGATGCTCACCGGCGCGACGAGCGCGCCGCACAACGCGGTCACCATGACCAACCGGGTAACGCCGGGCTTGCTGAGCTGAACCAGAGGGCCGAGCAAGCCGCTTTGCTGGGGCTCGCTGACCGCTGTTTGAAGCGTAGTGCTCATGTCTCGTGCTGGGCAGGCTCTCGCCTCAGGTTTCCTTTGTCGACGGGGCTTCGTTTTCAGCTGAAGCCTCTGACGCAGACGCCTCGGACTCCTTCAGCTGCTTCGGATCGCCGGCTCGCGCTTGGCCCGAGCCGGCTTCGTCGTCAGGGTCTTCGGAGATGCCTTTCTTGAAGTTCCTGATGCCTTCGCCCAACCCTTTGCCAATGTCGGCCAGGCGCGTTGCTCCGAACAACAACAGCACCACGAGCGCAATGATGGCGATCTGCCAGGGTCCAACGGACATCTAGGGTCTCCAGCCTTTTGGGCAGGTGGGTGTTATCACCTGCCGCCGCAACAAGCAACGCGAGAGCCCGACAGATCGCGGCAAGCCGCGCCAGTCAGGTTTTAAGCCAACTTGCGCCGCTCGCGCAGTCGCCAGACTCCACGAAGCAACGCCCAGACGAGCGCTGGTACGAACAAAACAGCTATACCGACGCCCAGTACTTCGAAAAACGCAAACGTGGGGTCGAGCTCCGGCCGGTGAGTGTGAAGGGCCCGCAGGGTGAAAACGCCGCCGAGGCCCGAAAACCCCGCCGCCAACGCGCAGTTCGACCACCCGAAGCGGAGCACCACCCCGATGGCCGACAAACTTAATAACAGCACGGCAAGCGTGACGACGAGCGCCCGCTCTCGTCCACCCAAGGCGGAAGACCCGCCCCAGGCGGGCAGGCCGGACACGCGCGCCTGCTTGACGCGCAAGTTGAACCCGAACCCGGAAGGGTGGCGCGGCGTGCCGACGAATACGTCGTTGGCGCGAAACGCCGTGAAGTCGTCGGTAACGCTAATGCCTGTCGCACTGAACCATGCGCGCCCATCGGAGTTCGGCACGGGACCGGTGATCCGCGGCGGTGCGTGCGCGAAGCACAACCACGTCACACCCACGATAGGTACGGAGATGCTGTGCGCGACGCCCGTTTCGCAGCCGCCACGCGCTTCGTCGACCAGCGCCCGCGCGAAATGGCCGGGGCGATCGCTACCGGCCTGCCACGTCAGCGTGGCAGCGCCAGCACCACTCGCCAGTACAATCAGCATGGGAACGGCCTGCAGCATGAGCCGAAGCGGCGAAGCTCCCTGACAATACAACGCGCGCGCCTCGCCGCGTTCGACCAGCAAGGCTGCGCCGAGCGCTGCGCCAACCGGTACCCCAACGAGAAACGCAGCCTCGAGCGCCGCTCCGAACAAGACCTTTGCGAACGGCAGCGCGACGGCGACGGGCACCTCGGGCGAAAGCAGCCAGGGCAGCAAGCGCACCAGCGCAGCTCCAAGCGCTAGCAGGAGCACCGACGCCACGGCCAGCGCGATCGCCTTCAGGCTATGCTTCGCGAGCGCCTGCATCGCTCAAGCGTAGCGCTTTGGCTGACACAAAACGGAGCACGATCGCCGCATGCCTCGACCCCAGCCGGCCGAGCGACCCAAAACCGCTGCCACCTTGCTGTTTCCACGCTTGCTCGTGGTGATATGCTTGGCATTGGTCCGCTACGGAGGAATTTGGATGTCATCATTTCGAACGGTCACAGTCCTGGCATTTGCCGCGAGCCTGACTATTGCGAGCAACGCTTCTGCGACCGGAGTCGACGAGGCTTCTCCGAAATACAAAGGCATCGTTGGTGGGGCCCTCTTGGGTGCCGAAGCGGTGATGCTCACGGAGGCTGCCATCGGCGTGAAGCCGCGGTGGGCCTACTACGTGGGAGGCGCGGCAGGAGCCGTCGCGGGCGGCGTGGGCGGCTATTTCATGGAAGAGAACCTGAGCGCCAAGACCAACATGTTCTTGCTCTCCGCAGGCATGGTGCTCGCCATTCCAACGGTCATCGCCGTGGCCGCGGCCACGCAGTACGAGCCACCCGCCAGCTACGTTCAAGATCAGGCGCCCACCGATGAGCCCGTCGCCAATCCGCCAGCACCCGAAGGAGCCGCCGTGGATGGTGTTCGCAAGGTGACGCGTCGCGCTCGCCTGAGCCCAACCCTCGCCTCTCCCACGCTGCCGCCTGCGCTGGTCGGCGTCGAGCGCGGCGAGCTGGCGCTGTCCGTACCCTCCATTGCGCTCTGCGAAACCTTTACCCGAAAGCAAATGGCCGAGTTCGGGGTCAAACAGCAGACTGAGCTCCGCCTACCGGTTTTCAACCTGGTCTTCTGAGGCAGCGAAGTGAACGGCGCTGGGTGCTCCCAGCGCGCTCCTTCATCGAGCGACCCATCTCCATCGAGCGGCCGGTTGTTCAGCCTGCCTGCGCTCGAAGCAATGGCCCATGACGCAGCACCTCGCCTCCAGCAGGCGGAGGGATCGCCTGCAGCGAAACCAAGTCATCGTCACCCGATCAGGTCATCGCCGATGTGTGTAGCGCTCGGTGGAACTGTGGCAGTGGGTAGGACCCGCACCCGACAAGAACCTGAAGCGCTGCTGGCGATCACCTCTTCGTCACCGTTTTCGCGACCTGGCCTCTATGCGAGCAAACCAGCATATCCTAACATGCTAGTTTGCATATATCGGTTCGCGCGTAGCGGCCGTTAGTCGATCGACGAGGAAGATGGCACAGCCGGCGCCGCAAAGGTCCAAAGGGAAACGAGGCGATGATCCCGCCTTGGGAAAAGTAATAGCAGGCAGGTACCGCCTCGAGGCGCGCATCGGCGAAGGCGGCATGGGCATCGTGTATCGAGCCCGGCACGTGCTGATCGATCGCGTGGTGGCGGTCAAGCTGATTCGCCCCGATCTGCGCGGGGAGACCCACCTTCGGGCTTGGATGCTGCGCGAAGCGCGCGCCGCCAACCGAGTCGACCACGCTCACATCATCGACATTCACGACATTGGTGAAACGGACGAAGGCGAGCTGTACTTGGTCATGGAGTACCTGGTCGGTACTCCTCTATCTACCGAGCTCGCTCGCGGCCCGATGCCAATTGCCCGAGCCGTCGACATCATCGAACAGATGGGTGCAGCGCTCTCGCGCGCTCACGACTTGGGCGTGGTCCACCGGGACTTGAAAAGCGATAATATATTGCTCACTGCTCGCGGCGGCCGAAAAGACTTCGTCAAGATTCTCGATTTCGGCTTGGCCGCTCTAGCGCACGATCCGCGGCTCGCCCCGAAGGGGGCTGTGTTCGGCACGCCCGAGTACATGTCTCCCGAACAGGCTCGCGGCGAGCAGGCGGGACCGCAGTCGGACCTGTATGCGCTGGGCGTGCTCTTCTTCGAGATGCTCACCGGGCAGCTGCCCTTCCGAGCCGGTGACCGCGACGGGCTGCTCGAGATGCAGCGCACCGCGACGGCTCCTCGCCCCACGAGCATTCGCAAAGACTGTCACCCCGTCGCAGAAAAAATCGTGCTTCGGCTGCTCGAGAAGGAGCAACGAAAACGCTATCGCGACGGCCATCACCTGCTCGAAGAACTGAAGGCTCTGCAGCGTTCGCTGCCCAGCACCTCCTGGGAAAAAGAAGGCGGCCCGAGCGAAGCCGCTCCCGCTGCGCCGCCCCCGGCTCCACCACCTCGCTCGCCTGGAGTCATCGAGTGGGCCCATCGGGCCGGGCTATTTTCGCGAATGGTGTCGCGAGCGCACGTCAGCGGCAAGGTGCCTCCGGAGGTATCGAGGGCGCTGGCTATGGTCTGGGACCTGGCCGCAAAAGCCAATGCGCTGGAAGGGGAGGTTGCCAGTCATACCCGCAAGCTCGAGGCGCTGGAGCGACGGGGGCGCGCGCTCAGAGCGGAGATTGGACGTAAGGTCGAAGAATTGGCGCAGGAGGAGTCGAGGTCGCTGCGCGAAGCCGCCGCCTATGCCGAAGAATCGGAGCAAGCTCGTCGCGAGTTGGCGCAGGCCGAGCATGCCGCGCGTGAGCACATTGCCCTCGCGGACCGTGCGGAACAGAACGGACAGGGGACCCGTGCGATCTACGAGAAGGCCGGTGCGGCGCGGGCCATGGTGGATGCCAAGGCCAACTGGATGAAAACACGTGACATGCGGCGCAAGGGCAAAGAAGACATCGCTCGCGATTTGCGCCGGCAAATCGAAGATCTTCGCGCTCAGCTCGGCCGCTATGCCGAAGCTCTCGAAGAGGATCTTTCTGCAGGGAGAGAAAAGGTCGCTGCCCGGGCACGCGAGGGCCTCGCCTACGAAAAGCAGTTCGAGGAAGCTTCCAACGTGCTCATCAACAACCTCAAAGGGCGCCCGGAGTGCCGGGACCTGATGAACAAGCTCACCAGCGGCGAGGGCGTTCCGGACAGCCCCAACACCAACGGGCAAGACCCTCGCCAGAACCCATGATCGCTAGGCCGGCAGCTTGGTTCGCAAGAACGAGCGCAGCTTGACCAAGTTCTTCTCGTCGTGACCGAAGCTCGGCGCCTGATAGCTGCCTGCCCAGGCCGCGATATCGCTGAGTAGCTCGGCTCTAGCGTCCGGCTCGCGCGCGATGTCGAGCGCTGTGCGCCCACGCACCGCGATATCGGCCAGACCGGCGACGTAGCGCTGCATGCGCTCGTAGTCCGAACCCAGAAACTCACGGATCAAATCTGCGTCATTGCCGAGACGTTCCAGATCGCCGGAAGCTTCTGCAGCCGCTGGCAGGGGCCCCGCCGCGGCCGCAACCCGGAGCACGAAGGCGTCGTCCATGTAGCCCAAGTCTTCGATGCCGTCTGCGATCAGGTCGACGGACTTGAGCAGATAGCTCAGAGCTGCACCCAACGCGATACGCGCTTCTTCAGGTGTGCTCGAGTCATCCACGACGCGTCCCACCGCTTGAGCGTCGTCGGCCAGCGACCGCAGCCAGGCGGGGAATGCAGCAAGACACCGTGTATCGAGTTCGCTCATGGGCTGACCTTCTACCCGGCAGGGCACAAGACGCGAAGAGCGTTTTTGTAGAAAATGAGCTCGAGCTCGGCTTGCGACAACCCCTGCGCGCGCAACTCGTCGGCGAGTCGCCCCAGCTTGGTGACGTTCTCGAGACCAGGAACCGGCCGAATCCCGCCCTCGAAATCCGTACCCAGGGCCAGGTGCTCCACACCGACGAGCCCTTTGATGTACTGCACCTGGCGCACCACATCCGCGATCTCGGCGTTCACACCGCTCGACGCCAGAAAACGCTGATGCAAGTTCACGCCGATGACGCCGCCGGTGGCGGCAATGCCGCGGATGTGAGCGTCTGTCAGGTTTCGCGGATGAGGCGCCAGCGCCCTCGCGTTCGAGTGGGAGGCCACTGCCGGCAAACCGCGCAGCTTGGACAGCTCGATGAGCTCGTGCGTCGCTTGGTCAGAGGCATGGCTGACGTCGATCACGCCGCCATATTGGTGAATTCGCTCGACCAGGGTTCGGCCAAGTTTGGACAAACCGAGGCGGCGGCCACTCGCTTCGCCGGAAGAACCCGCAAGGCGGTTGTTGGTGCTATGCACCAATCCAAACAGGCGGGTGCCTCGCGCTACCCAGAGCGGCACTTGCTCGAGCTGGTCAGCCAAGGGCTCGGCTCCTTCGAACGCCAGCCAAGTGCTCACCGGTCGTTGCTGTCGAGTGCACCCGGGCAGGCGATAGGGCGGTGTTTTCAGCAGCGCTCCAAATACGGAAACATAGGAGCTTTCCAGATCCGAGGCGCGCGGGCCGACCGGTGATACGTCTTTGGGTACGAACAACGGCAAGACGACCCCGATCACGCCGGCGCGCTCGAGATCCACGGCTCGCACCTCGCCGCTGCCTTCGGCGAACGGGCGCTGCTTGTAATTGTGCTGATAGCTCAGATCCACGTGCAGATCGACGATCGGCACTCGCCGGGGCCCCGCGACCAAAGGTGGCGGCAACAGCAGCACGGCACAAAACGCCGCGCCGGCGATGCTCGCGAAGAGCCGCCTCATGCTCATCCTACGAGCAGCCCCAGCAAAAACCCCAAGACCCCAGCGGCCAGCGCCACAAGAACCACCCATTGCAGGCGGAGCGACCGAAACGGCACGGCGACCACGGGCACCTCGGGTGCCGCGCGCTCGACCGGGAGATGGGTGGCCGCCGCCGGCGAAAGCGCGGTGTTGTCCCCGCCAAAGGTGGGTGCAGCCATGCGACCGTGGGTGGCGACGTTCGCCAAAGCTTCGCGCATCTCCGCCGCACTCTGAAAGCGGTTGTCCACGTTGCGATCGAGCGCCTTGGCAAAGAAAGCACTCCAATGCGCGTAATGCGGTGCAATGCGCTCGATGGGCTCTGCATCCGAGAAAAGCACGGCCATCATGCGTTCGTAATCGGTTTGCCCGTCGAACGCTCGGCGCCCGGTGATCAGCTCGTAAAACAAGACACCGGCGCTGAACAAGTCCGAACGATGGTCGGCATCTTTACTGTTGCGCACCTGCTCCGGGCTCATGTAGCCCGGCGTGCCGAGCAACATCCCGGTCTTTGTCTTGCGAGCGGAACCGCCGGCAGCCTCCACCGCTCGCGAAATGCCGAAGTCGAGCAAACGCACCCCTAGCTCGTCGTCCGGCTCCAGAAACACATTGTCCGGTTTTAAATCCCGATGCACGACGCCGACTTGGTGGGCTGCTTCCAGGGCCGACAGGAGCGCTAGGGTGACCCGTACGGCCTGATCGATGGGAAGCGGGCCTCGGTTCATGCGCACGGTCAAGGGGTGTCCCGTCAGCAGCTCGGACACGAGATAGGGCGTGCCGTCCTCGGCTCGAAATGCGCCGAGCGTTCGTACCACGCCGGGATGCTCCACCCGCTGCGCCAAGGTGGCTTCCGACAAGAAGCGATCCACCACCTCGGCGTCGTTCCTGAATTCCGGCTTCAGGACCTTGACCGCCACGCGCGGCGAGCCGTCCTCGGGCACCGCGCGGTACACGACGCCGAGCCCGCCCTCCCCCAGCACCGCTTCCAAACGATAACGACGGTTCAAGAGGGCGCCGACCAGCGCCTCGGGTGCCTCGGAGCCACTCATCTGATCTCCTGGAGTTGCACCATAGCTCCGGGGCAACTTCAAGCCACTGAACCGCGGACGGTCAGCCCGGGGCGTTACCCGGCTTCCACTTGATACTGCATCCCACGCTCGGCTTTTGATCCGGGTCGGGCGTGCCCCCCTCCAACAGGGCCTTGACCGCAGCTCTGACATCGGCGCCGGTGACCGGAACGGTATTGCTCGGGCGCGATGCATCGAACTGACCCCGATACGCCAATTTGCCGTTTCGATCGAAGACATAAAACTCGGGAGTGCAGCGGGCATCGAAGGCGCGTGCCACCTCTTGCGTCTCGTCGTACAAGTAAGGAAAGCCGTACTCGTGGCGAGCGGCATCCTCCGCCATGTGCTCGGGACCGTCCATGGGGTGCGAGCTCACATCGTTGGCGCTGATGGCCACCATCTTGACGCCCTGACTCGAGCAGTCGGCTCCGAATCGGCTCAACGCTTGCTTGATGTGGATCACGAAAGGGCAGTGATTGCAGATGAACGCAACCACGACCACGGAACCCGCCAAGGAATCCGAGCTGATACGCTTGCCCGAAACGGTGTCCAAGAGCTCGAATCGGGGCAGCGGGGTACCCAGAGGAAGCATGCTAGACGGAGTAGCGGCCATCGAATTCTCCTTTTGACGACGAGCGGCCTACGGCGCCACTTTGAGAGGCATGGTCATGGCGCTTTCGGCGAACTCGGGTTCGTAGAGCACCGCATAGGCGGCACGGCTTGCCAACACCCGTTTCGTATAGCGCCGCGTCTCGCGGAACGGAATCAGTTCGACCCAGACGTCGAAATCGAGATGCGGGCGCTCTTTGACCCAGCGCGTGGGACGGCCCGGCCCGGCGTTGTAGCCAGGTAGCGCCAGCAGCGGGTTGCTTTCGAATCGCTGGGTCAGGCTGGCGAGCACACGCGTTCCCAACGCAATGTTCACGCGAGGCCGCTTGAGCGAACGGGCATCGTAAGGTAGCCCTAGCGGCTTGGCATAATGCTTCGCCGTGGGAACGATGAGCTGCATCAATCCGTGAGCATTGGCGTGGCTGACCGCGTTCTCGTCAAAGGCGGATTCTTCACGCATCACACCGAAGATCCAGGCTTGGGGCAGGCCGTTTTTCTTCGCTTCGCGCTCGACGACGGCGAGATGCGGCCGAGGAAAAGCGATCTCCCAGGCGAGCTTCCATTGTCCCGAAGGCCAGCGCCCGAGCCAATCCGTCAACAGGCCCCGTGTCATGGAATGCGACAGCTTGGCAGCCCCCGCTTTGGCGTAGAGCAGCGCTATGCCCCACAGGAGCTGGCTGTTGGTGCTGCCGTTCCACGCCCCAAGCTCTCCCAGCTCCAGCCTCGCCAATTCGATTTCTCCCACCCGTAGAAGCTCCATGCCACGCACGAAGGGGGGCGACGTGTACTCCGGTCGGTTCTCGAACGAAAAAGGCTGCGTCTCCGAGAGCCGCTTGGCTCGCTCGATGACTCCTCGAGCTCGCCCAGGATCCGCCCGTTTGAGGCGCGAGTAGGCGTGCAACATGTAATATGAGAGAGGCAGCTCCGTCACGATCGCCTCGTATTCGTCGAGCGCGCGCGCCTCGTCTTTCATTTCTTGCCACGACCGAGCCAAGAAGTAACGCTCACGCCCCGAATGCTCCTGGCCGCGCGCACTGTCATGACCCGCGGTCAGCTGCTTGCCGAGCTCGAGCACCGCGGCAGCTCCCGACCAGTCGCCCTTGTCGATGCGACGCAAGGCCAGCTCGAACACGCCATCCATGACCATGTCGCCGCGCGGATAGTCGCGCGGCATGTTGCTGAGCAACTCGGTAAAACGCGCCTCGACGCCCAGCGTCAAGTAGCTCTGAGCCGCGTACAAACGGGCATCGTCCGCCAAGCGATGCTCGGGGACTTCACGCTCCAGCTGCTCGAAGTGATGCACGGCTTGCATGTGTCGCCCATCGAATCGCGAGTACTTGCCCGCTAGGTACAGCGCGCGGGCACGCAGATCGCTATCACCCTTGCAGTGCTGTATTACGTCACCCAAGCTATCGGCGGCAGCCCCGTACTGCCGATTGTCGCTCAGCGCCTTGGCCTTCTGGATGCGCGCCTCGCAGCCAATCGCGCCGAAGCGCTGCGCTGCTGGCAGGCTCTTCAGCAGTGTGTCTGCCACTTCGATGGCCTGCTCGCTCTCACGTGCGTCGACCAAGCCGGTCAAGCGGTAAAGCTCCTCCTCCGAGCGCGGCGTCGCGAACCGCTGTCGGGCAGCGCCGGGCATCGACTCCACGATCTCGCGCACGAGGAGATTGGCCGCCTCGCGAGATTTCGCGTCCCGCGCAAATTCGGCAACGGCTTTTCGCGCGTGATTGAGTGCGAGCACGAGATCGGCTGCCGGCTCTTGTTGCGGTCCAACAGTCTTGGCACCAGCGCCCGGAACTTCGCTTCCGCTGGCCACGAGGGGCGCGTCCGGGCGTTCCCGATGACGTGCGAGCAGCGCTTGACTCAGCCGCAACGAGACAAGACCACGCTCGCGGGAATCACCCTGCTTCAGGTAGCCCTGCCAAGCCTGTATGGCGAGATCGAGCTCGTTTTCGAGCGAAGCCGCCTCGGCTTGCAGCAACAGCGCCGGTGTCGCAATGGCGCCTTCTGCCTTCACTTGACTCAGACGGGCCAACGCTCGATCGGCCCGCCCTCGCCTGAGCTCGACTCGAGCCGCTCCCAAGAGCGCATAATCCCTCAGCGCCCAGTCATGCCTCGCGGCGAGGTCGTACGAGGCGGCCGCGCCTTCCAGCTCTTCGGCTTGCTCGCGCAGCACGGCCAGCAGAAACTGCCAGCGCGCGACGTCGGCAGCAGGGGGCGGCCTTTCTGCCATGGTGCTTTCCAAAAGGCGCACGGCAGCTGCCTGCTGTCCTTCTTCCAGGGCTTGAGCCACCTTGGCGAGCTCGGGTAGAGCCAACAGCGGCGTGAATCGTTCCAACGAAAAGCTGCTGCTCTGCGACGCGGGAGGCGCCGCTTCGACGGCCACGGCTGACGCACCGGCGCCGGGCACCTCGCCGGGACCGGAACGAGCCAGGCCGGGTTGTTGCTGACCCGAGCAGGCCGTCACGCCGATCAACGCGAGCCCGAAGCCCAATCGCGACCCGAAGCGCATCACGCTCGCTCCGAACGTGCGCGGTGTTGGTGCGCCAGCGAGGCTGCTTCTTCCACGCGCTGCTCGCGCGACTGAGCCTCCCGCTTGGCGAAGCGGGCCCGGTAGCGCTGCAACGCTTTGGCTTCCGCCTCGGCCCGACCGAGCGCGGAGCGCGCCTCGTTCGCGCGGGCGGTTGCCACTTGCTCTCGCTCACGCGCGCGCTGTACGCGAAGCTCCGCCTCCCGGTCGCGCTCACTTGCCGCGAGCAAGAACTCACCCTGGCGCTCCAAATCGCCGACCGTGGTTGCGCCGCTCTGCATGCGCTGGCGCTCCTGATCCAAAACGGCTCGGGTTCGAGCGCGCTCACGAGACAACTCGGATTCACTGGTGGAGCGCAGAGAGCGCCGCTCCTCTACTTCACTGAGCTTGGCCGAGAGGTCCACGCGACCCGATTCGACACGCTGGCGCTTCAAGCGCTCCAGAGTTTCGAGCGACCTCCGCGAACTCATACTGGGACCGTAACTCACCTTTCCCGACCGGGCGACTAAAGGGGGCAGATTCGCGTGAAATCCACGTTTTCGCAGGCACCGCCGGGCCTGGCCACACCCCTAGCCCGCGCGCCAAGGCGCGAGGGCCGCCCCGACTCCTATGCAACGACACCCGGTGACGAGGCGCCACCATGCAGGCACGTTTGCGTCTTTGGACTCGGCGCGCACACACCGCGGGAGCTTTCGTTATACATATCAGTCATGGTCGAACGCTTTTCCTCATGATGAGACCATTGCGAACGTTATACTCATCGTTTGGTTTTGATGCGCGTGCGCAAACTTCTGGGAACGGCAGCAACGACTGCAGCCATCTTGCTTGGCTTGGGTCAAACGGGCCTTCCGCAAAGTCGAGCGGCCGGTGTCATGGCCCAGTCGGGCGTGCTTTCCGTCGCCGAATCGACACAGCCCTCGCTCGCCTTGGTCGCGCCATCAGAACCCGTGGCGAGCGCCAGCCCAAGAACCCCGAGCCAGCGCGAGCCAGTCGCAGCGCCCAAGACAGTGCTCATGCGTTCGGGGGCGTGGTTCGTCTACCCAAAAGGGTGTGACACGGTCAGACGCGGATACAACCTCGTCCTCCACTTTCACGGAGCGCACACGACCGTCATTCCACGTTACCTCAGAAGTGGATTGGACGCGGTTCTGGTGATCATCAACAAGGGCATCGGCTCGGGCGCCTACAGCAATGCCTACCCACTAGGGAGCGACATCGATTCGCTGCTCCACAGGGTCGAGCGAACCGTCGCTCGCGAGTGCAACGTTCCCGCGGGCGCACCGGCGAAAGTGGCGCTGAGCTCGTGGTCAGCCGGGTACGGCGCCACTCAGCAGTTTCTCAGATTCCGCCCCGATCGCGTCGACGCGGTGCTGTTGTCCGACGGACTACACGTGGGTTTCACGGACGAGCGTCGCCGCAAAGTCAGGTTGAATCAACTGGAAGAGTTCGTCACGTTTGCCCAACGAGCGGCACGCGGCGAACGGCTCATGGCGATAGCCCATTCGGCCATCACACCCCCCAAGTACGCAGGCGCGGGTGAAACGGCGTTGGCGCTTGCACAAGCGGCCCACGCCCCTCGTCGGCCGCTCGTGCGTTCGAGGCACGGCATGATGCAACTCACGAGCGCGCAGCGCGGGCAGTTCTACTCCGATGGCTTCGCCGGCACCGACAAAGCGGCGCATGCTCGGCACTTGTATTCCATCGACCACACGCTGTTCGCCCGACTCAAAAGCTACTGGGCCCAGCACTGACGTTCTGCTCGCGCCAATCCAACCTGAAGCGCGTCGCCGTTCAGCCGTGCGCGGTGTCGAACGTTCAGGGGGTGGCGGACGCAGGGGGAGCCGGTGCGGCGCGCTGAGCCTGCTCGAACAGATCGATTTCGCTCTGGTACTCGTTGCGGTCGGTGAGCGCCAGCGACAGGAACAAGAGCACGAACAAGAACGCGCTCAAGAACACCGTGAGATTGAACTTCCTGTCCCAGACCAAGTGCATGAAAAACGCCATCACCAGGCCTGCTTTGATGGTCGCGATGATCATGGCAACGATGAAATTGCCCTGAGATCCCAGGTCGACGGAGGTGACGGCAACGGTGAGTACGGTGAGTACCGTCAGCGCTCCGAAAACGCCCACCAACAGCTTGACCGGAGTGACGTGGGCCAAGCCATGATCGTGGGCCTGGGCAGCTCGGGACGCGGCGCGCCCGACCGCGCTCCCGGTAGCGGCCGCTTTGGCAGCGCCAGGGGCCTTCGATGACGCGGAAGCATTCGGCGCGTCTTCGCTGGATGCCTCGGCCTCGTCCCGCGGCGGTTTCGATCGTGTGTCGTCTTTATCGGCCATGATTCTAAGTCCGAATGCTTGCTCGCTAGTGAATCAAGTACAGGAGCGGAAAGAGGTAGATCCAGATCAGGTCGACCAGATGCCAGTAGAGCGCGGCGAAGTCGATGGGGCCGAAGTAAAGCGGCCCGAATTGACCCTTGAGCGCGCGCAAGAGCAGCCACACCCACACGATGATCCCGATCAGCACGTGCACGCCGTGCAAACCCGTCATGAAAAAGTAGATGCCGAAGAACATGTGAGCGCGTGCCGGGCGCTCGAGCTGCGGCCCTTCGGTCGGGTGCTGCTTGATGATCCCCGCGTCGACCAGGGGTTTGCGTTCTTTCTCGCTGAGCCGGCGGATCGCGCTGGCGATGAAGATCTCCTCGCTGACCGGTCTCTCTTTGGTCACCGCGACGCTGGGTGTACTAGCTGGTGCTCCCGCAGCCGGGACCGGCTTGCCTGGCGCGGTCATGCTGCCTTCAGCGCCCTCCGAGCCATGGCCGGGCAGCGCAGCTTGCTGAGCACCAGCGTCCGTGTCGCCCTCACCGGTGGCTTCGGCTCGAGCCGGCGCCGCGGTGCCGGGCTCGGCGGCTGCGGGCTCGCTAGTGGCTTGCCCAGACGGCTCAGCCTCAGCTTCACCCGGCTCGGCTGCTTCAGCGCTGCCAGCGCCCTGTTCCGTACCAGCGCCCTGTTCCGTACCAGCGCCCTGTTCCGTACCAGCGCCCTGTTCCGTACCAGCGCCCTGTTCCTTGGCTGCACCACCCGCGGGCTCTGCCGCAGCTGCCTGGGTTTCGGCGGTGTCCGCCGCTGCCGCAGCTTCCGCGTCCGCGGGGGCCGCTGCCGCAGCAGCCTGCTCCTCCGCCTGTGCGGCCTTGAGCTTGGCGCGGTGCGCTTCGAGATCGGCCAAGAGCCGCTCCATGGCTTGGGCCGACTCGGGGTGCTTCGCCTTGAATCCAGCGTTTTCCCAGAGCTTTTCGTGAGGTGCGAACGCAGGCCCTGGCAAGAGCCCCGCATGCGCCTTGTGAGAGTACTCGACGTACTTCACTCCCATGAACGTGCAGGCACATCCGATGGTCACCAGGATATTGATGATCAGAAGCTTCTGTTGACCGAGCTGTGCATTTCGGACCGCCCAAGCAGCAGTCAAGCTGCTGAGAATCAGGACGATCGTGTTGACGGCGCCCCACTTGGTATCCAAAAAGAAGTGCGCCCAGTAGAACACCTCGGGGTAGCGAGCGCGGTAAATCGTGTAGGCGCAGAACAACCCGGCAAAGAACAGAATCTCGGTGACGAGAAACAGCCAGATGCCGAGCTTACCTGCGTCCAACTGCTGCGCCGGCGAATCGAAATGATGAGCGACGTAGGGATACTGATCCTCTCCGTGATGCTCGTGCTCGTGCGGCGCGCCATGCCCGGGAGCCGCCTTTTTCTCGGCCGCTGTGGCCTGTGAGGTGCTTTCACTCATCGCCATCGTTCCAATTCGCGTTCTCGACCGGCCAAGCTCACTTGGCCGGCACGTAACCGCCCAGCTTCTCGTCGTACTTCAAGTCGTCGTAGCCGTCGTAGGGCCCCTGAGTCACCACCGGCGGCTCCTTGAAGTTGTAGTAAGGAGGTGGGGAGCTGATGGTCCACTCCAAGGTGGTACCGCCCCAGGGGTTGGATGGAGCCTTGCGCCCCTTCTTTAGGCTCGACCATAGGGAGACCGCAGTCATCAAGAATGCGACGCCCAAGATATAGGCACCCAACGTCGAGATCTGATGGAGACCCTGGAATTCCTCCAGATAGCTATAATAGCGGCGCGGCATGCCGCGCGTGCCCAGCACGAACTGCGGGAAAAAGGTCACGTTCATGCCGATCAACACCAAGACCGCACCGATGCGCCCAATTTTTTCGTCGTACATGCGGCCCGTGATCTTCGGCCACCAGTAGTGCAGTCCGCCCAAGAAGGCGGTGATCGCTCCGCCCATCATGACGTAATGAAAGTGCGCGACCACGAAATAGGTATCGTGCAGATGGACGTCGACGCTCATGACCGGCAAGAAGATGCCGGTTACCCCGCCGATCGTAAACACCCATAAAAAGGCCAATGCGTAGAGCATGGGCGTGTCGAGATGGATGCGCCCCTGGTACATGGTGGCGATCCAATTGAACGTCTTGATGGCCGTGGGTACACCAATCAAAAAAGTGATACCGGCGAAGATTGCGCCGGCCAAGGCGGACTGCCCCGAGGTGAACATGTGGTGGCCCCACACGAAGAACCCCAGAATGGCGATGGCCACCGAGCTCAGGGCGATGAACTTGTAACCAAAGATGCGCTTACGCGAAAAGACAGAGATGATCTCGCTGATCACTCCGAATGCCGGCACGATCATGATGTACACGGCGGGGTGCGAGTAGAACCAGAAGAAGTGCTGGAACAACACTGGGTCGCCGCCCAATGCGGGATCGAAAATGCCGACGTGGAACAGGCGCTCGACAATCAGCATCAAAAGCGTGATGCCGATGACGGGAGTCGCCAGCACCTGAATCACCGCAGTCGAGTAGATGGCCCATAGAAACAGCGGCATGCGGAACCAGGTCATGCCCGGCGGCCTGAGCTTGTGCATGGTGACCATGAAGTTCAGGCCCGTGAAAATCGAGCTAAAACCCAGCACGAACGCGCCGAACGCCGCGGGGATCACAGCCGTTGGCGTGGTCACGCTGTACGGTGTGTAGAAGGTCCACCCGGTATCGGCCGCGCTGATCACCAGCGAGCTGATGAAGAACAGGGCACCGAGCACCCACAGGTGGTAACTGAGCAAGTTGAGACGCGGGAACGCCACGTCTTTCGCCCCGAGCTGCAATGGGATCACCAGGTTGCCGAGTGCGGCTGGAATGCCTGGAATGATCACCAAGAACACCATCACGGCACCGTGCAGGGTGAACGCTTGGTTGTACTGGTCGTGGCTCATGATGTCGCGACCAGGGTTCAAGAGCTCGGTGCGAATCGCGAGCGCGAAGAAGCCGCCCAGCGCAAACGCGCCGAGTACGCTACACAAGTACATGATGCCAATGCGCTTGTGATCCAGCGTGAACGCCCATGACAAGAACCCCTTGTCGTGAGTCAGGTAGTTGTCTCGGGGTTCCGAGGGGATCAGGGCGTCCTGAATTGTGGTCGATGAGGCCATCGTTATCCTCTACTTCAAGCTCTTGATGTACTCGATGAGTCCATCCAATTGCTTGTCCTTGAGTTGCCCCTGAAAGGTTGGCATCGCCGGGGTGAAGCCCTCGACGATCTTGGCGTTGGGTTCGAGAATCGACTGTCGCAGGTAGTTTTCGTCCACTTTGGCGGTCGTACCGTCGGTGAATTTGCGTTCGCTGCCGAAGATGCCTTTCCAGCTGGGCCCGACCTTCGGCGTGCCGTCGGTGGAATGGCAGGTAACGCAGCCTTTCTTCGTGGCCTGAAGCTCGCCCAGGGCGATCGGGGTCAAATCGGCGCCACTGAGGCTCTCGATGTACTCGTCGTAGGCCTGCTGCGTCTCGACGGTGACTTCGCTCAGCATTTCCGAGTGCGAGGTCCCGCAGTACTCGGTGCAAAAGATCGGGAACTTGCCCTGCTTCGTGGCACGAAACCACAAATCCGTATAACGACCGGGCACCGCGTCTTGCTTCACGCGGAACGCCGGGATGGAGAGGCTGTGCAGCACGTCGCGCGCTTCGATCAATATGCGCACGTCACGACCTACTGGAACGTGCAACTTCGAGTCCGTGTCTTCGGCCCCGGGATACGAAAAGGTCCAGGTCCACTTCTGAGCCGTGGCCTTGATCTCGAGCACGTCTTTCGGAGGGGTGTGCATGTCGGTGAAGCCCTCTAGGCCCCACACGAAGATCGGCACGAAGAACGCCAGCGGAATGATGGACCAGGTGATTTCGAGCGGCGTGTTGTGGTCGATCTGGTTTTCGGAGGCGCCCGTATCGACTCGGGAGCGAACGCGATACTTGATCACGAACAGCGCCATGACCGCGATGACCCCGACCACAGTGAGCCCCGTGACCCACACGATCAGGTGGTAGAGCCAATCCAGCCCCTCGGCGAAATTCGATGCCTGAACCGGCTGCCAAAAGCCATCGCCCTCGGGCACCTTGGGGCGGAAGGGTTCGCCTTCGCCGGCTTGAGCCAACATGCTGAACGCGGTTCTGAAATTGATCATTGGGCAGTGCTCTCGACTAGCTTCTTTTTTCTGAACTCGGCCCTCCAGAGCAGTAGGAGGAAGCCGCCGAGCAACAGGACAGCGAGCCCGCCGGCGATGCGCATGATGTTCATCGCCACCGGAGCGTAGCGCCCTTCGGTCTCATCGTAGTGAAAACAGTACAGGAGCAGGCGGTCGAGGGTGGTTCCAACCTTACCCTCGGAAGCCTCCACCAAACTGAGGCGGATGGTATCCGGTAGGTACTCGATACCGTAGATATACCGGGCGATGGTGCCATCGGGCATGGCAATGGCGAAAGCCGACGGGTGGATGTACTCGTCTCGCTTTTCGTTGTATCCGTATTCGAAGCCCACGGAGTCCGCCACCGCTTTGATGTTGCGCTCCGAACCCGTGAGAAAAGCCCAGCCGTCGCGCGACTCGGTTCGGCCGTAATCACTCAAATAGCGGCTTTGCGTGGCCTTGGCGCGCGCCGGAGTCTCGTTCGGATTGATGCTGACCGTGACCACTCGGTAGTCCTTGCCCAAGGTCAGGTCGATTTCACGCAAGCTCTTCACCAATCCGTTGAGGATCAGACTGCAGAGCATCGGACAATCCGAATAGTTCAGGGTCAAAATGACCGGCAGTTTCCCATCGAAATAGTCGGCCAGCAGCACATCCCGCCCGAGCGTGTCCTTGAAGGACAAGTTCAGGCTGAGAGGCTTTCCCAACCGTTCTTTGACGTCGACGCCGTGCAAGCGCTTGGGCAAGCGCTCGCTCGCCGGAGCCGATGCTGCTTCGACCGGGGCATCGGCTTCGGCCACCCCGGCACAAAGCAACAGCGCAGCGACGAACAGCGCGATGAAGCTCGATGTGGGGAGGCGTGAAGTCATGGATTCACTGGGGCTGTGCCGGGGCGGCCGGCGGAGCTGGAGCGGGAGGCTTGGGTGGCGCGGGCGGCGCCTTCGGGGCTGGAGCCGACCCCGGCGACGGTGGCGGCGCTGGAGCTTTCGCCGGCTCCGGCTTCTGAGCGCCTTGGGGTGCCTTGGGCGCCTTGGGCTTTGCGGGTGCGGGTGCGTCCGGGCTGCCCGGTTGCTGTTCACCTTCGGCCTCAGATTCGCCAGGGGCATTGCCTTCGGTGTCGGCCGGAGCGCCATCGCCATCGCCATGACCATTGGTCTGCGCCGCTTTGGGACGCGCCGTCGCGGACTCCGGATTCCTCCTGAGATCGCGCACGACCACCTCCATGGCCCGATCGATGGGGAGCCGAACCGTACCGGCCTTTTGATCGATGAAAGCCACCGGCTGGTGCAAATCGGCCTCTTGCGCTCCGCGCAGTGCCGCGAGCTCGTCGTTCGTCTCGCTGCGTGCAGCCGCCATTTGATCTTCTTGGGTGCGCACCAATGCCGCGATCGCCAGTGCGGTCGCCAGCACACCCAAGCCCAGAACGGCGATCAGAGTGCCGAGTACGCTGGTGTTGACTTGATCGGGTTCGGTAGCCATCGGCGTGTCCTAGATGTTCTCGAAGGCCAACGACTGTTCGAGCCGTGGGTCCTTGGTCGGCACCAGATTGACTTTGCGCGCGTAAAACACGATGGCCGCAACCAGCAAACCACCCACCGCGAGCAACGTGGTGATGTCGAGGGGGTGGAAGGAAAACCCCGCTCGGTGCAGGTTGGGCATCACGAGCCAGTGAATGTCGATGAAATGCACCACGAGGATCCAGGTCGCGCCGATGGCCAGGATCTTCGGGTTGCGCTTGGTGTGGCGTGACAGGAGAAACAAGAACGGGATCACGAAATGGCCAACCAGCTGGAAGTAGGAGATGACCAGCCATTCATCCTGAAAGCGCAGGTAGTACCAATTGCTTTCTTCCGGTATCGCCGAGTACCAAATCAGCAAAAACTGGGAAAACGCGATGTAGGCCCAGAACACCGTGAACGCGAACATCATTTTGCCGATGTCGTGGTAGTGCTCGATAGTCACGCTCTTGACGAGGCGACCGTGGGTCTGCATCCACAGCAGTGCAAGCACCATGGTGCTGTGCACCGCAAGCACACACCCGGCGAAATAGTAGACTCCGAAGATGGTGCTGAACCACAGGGGATCCAGCGTCATGATGAAGTCGAAGGCCGCGAAGGTCAGGGTCAGAGCAATGGCGATCATGCTGGGCGGCGCCGCTTTGGCCATGGTCGGCAAGAACGATTGGGCCCCCGAGACATCCTGGTCGACTGAACGCTTGAGAAAGAAGCGAGCCAACAGCGACCAGAACCCAAAGTAGATCAGCGCGCGCGCCAAAAAGAAGGGCACGTTCAGGTACGGCGCTTTGCCGTGCATCACGTGGTCGTCGTGCATCAAGTCATGGTTCAGCCACGGGAACAGCACATCGTCGTGTCGAACCACCGTCACCAAGATCGGCAGCGAGAGCACCAATAGCAGCGGTAGCCCTTGCGCGAGCAGCTCGCCCAATCGGCGAACCACGATGCTCCATTTGGCGTTGACCAAATGCTGCAGCGTCACCCACCACAATGCGCCGAGTGAAATGCTGAGCCCCCACATGAACGCGACCAAGTACGAGTGGAGGAACTGTTTGAAGCCGTCACCTGCGCTCGCGCCCAAGCCGATGCTGACCACCAGAGCTCCAATGCCGATACCACCGGCAAGCTTCATCAGGTTGTCGCCTTCGGGACCGAGCCGAATGCTGTCGCCGAAATCAGCGCTGCCGTCGTCGGGCCGCTTGGACCCCTTCAGCTTTTTCTGTGCCTTTTTCTGACTGGCCATGTTGAATCCTATTTCAACGCCCTCTGCTCCTGAGGAGTCAAATCGCTCACCGTGGCAACACGCATGCGTTGCAGCGCCCGCAGGTACATGATGATGGCCCAGCGATCTTCGACGCCTACCACGTGACCGTAAGGCGGCATGTTTCGCACGCCGTTGGTAATGCTGTCGAACAGCTGCCCGACGGGTTGCTCGAGCAAGTACTCTTGCTGCAGGTTGGTGGGAGGCGTCCAGGTGCCTTCTGCCAGGGCCGAAGCACGCTTGTGCACCATACCGTCGCCGGCGCCCGAGTAACCGTGACACGGCGCGCAGTAGATCTGGAAGCGATCCTGTCCGCGAGCAATGGTCTCGGGGCTAGGCGTGATCTGCCGTGGGAAGGTGCGCGCCCAGACCCCGTTTTGCTTTCCTTCGTGGAGGTGCTCGTCGTTCTTCAGGTGCCCAATGGCAACCGTCCCCTCGGGTGGCTTGCGCATGGCCTTGTGGTCGTCGAAAAGCGGATTTTCGCGCTGCGCCTTGTACTTGGGCTGGAAGTCCATGTCCCAGATGGCGTGGATGCGCGGCTCGCGATTCAGCGTCTCCCGCGCCTTGGCGAAGAAGGCAAAGGGGATCAGCGCTGCAACCGTGAGGATGACCATGCCGTACACGATGACCTTGGGCAGCTGATCGGAGGTCTGGCGATCTTCGCACACCTCCTCGATCGCGGCTGGACTGGTGCTGTCGAGGAGCTCCCGCGTGTCTTTCTCGTCGAAGGCCGGATCGGCAGCCTGAATCAACAAGAAGAACTTGTCATCGGTCGACTTGGCGAAGCGCTCTTTCAAGTCGAGCGGGTGGGAGGGCTGCGGCAAACCGTTGAGGGCCAGCATGCCGCCCAGCGTGGCAAAGGCGCTGAAGAGCACCGTGAGCTCGAACATGATCGGCACGTTCGCCGGGACGCTCCACATGGGCTTGCCGCTGATCACGAACGGATAGTCGACGGCGTTGGTCCACCACTGGAGCCAAATGGCGGTGCCCAGACCGGTCAACGCAGCCCCCAGCACGATCCAAGGCAAGTGGGTCATCTTGATGCCCATGGCCTTGTCGATGCCGTGCACGGGGAACGGCGTGTAGGTATCCCACTTGGTGTAGCCCGCATCACGAATGACGCGAGACGCCTTCAGAATCTCGCCAGGCGTGTCGTACTCCGCAAGCAGGCCGTGCAGCGGCGCTGTTTCGGATTTCACTGGGCTATGCGTGGCTTCGCTCATGACTAGCTGGTCCTAAGCTCAATGATGGTGCGCATGCGCGTGGGCAGCGGGGTGAAAGGCCTTGACCTCGGAAATGGCGCACATCGGCAAGTAGCGGCAAAACAGCAAGAACAAGGTAAAAAACAGGCCAAAGCTACCGGCCAGGGTCATGTAGTCGAGCGGGGTGGGGACGAAGGCACCCCAGCTCGATGGCAAGAAGTCGCGTGTGAGCGAGGTGCAGATGATCACGAACCGCTCGAACCACATGCCGACGTTCACAATCACTCCAACCAGCAGGGTGATCCACACGTTGGTGCGCGCCTTCTTGAACCAGAAGATCTGGGGGCTCACCACGTTGCAGAAGATCATGGTCCAGTACGCCCAGGCAAAGTTTCCGAACGCGCGATTCAAGAACGCGAACTGCTCGTAAATGGCCCCGGAATACCAGGCGATGAACATCTCCATGGCGTAGGCGTACCCAACCAGCATGCCCGTCGCCAAAATCACCTTGTTCATGAGCTCCAGGTGACGCAGCGTAATGATGCGTTTCAGACCGAAGAACTCGCGAGCCGGCACCGCCAGCACTTGCACCATGGCAAACCCGCCGAAGATCGCGCCGGCGACGAAGTACGGCGGGAAGATCGTAGTATGCCAACCGGGCAGCTGGGACGTGGCGAAGTCGAAACTCACCACCGAGTGCACGCTGAGCACGAGCGGCGTAGCCAAAGCCGCCAAGATCAAATACGCCCGCTCGTAGCGGTGCCACTGGCGGGAAGAGCCGCGCCAGCCCATCGCCACGATGCCATAGGCAAGACGACGGACCGTGGACGTTGCCCGGTCACGGAACGATGCAAAGTCCGGAATCATCCCCATGTACCAGAACAGGATCGAGACCGTCGCGTAGGTGCCGACCGCGAAGACGTCCCACTCGAGGGGGCTTCTGAACTGAGGCCACATCCCCATTTGGTTCGGAATGGGGAACATCCAGTACGGCAACCACGGCCGACCAATGTGGACACCGGGGAAGGTTGCGGCGCAAATGACGGCGAAAATCGTCATTGCCTCAGCGAAGCGGTTGATCGCGGTCCGCCAGTTTTGGCGGAGCAAGAACAAGATGGCGCTGATCAGGGTGCCTGCGTGGCCGATACCGACCCAGAACACGAAGTTGACGATCGGAAAGCCCCAGGCAACGGGCAACATGTTGCCCCACACGCCAATGCCATTCCAAATCATGTAGGCGATGCTGCCGCCGAACATGCTGAGCAGCAGCAACGCAAACCCGAAGGACACATACCAGATCTTGTCTGGTTTCGGCGCTTCGGCGATACGGGCAACGTTGTCCGTGATCTGGGCGAACGGATTGTCGCCCTTGGGCGTGCCCTGATACGGGTTAATGTCGCTCGCTATTGCCATCTTCCTTCACTAGCTCCGGGTGGGGGTTGGAAATGCGCGCGAGGTAGTTGTTTCGCGTACGATTGTTGAGCTCGACCAACATCTCGTAGGCGCGGGGCACACCGTGCAGCGCTCTCACTCGGCTCTGCGGGTCGTTCAGGTCGCCGAAAACGATGGCCTGCGTGGGGCACGCTTGCTCGCACGCCGTCTGAATCTCGCCGTCTCGGATGCTGCGCCTGGCGTTCTTCGCGTCGATTTTCACCTGCTGAATGCGCTGGACGCAGTAGGTACACTTCTCCATCACGCCGCGACTGCGCACCGTCACATCGGGGTTGAACACCATGCTCTTCAGCTTCGCGCCCTTGTCGTCGGTCCCGGTGTAGGGCGTCGTTCCATAGGTATCGAGATTGAAGTTGAAGTAGTTGAAACGCCGCACCTTGTAAGGGCAGTTGTTCGAGCAGTACCGAGTGCCGATGCAGCGGTTGTAAACCATGTCGTTGAGCCCCTCGGAGGAGTGCATGGTCGCTCCGACCGGGCAGACCTGCTCACAAGGCGCCTTCTCGCATTGCTGGCACAGCATGGGTTGGTGCTTGATTTCGGGGTTGTCCGGATCGCCCTTGTAGTAGCGGTCGATCCTGAGCCAGTGCATCTCACGCCCCATGGCTACTCGCTCTTTGCCGACCACGGGCACGTTGTTTTCGGCTTGGCAAGCCACGACGCAGCCACTGCAACCCGTGCACTTGTTCAAATCGATGGCCATGCCCCACTTGCGACCTTCGTAGTCGAGCGGTGGCTCCCACATCTCGAGGAGCGGCGGGTGGTGAACCAAATGCTTCACGAACTCAGGGTGCTCTTTGTAGCGGTTGTAGGTGCCTTCTCGCACCAACTGCGGCAGCCGCTTGTCGACCCCGCCGCGACCCACCTGATCGATGGCATGCAGGTCTTGCGTGATGCCCAGGCGCTGCCGGCCACCAATCTGCCGCACGCTGGCGCCCTGCGCGAAGTAGTAGGCTTCGGTCGTTCTCAAACGATAGGCATCGGCACCCACCGGCGGCACGTCGTCTTCCGGCAATCCGCCGACGTGACCGGCAGCCGTCCTGCCATAGCCCAGTGCCACGCGTACCGCTCCTTCGGGCATGCCGGGAGTCATCAACGCGGGCAGTGAGATCGAGCGGCCGCCCAGCGCCACCTCGACCAAGTGGCCATCTTCGATACCCAGCGCCTGGGCCGTGGCAGGCGCCAAGAGCGCCGCGTTGTCCCAGGTGAGCTTGGAGACCGCATGGGGCAGCTCCTGCATCCAACCGTTGTTGGCGAAGCGCCCGTCCAAGACCTTTCCATCGAACTCGAACTGGAGCTCGAGGGACGATCCTTTGTCGACGCCGCCCAATTCTGCCTCGCTCAGCTCGAACGCCGGCAGGGGACGCAGCTCGGGTGTGCTGCGCTCGAACGCCGTTCCATCGATGCGCCCGTCGTGAACCGCTTGGTTCCACGCCTTGTCCGTCGCCGCATGCTGCTGGAGCGTGCTCCGCACGATCTCGCGACCTTCGGTGGATGCGGCGCCCAGAAATGTCGCCAGAAATTCTATGGAGCTCAGCCCGCCAAACAAAGGAGCGATCAGCGGCTGGCAAATCCGGATGCCGCCATCGAAAGCGCGTGCATCGCCCCAGCTTTCCAAAAAGTGCGCCTGCGGCACGTGCCACGTGCAGTCGCGCGACGTCTCGTCCTCGTAAAAGCCGAGATGTATCTTGTTCTTGACGCCATTCAGCGCTTCTTTGAAGCTCAAGTCGGCGGGCGCGGTGTAGACCGGATTACCGCCCAACACCAAAAGCGTGTCGAGCCCCTTCATCGCCTTGGTCAGGCTCTGAAGCTTCGACAGAGACGGAGCATCCGGCGCATCGGGATCGCTCACGTAGCGCAGGGTGCGGCCGACGTTGCCCAGCACCACGTTCAACCGGTGAACCAAGGCGTGGACCTCAGGAGGCTGGTGCGAGCCCGTTACGATCAGGCTGCGCCCCACGTTGGCCAGCAGATCTTTGACCGCAGCGTCCACGACCGCACGCACCTTTGGATCGGCCAAGAAGGCAGCCTTGGGCTCGGGCTGCGCCGAGCCGTGCTCGGGCAGAGCGCGTGCCTTGGGCGTAATTTGCGCGTCTAGGTGGGCTGCCAGCGCCTTGATCAATCCAGCCCGCAGGGCGACCCGATGATCCGCCAGCGAACCCAGCTCGGTGAACGTGCTCTCGAAAGCATAGATCCGGCTCATGCGGCCGCGGTCGGGGTTGCGGCGGCTAGCCACTCGGCGCGCATAGGCGAGCCCGAAGGGTTGAGCGCCCGAGATGAAGTCCGAGTCCAGGCTGACGATCACGTCGGCACGATCGGGCGTCAGCAGCGTACGCTGCACCTGGCCATACGCGAGCTGTGTGCCCAGCTGCTCGTTTTCGCTGATGGCGGGGTCGTAGTCGACCCAAACGGCCTCGGGGTACGCCTCCAAGAACTGTCGCTTCATGCGAGCGAGGCTGAGCGAAGAGCTGGTCTCGTTGAGCACCGCCAAGCCCTTGCCGCGGGCTTGCTTCAGGCGCTCGCCGAGCGGGCGGAGATATTTCTGGAACGCGTCGGCGGTGGCTTCTTTGCGACCGCCGTCGAAGCGCACGTAACCCTTGCTTCGATCGGGATCGTAAAGCGTGAGAACGCTCGCCTGATGATACGCGTTGGTGGCACCCAGGCTCGTGGGGTCCGCGGGGTTGCCTTCGAGCTTGATGGGCCTGCCGTCATAGCTCTTCGCCCATAGACCAGTCACTACGCCACTGAACTCTGCGGTGGTGGCGAAGTAGACGGGCTGACCCGGCACGTGACCTTCCGGTCGCCGTGAATGGGGTAGGAGCTTGTCCTCTTTCCAGCGGCATGCCTCGGCGCCAGCCAGCGCGAACGAAGCGCCCATGATCTGCATGAAACGTCGACGCGCAGGCGAATTGGGCGGCTCGGTCTCGAGCGGCTCGCGAAACTCGCGCTCCACGAATTCGCGAAACTCGGGCGCGTCGTGGAGCTCGGCCAGGCTGCGCCAGTACTCGGGCTTTCTCTTGTTGGAAGTCATCGATGACATGTCGAGCAATCGGTTGGAGGCTTGATGTGATTCCGCTCCGCCAATTCTTTGCCGTACTCCACGGGATCACCGGGAGCCGACCAAGTCATGTTGGTCACCTGATCAGGCGGACGCAGATGGACTTCCGGGGCCCGATGGCAGTCCAGGCACCAGCCCATGCTGAGCGGCTCGTGCTGGTACACCTCGACCATTTGGTCCACCCGGCCGTGGCATGAAACACAACCCACGCCGCGCGTCACATGAGCGCTGTGATTGAAGTACGCGTAGTCCGGTAAATCGTGCACCTTGACCCAGGGCACCGGGTTACCGCTGGCAAAACTCTCACGCACCGGCAACAAGTTCGGGCTGTCGACACGCACGCTTTGGTGGCAGTTCATGCAGGTCTGCGTCGGCGGAATGGCTGCGTGCGCCGCTTGTTCGACCGTGTTGTGGCAATACCGGCAGTCCAACCCCAACTCGCCGACGTGCAGCGCGTGACTGTACGGGACCGGCTGCTTGGGCATATAGCCGACATCGGTAGTCTTTGGCGAAAAGCCGTACCAGACGAACGCGGTCAGATAAATGGGGGTCACGCTAAGGGCAACCCCGGCGAGTTGTCGCGTCTTGTTGGCCCAGCGAGGAAACACAAACAACTTCATTGGGACAGATCGCTCTTTTGAGTGTCGTGATTGGCGCGAGCTTCTAGCACGGGCATCGTGTGGCCAGTCGTATACGCCCTCCCGCGCTCATCTCTAGGAGAAAGTGACTTTTGTCGAAACTCGCCAGTGCGAAGCTCGCCACTACCGAAGGGCATGGACTCGACGCTCTCGCCATGGACGAGGGTCAGGACCCAAGGGCGGGTTCTTACTAGGGCTTTAGCGACAAAGCAGAAGGGCTGCAGCACGACCAGGAGGTGAGCGGAAGGTTGCTGGTTGCGGCGGGCGTGTCTATCGAGAGTGCCTGCGGGCTCTCTCGCGCGACCCGATCAACCGTTGGCTGATCCGCAGAAAGGTCTAGGTTTTTTCGGGGCGCGTTATGTCGCCAAAGCGCCGAAATGTAAATGAAAACCCCTAG
>CBFGRJ010000024.1:0-34483 GCA_965651135.1 uncultured Myxococcales bacterium
ATTTCAAATGGCACCCCTTCAAAGGGCACCCGCAGAGCGGCGCGTCGGCCGACTTAGCCGCACCCTTCTGCCGCGACCTGTGCTACCGACCCGGCGTGAATCCGATCCTGCCCGGCTTCTATCCCGACCCGAGCATCTGCCGTGCCGGCGATGACTTCTACCTCGTCACCAGCAGCTTCGAGTACTTTCCGGGAGTGCCGATCTTCCACAGCCAGACTCTGGCCGAGTGGAGGCAGATCGGGCACGTGCTGACGCGCGACAGCCAGCTCGACCTCCAGAACGCCAAAAGCTCGCAGGGCATCTTTGCACCCACGCTGCGCTACCACGACGGCACGTTTTACCTGATCACGACCAACATGTCGGTGGGGCGTAGCTTTTGCGTGACCAGCAGCGATCCGGCAGGGGAGTGGTCGGAGCCGATTTGGATCCAGGAGGAGGGGTTCAGCATGGATCCTTCCCTGTTCTTCGACGACGACGGGAAAGTCTACTACACGCGGCACGGCGGTGGGCGTCACGGCGGCGTCTACCAAGCAGAGATCGACCTTGCCAGCGGGCGCCTGCACGAGCCCCCGCGGCAAATCTGGACCGGCACGGGCGGTATTTGGCCCGAGGGGCCGCACCTGTACAAGATCGACGGAACCTACTACCTGCTGATTGCCGAGGGTGGCACCAGCTACGATCATGAGGTGACCGTGGCGCGCGCGCGCTCACCCTGGGGGCCCTTCGAAGCCTGCCCGCGAAACCCGATCTTGACTCACAAACAGCAACGTTCTCATCCGATCCAAGCGACGGGGCATGCCGATTGGGTCCAGGGGCCCGACGGCCGCTGGTGGATGGTGTTGCTGGGGATTCGCCCCTGGGACGGAGCGCACCACCACCTGGGCAGGGAGACCTTTTTGACTCCGATCACTTGGGATAGGGAGGGTTGGCCCGTGGTTTCCGAGCTGGCACTAGGGCTCCCGAACGCTCGACGCTTCCGCGACGATTTCGATGAGCCGACGCTTCGGTTCGAATGGAACTTCGTGCGCAATCCGGCTCGGGCCAATTATTCGCTCAGCGAGCGCAGGGGCTTTCTGCGCCTTCGCGGTGCCGAAGCCAGCGCCGACGACGAAGCCGCCTTCACCTTCGTCGGCAGGCGCCAGCAACACTACCGCTGCGAGGTGTCGACCAAGCTCGACTTCGAGCCGCGAGCTGAAGGACAAGTTGCTGGACTCATGGTGCGCGCGGACGAGAAGCATCACTATGACCTCTTGGTGTACAAGAGCGAGCACACCCGCAGGGTCGCGCTTTGGAGCCGCGTTCGAGGTGAGCGGGTTCGGGTGAGTGATGCGGAGCTGCCGCCGGGTCCGTTGGTGCTGAGCATCCAGGCCTACCCGGACCGCTACGATTTTTTCTGTACTGGTGCCGACGGCAGCCCCAAAGAGCTCGGCAGCTTACCCACGACGCCGCTGGCTTCGGAGCTGACGGGTGGCTTCACCGGAGCATACTTGGGTTTGTTTGCCGTCGACCCGAACGGCGAATCCACCGCGGCAGACTTCGATTGGTTCGACTATCGACCCCTGGTTGGAGGGTAAACGGCCTTGCCGGAGCTCGTCGTGATCGGTCATGTGACGCGCGACCTCGACGCCAACGAGGAGCGAGTGGGAGGCGCAGCCAGCTATGCCGCCTTGGCCGCTGCCGAGCTGGGGATCGAGACCTTGCTGTTGACGTGTGCTCCTCCCGAGGCTCCGCTGCTCGCCCGACTCGAGCACCCGCTCATCCAGCTTTACGTGCAACCCTGCCGGCAACAATCGACGTTCGAGCTCGTCTATTCTGGAGCCGAGCGGCGATTGTGGGTGAAGAGCACAGCCGAGCCGCTGTCGGACGAAACGCTACGCCTGGCACGCGCCCCGCTAGCCTACGTTGGACCCGTGATGGGCGAGGTGGCTCCAGAACGACTCGGCAGTCTGTCGAGTGAGCGGCTCGTGCTGGGTGTGCAGGGTTGGCTGCGGGCACTCGACTCAAAGGGTGAAGTGCACAGCGCTTCCCCCGATGCTCTCTGGCGCCTGCCGCTGGATGCCGAGCTGGTGCTTTCCGAGCACGACCATCCGTATGCGGATCTGCTGGCGCAACGTCTGTCCGCCAACGGGCGAGCCGTGGTGGTGACGCGCGGCGCGCGAGGAGTGACCCTTTGGTCTGGGGCTCGACCAGAACACTTCGCCGCGCCCAATGCCGTTTCACGCGACCCGACCGGCGCGGGCGATGTGTTCGGTGTCGTGTTCGCCCTGCGCAGAGCGCGTGGGGATGACCTGCGTCGGGCCGTCGAAAGGGCTCAACGGGCGGCTGCCGCCAGCACGGAGGGTGCTCTGCTCGGCAACCTCGCTGCCGTCAAACACCAAGTGATGCCGTGACGCTCTTGCCTCGAGTCAATTGCCGAGCATGCTGTGCACAGCTGCAAATAGCGTGAGAGCGGTGCAAGCGCCGACCACGCCCAGCACCACTAGGCGCAGCTTGAGCTTTCTTGCTCGATCGTGCTCGCCGCGCTCTGCCGCTGGGGACGGCCAATGGGTACCGGAGGAATTCGAAGAAGCGGTCATGTCGATGTAGTGGTGGTACCCACCTACCGTTATGACAGGCTCGTGGCGCATAGACCTGCTAGTCGGCGGTCTGAGCTGCAAGATTCCTCGTCTCCAGCTCTTCCCAGCGCGCTGTCAGCGTTTCCACCTCATGTCGGGCCGCTTCGAGCTCAGCCGTGAGGGCGGCCACATCTCGTCCTGGGTCCGTATACGTGTCTGGCGAGCTCAGGACCTCGCCAAGCTGCTGGGCGCGGCTCTCGGCTCGTTCGATGCGTTCCAAAATGCCGGCGAGCTCGCGGGTTTCGGCCCAGGTCAGCCCCTGCTTTTGTCTCTTGTTGCGAGAATTGCGTTCCGTGGCACGCGTCGGAGTTTGCGCAGCGTTGTCGCGCCGTCGCTGCCGCAGGGCCTGGTAGTTGCCCGCGTAGCGAACGACTCGTCCATCGCCCTCGAAGGCGACGATGGCGTTCGCGACGCGATCCAAAAACCAGCGATCGTGCGTTACGATCAAGGCGCTCACCGAGTAGTCCACCAGCAGTTGTTCCAGGGCCGTCAGGCTGGCGATGTCGAGGTCGTTGGTGGGTTCGTCCAAGATGATCAGATTGGCCGAACGTCGCAATAGGCGCGCCAGCGCGACCCGCGCGCGCTCGCCACCCGACAACGATCCGACTTTTTGCGCGTGCTCTCTAGCGCCGAAGCCGAAGCGTTCCAGGTAGGCGTGAGGCTTCAGGGTTCGCTCGCCAAGCTGAATCTGATTGAGCTCGCCGATCACATTGTCGAATACGGTGCGCTCGGGGTCCAGATCGCTGCGTTCCTGATTGAAGTAAGCGATCTTCGTGGTCTGACCGAGGCTCACCTCGCCCTCGGCGGGCTCCAGCTCCCCCACGATCGCCCGCAGCAACGACGTCTTCCCCGTGCCGTTGCGCCCGATGATGCCGATGCGGTCGCCCTGGCTCACGATGAGGTCCAGGTGACGGACGAGCTCCTGGTGGCCGACGGTTAGTGTGAGAGCGCGAAGCTCGAGCAAAACCTTCCCTTGGCGCGCGACCCCTAGCTCGAAGTCGAACACTTTGTCCTGTTTCGGAGCGCGCTGGGCCAGCGCTTGCTCGGCGCGCTCGATGCGCGCTTTTTGTTTCGTGCCTCGCGCCTTCGGTTGACGCCTCAGCCAGTCGAGCTCGGTTCTCAGGAAGTTCTGCCGATTTTTTTCCGTGCGCTCGGCGTGAGCCAGACGTTCTGCCTTTTGCTCGAGATAGCGCTCGTACCCGCCTTCGAAGCTGGAGACCTCGCCCTCCGCCACCTCTAGAGTGCGTGTTGCTACGCGGTCCAAGAGGTAGCGGTCATGCGTGACCAGCACTAGAGCGCCACGATACTCGTCGAGCAAATACTGCTCCAGCCACTCGATGGTTTCCGCATCGAGGTGATTGGTGGGTTCATCCAAAATCGCCAGAGTGGGTTGCGCCACGAGGACCTGCGCCAAGGCCACGCGGCGGCGCTCACCGCCGCTCATGGTCCGCACCGGTGTCTCCGGGTGCGCAATTCCCAGGCGTTTCAAGCTCGATTGGACGCGGTGCGTCGGGTCCCAGCCTCCCAGACGTTCGATGTCTTCGGCCAGCTTGGCCTGAGCTTGCAGGAGTGCCACATCCGGCGACGTGACCGCGCTGAGCTGCCGGGTGAGCTCCGCGTGCCGTTCGAGCGCAGCGTTCCATTCCCCCAGGCTCGACCGAACTGCTGCTTCGGCGCTCACGTCGGCCTCGAACCGAGGTTCTTGCGCCAGGTACCGGATGGTGGCGCCGCGTTGCTTGGCGACTTGCCCCGCATCGGGCAATTCTTCGCCGGCCAACAGTCGAGCCAAGGTGCTCTTGCCTGCCCCGTTCAGGCCAACGACACCGACGCGTTCGCCCGGTCGGATGGTAACATCGACGCCGCGCAGAATGGTGCGAGAGCCGTAGGCTTTCACCAATCCTTTCGCGTCGACCAGGGACATGCGCGGGACCGTATCAACAAACCGCCGAGAGTAAAGCGGGGGGCGTAGCAGCAGGCGATGGTCGGCGAGTTTCCTTGCAGGTTCGCGCAAGGCCGAGTAGGCCGAAGCCATGTCGAAGCTAGCCATGTCGAAGCCATCGTGGAGCAAGGCACGGCGGACGACCGTCTGCAAGCTCTGGCTGGTGCTGGTTCCGTGTGTCGGGCTGCTCGCCTGCAAAGCAGAGTCACCCTGCGAGGCGACGGTGAGCATCGCAGGCAAAAGCGCCACAGGGACGGGAGAGAACAAGCAGCTGGCTTTGCAGAACGCGTGCCGGGCGCACTGTGTCGCGCACGATCCACTTTTGGATGCCAAGCACCGAGTCTGGAAGGCTGCGGGCGGTAAGAGCTCGGGCAACAAGGCTTCCGATATCGAACAGGTGGCTCCACTCAAGCGGTTGCGCGCTGCTTGCGAGCAACGCCGCCGAATTGAAGTCAAGGCGGAGAGCGTCAGGTACCAGAACTGCGGACCGTAGGCGTGCACCCTCGTGACTTGCGATGGAGGGCGTCGCGCCTAGACGTGCTTGGTCAAAGCATTTGACTCAACCGGCTGCTCGCAATAGGTGAAATTTATGCAGGGAAACTGCGTGCCACAGCGGGTCGACCATTGATGGACTTGCGCCCGGCCCAGTGTAGGCTATTTACATACCCTCGGTTTTGATACACCGGGTGTGATATAAGCGTTAATATTCTCTTTGGCCATGGGGTCGCGCGAGTACGAGGCCCGGCGCTCCTCTAATCCGGGTAGTGGACCGGGCAGTGAAAAGGTCGGAACCACGGTGGGTGAGTCCGGTGTTAGGGGCCGATCCGCGCGCGACTCTGCCGACGAGTCCGGTCGGGAGAGCGAGCCTCCTTCGGCGTCCGGCGGTACAGAGCCAGTAGAGCGCCCTCCGGCCGCTCCGCTCGGCGGGGTACTGGACGCTCGCATCTTTGACAGCGATACGAGCCCCAGCTCGGGTTTCCGGCCCAGTCAGCCCCCGGACGAAATCGAGCCGCACGTGGCCGTCACGTTCAATCCGGAGTCGGAAATCGCTCCGGTAAGAAGCATTAGCTCGGTCCCGCCGAGTCGACCGGACATTGCGGGTCGCTATAGGCTCGACGAGCGCCTTGCCGAGGGCGGCATGGGTATCATCTACGCCGGCTGGCACGTGACACTCGATCAGCCCGTCGCAGTGAAGGTGATTCGCAAAGAGCTGGTCAACAATGCGGACGCCGTCAAGCGCTTCATGGAAGAAGCGCGCGCTCTCGCGCAGCTCCGAGGCCCCCACGTCGCCCAGGTGCTCGACGCCGGCATCGAGGACGGGTCTCCATTCATCGTCATGGAGCTGCTGCGCGGCAAAGATTTGCGGACGCTGCTGGAACAACAGGGCCAGGTTCCGCTCTCGCTCGCCGTGCAGCTCGTGCGCGAGGCTTGCGAGGCCGTGGCTGAAGCCCACGCCAAGGGCATCGTTCACAGAGACATCAAACCGGAAAATCTCTTCCTGGCCGACAGCGAAAACGGTGGCAGCACGCTCAAGGTCATCGATTTTGGGATCTCCGCGCGCCAGGGTGCCGATGGGCGCTACGACGCAGGGTCATTGGGGCCCGGATCTCCCGAATACATGGCGCCCGAGCAGCTGCTTCCCGGCAGCTTGGTCGACCATCGTGCGGACATTTGGTCGCTCGGAGTGGTCTTGTTCGAGCTGCTCACCGGCTACGTACCGTTCGGCGGCAATAACCAACACGAGATCTGCTCCGGCGTGGTCGCCGGGGAACCACCGCTGCTGAGGTCCGAGCGGCCCGACATCCCCGAATCACTCGAGGAGTTGGTGCTGCGCTGCCTGAACAAGTCGGCGGATGAGCGATTTTCGAGCGCGCTGGAGCTGGCGGCGGCCCTGGCCGCACACGAGAGCATGCTCCAGCAGGTGCCCGCCACCGAACAGGAGCAGGCCACCCCCAGCGACTCGACTTCCGGCAGGCGAGGGCGCCTGCGGTTGGCGGTCGGTGTGGCGCTCGGAGGCTTGTTGGGTATCGTCGGGTACTTCGTCTCGGCCCACCCAACAGACGGGGCCAACCAGGCGGGGGCGGCTAGCGGCCTGCTCGTGGAAAAAAGCCGGGACCTCTCCAAAGGCGCACCCCAGGGACCCGAGGTAGTTCCGGTGACCGACGGTCCGAACGTGCTGCCGGTGCTGGGCGACGAATTGCCCTTGGGCAGCCCTGCGCCGCGTGTGGCCGGGAGCAATGGTAGGGGCGCTCCAGCGCCAGCTCGGCAGCGCGCTAGTGTGCCTCGCGCGCGTGCGGGCGACGCCATGAGCGACCAGGAGATCAACGAAGAGCTGGAAGACATCGGCGACGAAATGACGCCTTTGGTGACCAGTGGCGCACGGTCGGGTGAGGAGGCCGTAGAAGCGCGCTACGCATTGGCCGCATCGAAACCTCCATCGAACGACAAGCTCGCGGCGGACAAGGTTGAAGCGCCGGACGAGGCATCGGCCAAAAAGACCGATGCGGCGTCCGAGCGACCACTTCCACCCGTGCCGCCGCTGCCACCGCTCGAGCCTGCACCGAAGCCAGAGCGCAAACCCCCCCCGTCATCGGCGTTTCCCGACACCCACGAATAGCGTGGTTTCCAGGTGCTCAGTAGCAGGCTTGGTAGGCGTACCCTGCGTGCAAGCGTTGATTCCTGCGTTCGATCAGATGAGCTTGTAGCCAAAAGGGCTCGAAGCGATAGCGCGTCGTTGACGTGCGCGGTTCGGTAAGGAATGCCACTCCGGCCCGGTCGAGCACGTTGCGCACGCGCGCCCGGCCGAGCGGGGTTCCGTCATCGTCGGTTACCGGCACCGTGTCTTCCGAGCGCACCGTGAAACGCCCGCTCTGGTCGACATCGACGTACTGTGCTGCGATGTCCTCCAGCATGCGTCGGTACACTCCGGAAAGCGCGTTGTCTGTTCCCGGTCGCCCATGGGTGGCCGCATTTCGCACGAGCAAGTCGTCGAACATGCCTTCCTTGAGCGACCGCTCCGACAGCGTTAGCCCAGGAGCGGTCTGATCGATCACGATGTTGCCCACCGCGAGGTTGCCGATGGAATACCTCAAGAAGGGGTAGTCAAGGAGCGCCGCCACGAAGCTTTCGACATGAGACTCCAGCTCCTGAGGTTGTGGTGCAGGCATTCGGGCAAACTCCAGATAGCTCTTGACGCGGTAAGCGAGGTCGCCGGCCGTGTCGTAGACCGGTGGAGTCAGATCGAACTGATCGACGATGGCCGTGTTCGCCCGAGTGCGTTCGGGAGCGGTGAGCCAACGAGCGAAACCCTCGGGTCTACCGCTGACCAAAAAGTGCACGAAGTCGCCGGCGCCCTCGGCTCCCGACAGGACATAGTCGTCCAGCTCTTCGAGCAGCAACGTGGACGCATCGCTGTGGATTTCGTCAAGGCCATCCAAAATGACGAGTGGGGTCAGGGTGCCCTCGTCGAAACAACCTGCTGCTTCGAGCAACGTCAGCAAACTGAACCGGCTGGGTTGGCTCACGTTGGGCAGCGTGTTGAACACCGTCGTGCCGTCCAAAGTGGCCAGGTCAGCCGCCTGTTCCACTTCGAAGCCGAGTGAATCCGCTTCGAGCATGAAGGCTTCGGCCAACGACACCACACACTGCTCCGAGTCTTCGAAGGCATCTGTGAGGTTCCGCGTGACGAAGGACTTGCCCACACCTGCGGCGCCGCGCAAATAGGTGATCCGGGCATGGCGCTCGCCCTTCATGTGGGTGTCGGCTACTGCGGCCAAGTGAGCGACTAGCTCGGGGTTGGCTGCCTCGTAGTAGGCTTCCAGATTGTCGTGTGCCTCGGTCGTTTCCAGGTCGAGGTCGAAGACGAATTCGTCGAGCTCGATGTCGCAGAGCTCCGCGGTGTTCGTCGTGGCGGGTGCCTCCCCCAAGTCTGCAACGTAGTCACCGACAAAGGCTTGGCACCCCAAGGCGCACAGGCAGCAGCCTGCGAGCGATTGTCGAACACGTTGACGCATCAGAACCTTTTGACGAATTGAGCTTGTGCAACTCCTGGAGCCAGCCGCACGTGCACGTCCGTTCCGACGGTAGCCTCGCTGGATGCGGGTTCTCCCACCAGCCATAGTACCACGCCGCTCACGGTGGCGACGGCACCAATGGTCAGGAGCACGTTGGTGGCGTGGGTCAGGGTCTGCAGCCGTTCGATGTCCTCGCCGCGGCTTTTCGGGCAGTGACTGCCCTCGCAGGCGCGGTCCAAGTCTCGATTGATCGAAAGGGCCCACAACCCCGACGCTGTACCGGCAGCCAAAAAAGCCAGACCGCTGCCCCCGGCGACCAGAGCCGCGGTTCGATAGGGGTGCTCTTGCCGACTCTGCTCGGTGGGGAAAACGTCGGTCCTTGGAGCGGCCGTGAGATTGGCTGGCTCTGCGGTGGTTCGTGGTGAGGGCGGCGCCAGATCAAGCGGGGGCGTGGGATTCAGGGCGATACGATGCAGTACGCGCTGCCCGGGAGCGACGTTGACCCGCATCGCTTTTGTTTCGAAGCCGGGCTCCGAGATCTGAAGCTCGTGATCCCCCAAACTGAGCCGCAGCGGCTCAGAGAGTGGGGAGCTGCCGATGGGCCTGCCGTCGAGCTTGATTTCGGCGCCGCTGGGCTCGATTTCGAGCTCGAGTGTTCCCGTGAGGTTTTCGAGCTCGGCGATCTGCATGTTGACTGCCGCCAACATGGAGCCTTCGAGCTCGGCCCCGAACCTTTGCTTGAGTTCTTCGAAGGCCTTCAGCGCGTCGGGGTAGCGGTGCGCGGCACGCAGGCAGTTGGCCAAATTGAAGAGGGCGCCCTTGGTTGGGAACAGCCGCAACGAAGCTTCGAATGCAACGATCGCCGCATTGAAATCTTCTGCCTTCTGGAGCGTTACGCCAGCGCGAAAATGTTTTTCGGCTTCCTGCTTTGCGTCCGGAGACACCGCGCTGTTGCCGTCGGCCACAGCATCTTGGGCTTCGAGCTCCGTGACCGTGAGGCAGAGGCAGGCAGCAAGCGCAAGCACCCTTTGGGGATACTTCATGTCGCCGGAGTTTAACGTGGAGCTCTGCGGCCGGGCTACTCGAACTTTTCGGTGTAAAATGTGCCGCGGCCGCTCTCTCGTACGGTATTCGAGTCGGGCTTTTCGGGCTGTGGTGCCGGCCGTGTAGGGGTGCGGGGCCACGGCTTTGGGCTAGGCGGCGTCACCGGTGCGTCGCCCGCCGCTTGGCTGGGGGCTGCCAACCGGGTTGGTTCCAAGCCGACTCGAATCGTCACATTCGTATTGGGAATGATGGTTGCGACGAAGCTTTCGTAGCCCGGTTTTTCTACGCGGACCGGCATGACGGTTTCGGTCGCTGTGACCACGAAGGGGTTCTCTGCAACCCGCTCGCCACCGTAGTGAATGATGGCTCCGTCCGGAGCGCCGACGACGGTGATCGTCACGCGGTCGGGCTTGGCGGGTGTTGCGGCGCTACGGGTCTCGGGCTGCGTCGACTCTTGCTTCGGGCCGCGATTGGCGAGCCACAGCAGACACAGAACCAGCGAAATCAGCGACAAGACCCCCGCCGCTCGGAGCAGCCAGGGCGTGCTCGAACGGGTGACGCTCTCTTGCGGCTTCAGGCTGGCTCCTTCGGCGACCGTCGCGACGTGATCCGAGGGCTGCTGGCCATCGCCGGGTTGCTTGCGGTGTGCCAGCGGCGAGACAGGCGAAACCTGTGTCGCCGAGTCAATGAGCGGAGTGATGTCCCGCACACGAAGCGACGCGACCAGCTCGTCGAACGCCGCCTTGCGCGATGGCCATGCATCCAGTGCCTCCAGCTCCAGCAGGAGCTCGGTGACTGATTGCAAACGCTGGGTCAGATCTTTGTGCATCGCCCTTTGGAGCAACGAGACGACCTGTTCCGGGAGTTCTTCGATGGGAGAAACCGGCCGTGGCGCGTCGTCGGTCACGATCTTGAACAAGGTTTCGTTGTAGTTGGCTCCATCGAAGGGCAGCTTACCCGTCAGCATTTCGTAGAGCGTTATGCCGATGCCGTACACATCCGCGCGTGTATCCACGTCTTCTACCCCCGTGGCTTGCTCGGGCGGCATATACGAGGGAGTGCCCAGCAGGGCACCCGGCATGGTCAATTGCACGCGCTGGGTAGGCGCCAGATCTTTTGCCACTCCGAAGTCGATGAGTTTGACCGTCGGTGGACTGTCTTTGCGGCGGAGCACGAAAATATTCGCGGGTTTGATGTCGCGATGCACGATGTTGCGCGCATGCGCCGCCTGCAACGCCAACAACACTGGCTCGACGATGGCACAAGCCGCCGCGAGCGACAGCGCCCCTTGGCGGCGAAGAATTCGCGCCACGTCTTCCCCGTCCAGGTACTCCATGACCAAAAACGGATGACCCTCCGGCGTGACGCCCACATCGATCACATCGATGATATTTGGGTGACCAATCGCTCCGGCGGTTTGAGCTTCGCGAAAGACTCGCGAGTACTCGCGATGTTGGCCCATGCGATCGATGTCGAGGAGCTTGACCGCGATGGGTTTGCCGATCACCACGTGTCGGGCAAAAAATACCGAACCCATGCCGCCGCGGCCGAGCACTCGCAGCAGTTGATAGCGGTTGTCCAACGTCCGCCCCGTGTACAGGCGCACGATACTGTCTCGAGCGTGGTCCGCGTCCTGGGGCGGGCTAGCCTTGTCGTGTTCTGCCATGAGCCAGCACCAAATACACGGCGAACCTCAGGAGCGGTTCATGAGTGCGCGGCGCTGCGCGAAGCGCCGTTGCTGCCCGCACTTTCACGGGTCGCGCCGGCTGGAGACGCATGGGTTCGCTCCGTTCGCACCCAGCTCTGCTGCTTGCCTCGCAAGAGCAGCGACAAATACATGGGAATCTTCCAGCTCACGTACACCGGCGCCATGAACAGCACGCCGAGCGGCACGCTGTCTTTCGCGAACCGCCACCACGCGATGCCCGTGCCGGCTCCCACCAAGCCCAGCCCGGTCAGCGACGGCAGCGCTGCCAACACCGGTCGCCGTACTAGCCAACCCAAAAGGCCACTCACCATTGTGGTGGCGCTCAGTGTCGTGACCAACAGCGCCACGGGTGGCACCATCAGGTCTGCGGCCAAGGCGATGAGCTCAGGGCGACCTTGGCGTAAACCTTCGCGAACGAGCGCAGGCCCGCGGCTCATCAGCGTGGCCACGTGTCCGTGCTCCCAGCGGGTGCGCTGCGACGTGGCAGCTCGCTTTCTATCGGGGAGAATGGAGCGCACGCGCGCCGATGGGCAGAACAATGGCGGTTTTCCCGCTAGCGCCATGTCGAGACCCATGACCAGATCTTCCACCAGGTTTGCACCAAGCGCCGGCGTGTTGCGAATCAAGTCCCAAGGGAATGCCATGCCGCTCCCGGTGGCTTGGCAAGGCAAACCCAATTTTGCCATACCGAGCGGTCGTACCCGATTGCGCACGAGAAATGCCAACGCCGAAATGGTCGCTAGCGGGGTAGGGTCGTCCGGCGCGGTCAACAGGTATTCGGCCTGAACCGGTCGCTGGGTAGCCAGGGCGAGCCGGCTGAGCGTGTCGATGGCGCCCTCTGAAAGCGTACAGTCCGCATCGACGATGATGAGCACTTCTGGCGGGTCGGCATCCAACCACTTTAGCCCGTGCGAAATGGCAAAGCCTTTGCCCCGCTCATGCTCGCTGGTGCGCTCGAGCACCGTTGCGCCGGCAGCACGTGCCAGCGAGGCCGTGTTGTCCTCGCAGTTGTCGGCGATGACGAGTAGTCGGTCATCGCCCGACAACTGGGCTTTGATGCCTTCCAGAGTTGCCCGAATGACTGGCTCTTCGTTGTGCGCGGGCACCAGCACGCATAGCCGAGGGCGCCGCCCCAACTCGGGCTGGGGCAGCTCGGGCCCGAGTACCGCGGCGCAGCACTGGGCGAAGAACACCCCAGCCGGTGCCAACATCAAGGACCCGGCGCCGAATACCAGCCATAGCGGCACAGCCATAGGACCCGACTACCGCCCGGGCCTGGCGCCGTCAAGGTATGCCGCCTCAGCGTGCCTTGGGTAGCTCAAGGCCGTGAGGGACCTTGAGCCCAAGGTAGCCAGGAATGGGATGGTGCAAATTCGCCCTTACCTTGCAGCCAGTCGGTGATCCGTTGAGCCCATGCTTCAGGTTCTGCGAGCCCCAGAATGACACCGCGGAAGCGAGCATGGTCGACCCGAATGATGAGCGCGCAGTCGAAGTAACGCCGCGTGACGTACCAGAACTCGCAACCACGAGGTGTGAGATACGTACCGGCTTTGATGACGCCCGGCAGCGCGGTGCCGGGTAGGCGAAGGTCCTTCCAGCTTTGCTCGGGTTTGCCCGCAAAGGCGCTCAATACTTCGTGCTTGGCGAAGCAAAGCGGTGTCCGTCGCATCGTCCAGATACGCTCGGTACCCTCGAGACGAATCTTGAGCTTGCTCCCTAAATACAACCGCACGTCAACATCTTAGTACGATACGGTAGGTAAAAGGAAGCGTCCTCCGCACGCGCGTTCGGGTTGCCTTGCTGATTTAGGCGCCTGCCAACTTCGCTGGCGTGCCATCGCTGGGGCGCTTTGGTAAACCTTTCTGACTGCATCCGAACGGAGAAGGGATGGGCGGTTCGGGCTTTCAGGAGGGTGGGGATTTTTGCGCAACGCAAGATCCGACATTACCCGCGTGGTTCGGTTGGCGACCTCTCAGGGTAACGTTTCCAGCGAAGGCCGATTTCCTGGGCGACTCCCGTCGGCGAAGGATGAGCCGTGGGGGGCCAGAGCCCCGATCTACTTGATGATGTCGACCGGCTCGAAGCAGCTGATGTTCGTCTCGATTCGGAAGTTGGACTCGCTGGTCTGCCGTTCTGCGTGGAAGATATCCATTTGATACTGTCCACCCGGCGTGATTCCCAGCTCTGCTGCTTTGGCGTCGAATGCGATGGTGCCCTCGAGCGCTTGGTGCAGCCCGCCAACGTCGAGCGCCAGCTTGCCGTTCACGAAGATCCACAGATCGTCGTCACCGCGAAACGTAAAGACCTGCCCCGCTTGATACGTGAACTTCACGTGGGCTTCGGTAGTGAAGTGGTAGTTGTGCGACTGGCCCGGTGTGTTGCCGAACCCTTGGCCGTCCAACGGAAAGAACGCGTTGCTGTCGTACACGTACACGCCGCTCCCATCGTCCGTCAGAGGCAGATCCATCTGGACTTCCATGTTGACGCCCTCGATGGTGTTGAACCACTGGTTGAAGCTCGTGGCACTCTCGATCTCGAACGTGGGTGGATCGAAATCCCAGGGGACGCAGCTGCCGATATTGCAGACCCCGGTGGGAGTAGGGTTCGACTCCGTCCAACAGCCAGGACCTGCCACGACGCGCTTCTGACGGCCCACGCCTTTTCTGACCATTGGCCCGCCTTGGCCGACGTCCGGGGCACCGGCGTAGAAGGTGGGCTTGCTGTCCGCGCCCAGCGTGGGTTCGACCAGCCCGCAGCCGACGTCGTTCCACCCTTTGTAGACCATGCCGTCGGGCCCATACACGTTGCGAGCCGAAATCTCGAAGTCGACGTGCCCTCCCGATTCACCGGAACCTCGAAAATCGCGCAGCGTGACAGGCAGCACGGAGCCACAGGTGCTCTCGGAATTGCCCTCGGGATTCTCCGGTATCTCGATTCCGCCTCCCGTGGTGCCCACGGGGCCGCCGACCGCACCGACTGCTCCCACTGCCCCGTTTCCTGAGCCACTGCTACCACTCGATAGGTCGCGACGGGGGGAGGTCTCCGTTCCTCCGGAGCAGGCACTTGCCGCGACAGCCAAGAGCAATCCCGAACACGAGGTGAACAAGCGATGCACTGGTAAGTCTCCTTCCGAACGGTCTTAGTCGCTCGGCCGGAGTGGAGCCTGGCACGGATTTGTTGCTGTTTCCACCCGAACCGAGGCGAAGGGTCCTCTGGCCGACCAAGCTGACAAGTGGACGCGAGACGGATCCACCAGCGCTGTTCAACTGAAGCTGCTCGGTATTGGCGAGTGCGCGTGGCTGGTCTCATCGGACCGAAGCTACGCTCTTTGTGGGTACGGCCGAACGACACCTTGTCGCTGAGCTCGCGTAGCTCCACAGTTTCTGCCGCGCTCGATGCATGGCCACCGGAGCGTGAGGTGGGGCTCTCTTGTGTTGCGGCGCGAGCAACCTGCGCCTACGCCATAGCCGCAATGGCGATAGAGACCGAAGAGCTCATGGTGTTTCATTGCGTTGTAAAGCACTCGAACTATGCGAAGGCGGCGGAAGAGCTCGGACTCAGCCCGTCCGGAGTCAGCCGTATCGTATCGCGATTGGAAGAGCGCTTGGGAGCGCGCCTGATTCAGCGCACCACCCGCAAGCTATCGCTCACCGAAGCCGGAGCGTCTTTTCACGCGCGGACGGCGCAGATCTTGATGGACCTCGCTGATGCCGAGGCTCAGGTGCAGACTACCGTGTTCGAGCCGCGCGGTACTCTGCGCGTCACGACCTCGGTGGTGTTCGGTGGGGCGTACATGGCGCCCATGCTGCGCGAAATGATGGAACGATTTCCTGAGTTGTCCGTGGACCTCACACTGACGGACCGCTTCGTCGATTTGGTAGAAGAAGGCATCGATCTGGCGATCCGCTTCGGGGCTCTCTCCGACTCGAGGCTGATCGCACGCCGACTTTGCACCAACCACCGCGTGTTGGTGGCGTCACGCAGCTACTTGAAACGCCGCGGTACGCCCAAAGCGCCCGCCGATCTAGCGAATCATGAATGCCTGATTTTCAACAGGCTGGCACGCCCACGAGAGTGGCGTCTGATTGGCCCCGATGGGCCCACCACGGTGACGATTTCGGGTCGTATCGCTTCCAACAATATCGACGCCCTGGCTACTGCAGCAAGAGATGGACTGGGTATCGCGGTGGGAGCAACGCTGGTCGTGGCACCGGCGTTGCTTTCGGGCGATTTGGTGAGGGTTCTGGACGATTATGAGTTCGAGCCCACCGCCGTGTTCGCCGTGTATCCATCGGCCCGGCAGCTGTCGAACAAGGTGCGCGCCGTGGTCGACTTTTTGGTGGACAACCTGCGCGACCCCCCGATTTGGGATCGGCGCCTGGCAGGCAAAGCGGCCGGTTTTCCCGCGTCGCCCCAAAGCTAGCGCCGGCCACCGAAATCCGGGAGCGTGCTGCGCCGCCACTCCCGCAGCTGAGCTGCCTCGATGGGAGTTGGGGTTTTGGCGGCAGCTGCGCTTCGTCGCCGCAGCGGTTGCGCCGTGGAATGAGTCGTTCGAGGGGCGGTGGGTTCCCGCTGCGTCGGAGGCTTCTCGAGCCGAGGACCCGGGTCGGGCGCCGAGGCTGTACGTGGTGCTGCAGGCGCTGGTTGTGCCCAGACGTCTGGAGCGCGGGTCGCGCTCTGGATGGCTTGCCAAGCCCACCTTGGCTGGGCCCACGTCTATCAGCGTTGCACCGGTCGCGAGCAACGAAAATCGCTAACTTGGCACTTCACCCGTGCTGCTGCGTCAACAATCCGTTGACTCGATTGGTACTCGTCAGCTCGCTTGCCGGCTGAGTGTGACGAGGCCCTCCACCAGAGCCATGGCCCCGGAAAAGATTTGGGTGGCGATGCTGCGTGCTCCGCGAGCGTTCGACCACCATAACAACGTGGCGGCGACCAATCCGAGCGCGGAGCTCGCCGATGGCTGCGGCCCCATTACGGCACTGATCCCACTCAGGCCGATGAGCACGATGGTTAGGGCATCGAGCCAAGCGTGGCGCTTCAGTCGGCCATGGGCTGCGCTGACAGCCCGCAATGCATCGCGCTCCAGTCGGCTCTTCAATTCCGCGGCGCTGTCGGGTTGGTGTTTTTCCGTGGACTCGGCGATGGCTCGGGCGACCTCCAAATAAAGTCCCGACCCAGCGTGTTTCAGCACGTTCGATAGCTCTTCAGCGCGGCTTTGGGCGACCGTGCCCAAGACGGCTACGTTCACGACGTCCACCTTGCAACTCAATCGCCAGAGCTCGAGCGCACGAAGACTGCCGAAGCCGAGCGCGGCCAGCACCGCCCAGCTGCCTAAGTCCACGCGAGCTCCGCCAGCGGCTCGCGCGCGTACACCGGTTGGTGTGCCATGATTTCTCCAATCTAACATGCGAGATCCGCACGGCCGCTATTGAAAGAGCTTGGCGCGTGCTGCCTCACTGATGGCCTGGACGGCCGGGTGTTTCAAGCGGCGCTCGACCGATACGGCGTAGAAGCGCTCACGCACGTCAGGCAGCCGACCCACCACATGCACTTGGTACTGGCGCCGGACCTCCTTTTCTATGACTTCGGGAGCTGCGAAGACACCGTGTCCGACCTGACCGAAAACGCCGAGCAGCGCGCTATCGTCGAATTCACCGACGACGTCTGGATGGAGCCCTCGCTCGGAAAGCCAGGCCTCCAAGGAACGCCTCAACATGGTATTTTCGCTCGGCAACAGCAGCGGGGCTCGATGCAGCGAGTCCGGGAAATTACGTCTAAGTTGCGGAGCTAGGCGCGGCGCTGCAAAAAACACGATGCCGCATTCCCCCAACAAATGGTTATAGGCCTGCACGCGAATCGAGCGAGGCACGGGCGCGTCCGCAATGACCACATCCAGGTCGTGGACCGCCAGATCGGCCAGGAGCCGTTCGGGCTTGTCTTCTCGACACAGGATGCGGATGGGACTCGGCAGCCGCAACGCGGGCTCGAGTAGCCGTTGTGCTACAAGTTTTGGCACGACGTCTGCGATTCCGACCACTAGTCGCTGGGGACGCCCGACTGGAGTTCCCTTCAGGGCCAGCTGCAACTCGTTGCCCAGGCCGAATATTTCGTCCGCGTAGCGATACACGAGGCTGCCCACTTCGGTCAGCGCCAATCGACGGCCCCGACGCTGGAAGAGCCGCTCGCCGACGCGGTTCTCGAAAGCTCGGATCTGCCCGCTGATGGTGGATTGCGCCAGGTGCAGTCGCTCGGATGCCGGTGCCAGGCCGCCTTCGCGAGCGACCACCCAAAAGTAGAGAAGGTGGTGATAGTTCAGCCATTCCATGGCCGAATCATAGTTCGGTATTTACGAAGTTACAGTGAGATATTTCCTTATTGTCGAAGTAATGCCCGCACCCTAGGGATCCCGGATGCGAAAGCGTTCGACGCCTGACCGACTGGGTCGAGCGTCTTTGGGAACCCAGCCATGCACGTCGAGTCGATAGGAACGCCAACGCTGTGGGTCGGCTTCATTGGCTTCGTGTTGCTCATGCTGATGCTCGACCTGGGCGTTTTCCACCGGAAGTCGCACACGGTTTCAGCACGTGAGGCGATGGTATGGACGCTGGTGTGGATCAGCCTGGCGCTGGTGTTCAACGTTGGAGTCTGGCACTGGTTCGGTTCGGCGCGAGCGCTCGAGTTTTTCACGGGCTATCTGATCGAGAAGGCGCTTTCGGTCGACAACCTCTTCGTCTTTCTCGTCGTCTTCTCCTATTTCGCCGTCCCGGCCTCGCTGCAACACAGGGTGCTGTTCTGGGGCATCGTGGGCGCACTGATCATGCGGGCCATCTTCATCCTGGCCGGCGCTGCGCTCATTCAGCGCTTTCATTGGATCATGTACGTGTTCGGGGCTTTCTTGGTGTTCACGGGCGTCAAGCTGGTCATCGGTAAAGATTCCGAGGTCGAGCCCGAAAGCAACCCCGTGTTCAAGGTATTTCGTCGCTTCGTGCGGTCCATACCCGACTACCGAGGCGCCAAGTTCTTCGTGGTGGAGCAAGGAAAGCTCTGGGCTACTCCGCTGCTCTTGGTCTTGCTCGTGATCGAGAGCACGGACGTCATCTTCGCGGTCGATTCCATCCCCGCCGTCTTTGGTGTGACCACCGATCCGTTCATCGTCTTTACCTCCAACATCTTCGCGATTCTCGGCTTGCGTTCGCTCTACTTCCTGCTTGCAGGAATGATGGACAAGTTCCACTACCTGAAGATCGGCCTGGGCGGTGTGCTGTCGTTCATCGGAGCAAAGATGCTGATCATGGACCTCTATGAAATCCCGATTGGGCTGTCGCTCGGTGTGGTCAGCGTGCTCTTGGCTGGTTCGGTGATTGCCTCGTTGCTGCACAAGCCGCGCGGTGGTTCAGAATCGGGCGACAGGGCTATCTCCGATGGTGCGCCGGCGACTCGAGTCGACGAGGCGCGCTCCGAAGGGCAAGGCGTCGCTCCGACGGTGGACCGCTGAGCCGCATTCGGGAGGGGGTATCGAAACGTGAAGCGCACCCCAATCGTGATGAGTTTCATGTCAGGGGGCATGGCACATCGGGACCCGGGCTAAGGGTAGGTGCGAGGTGTGGGTTTTGGGGCGCCACGGCGCGAGAGATGCGTCCGGGCGCGGGGGCCAAATCGTTCCCATTCCCCGGCTTGACTCTTTCGCTGTAGAAAAAAAGGAGCGTGTAGCGTAGCCTGAGAGAGATATCCTTCGACTTGCTTCAGGGAGGTTGGGAACGTGGTTTCTAAATGGATCTGCACCCTAGTGGTCGGCACTGGTCTGTCACTGGCCTACGCGTGTGGTGGTGATAGCGACAAGGGTAAGTCGGGCGAGGAGGGCACTGGAGGCAGCGGGGGCAGTGGGGGCGACGGAGGCGCCGCGGGTAGTCCAAGCAGCGGAGGCACGGCCAGTACGAAGACCGGCGGCACGGCAGGAAGCGGCGGTAGCGATGCCAGCGGAGGCACCGGCATGGGTGGCAGCGCCGGCGACGGGGGAGGCGAGCCGGTCCAGTGCGCCGATGACGCGGATTGCGAGAGCATCGACATGGTCTGCGAGCCCTTGCAAGAGCAATGCGTCGAGTGCTTGTTCGATTCGGACTGCGGAGACGAGCAGGTTTGCCGCCTTCGCAGGTGCGAAAACATCGTCGAGTGCGTGAATTCGCTCGATTGCGTCGATGCGAACGGTTTGGAAGTGTGCGACGGCGGCCTCGGGCGCTGCGTCGAGTGCGTCAATTCGAGCGATTGTTTGGGTACTGCGGACTGCGTCAACAACCTGTGTCGTCCCTACGTGCCTTGCCAAAACTCGCTCGATTGCCCCCAACGTCAAGTCTGCAGTGCGAATCGTTGTGTTCAGTGTGGCTCGGATGCGGACTGCAGCGAGGGTGCCCGCTGTGTTGCCAACACGTGTTGGCGCGGGTGCAGCTCCGACAACGATTGCACGCCGTTGGGCCAGCTCTGCAATACGAGCGGCGGACATTGCGCTCGCTGCTTGGTCCACGAAGATTGCCCGGCCGCATATCATTGCAGCAGCGGACGCTGCCTGGCCGACGTCTGCGAGGGAGGCAGCGGCTATTGTAGCGGCAACACGCTGCGCATCTGTCGCGCCGCCGGCGATGGGTACGATACCGTCGCCTGCGCAACGAATCAGACCTGCGTTGGCGGAGACGAAGCTGCCTGCGAGGACTGGATCTGCACCGCCGGTCAGGTGGAATGCGACGCGACCGCGAGCTCGGTCATTACCTGCGCCGACGACGGTCTGAGCATCGTATCATCGATGGATTGCACCGAGTCGGACGAAATCTGCTACCAGGGAAGCTGCCAAGATTTGGTGTGCCCTCCATCGACGCTGTTCTGTGATGCAAATACCGTTCAATTGTGTAGCGCCGATGGGCTGAGCTCGTCACTCTACCAGACCTGCCTGAGCACCCAGTACTGCAACGCGAGCACGTCCAGCTGCCAGAACCAGATCTGCGTCCCCGATCAACCCGCCTGCAATGGGCGCATCGCTACCACCTGCAACTCCACCGGGTCGGGTTACGTGGCGGGGGGCACCGATTGTGAGGACACCGACGAGGCTTGTGTTGCGGGTGAGTGCGCCGAATGCAACTCGAACGTGCTGTTGTTGGGGGACAGCGACACCACTGGCAATGCTGCCATGCAGGCCGGGCTCGAAATGGCCGGCATGACCGTCACTCTGGTGACGAGCGGTGTCTTGAGCTACGACGGCACTCCCGCAGCCAGCGACTTCGGTGTGGTGGTGGCCAGCACGGGCAACTCGTACAGTGGCGACATGCCGAGCGCCGGTCAGACGTCGATCGTGACTGCCCACGCGGCAGGTACGGGGTTCGTGACGAACGAGTGGGCGTCCTACCAGGTCGAGCTGGGCTACAACACCACGCTCGCGCCCTTGTACCTGCTGGAGTGGGTGACCAGCACCAGCGCTTCTTCGTTCACGCTGACGAGTGCGGGCCATCCCATTTGGGAGGGGCTCGACACGACCATCACGACGACCACCGTAAGCGTTGCGACCGGCACGCTCGTCAATGGCGGAGTGTCGATTGCCACCTGCAACACCTGCACCAGCGGGAATGCGGTGGCGGTGCGCGATACCACCGGCGGAAGATTGGTTCATCTCGCTCATGCGGGTAACGCGACCTCGGCGTATCTCGACGCCAATCTGCTCAAGATGTTCGTCAATGCCGTGCAATGGGCGGCAGCGTGTAAGTGACGATGCCACGTCTGTTGGCGACAGCGCTGTTGGGCTCGGGTATGGCCATCGCGGCCTGCAGCCCCAAGCACGTTCGACCCGATTTCGAGGAACCGGAAGCCGCGGGCGGGGCGGGCACGGGAGGTGGTGGCGCGTCCAGCTCGAGCACGGGCGGCAGCGGTGGCGCAGACACTGGAGGGATGGGGGGAGCCGGCGGAACGAGCGGAACGGGCGGCAGCGGTGGCACTGCGGGCTCGGGGGGAAAAGCGCCCGGCACAGGGGGCGCGAATGGCGGCGGAACTGGGGGCGAACCCTCGCTTCCGGACCGCTGCGAGCTCGACTCGGACTGCGAATCCCCGCTGCCCGTGTGCGACCCATTCTCCAAGAGCTGTGTCGAGTGCTTGTTCGACGCCGACTGTGACACTGGGCGCTGCGACCAGCGCGTGTGCGCGCCGGCGTTGCCCTGCGACACGAGCTCTGACTGCACCGACGCGGAGGCAACCAAGGTTTGCCATACCGCGCGCGGACAATGCGTCGAGTGTCTGAGCGCCGGAGATTGCGACCCGAGCCACGACTGCGTCGACAACCGCTGCGTGGGCTACGAACCCTGCGAGCAGTCCCAGGATTGCGCGGGCGGCACGGTTTGCGACACAGCCTCGGGTCGCTGCGCCGAGTGTGCGACATCCAAAGATTGTGCAGAAACGGACGTGTGTTCCGAAGGTGAGTGCGTCCGCGCGTGCGAGAGCGACAGAGCGTGCACGAGCCTGGGGTTGCTCTGCGATTTCTCCGCGGGGCATTGCGTGCAATGCGTCGACGACAGCGCCTGCCCTGCGCAATACTTCTGCGATTCCGGTGAATGCCGGCTCGACGAGTGTGTGGCGGGTAGCGCTCGCTGTCGCAGCAATTCGGTGCTGACCTGCCGCGAACGAGGTGACGGTTACGAGGCCACTGCCTGCGGTACGGACCAGACCTGCACGCCCAACGGATTCGACGCAGCCTGTGAAGATTGGGTGTGCCCAGCCGGCCAGACCCTATGTGACGAGCAGGGGGAGGAGCTGATCACCTGCTCGAGCGACGGCCTGAGCGTGCTCGAGCGTGTGGATTGCTTGGCGACCAATCAGGTGTGCTTCGAGGGCGAGTGTCGCGAGCTCGAATGCGTTCCAAACGCTACATACTGCGCTGGGGGCAGCATTCGCGAGTGCTCGGTCGACGGCTTGTCGTCCACGTTGATTGCAGAGTGCTCTTCGAATCATGTCCCCGTTCCATCCTGTACCGGGGCGGTATGCGATGGCGCCTGTGAAGCGGGCTTCATGGATTGCAACAACGACAAGCAAACGGATGGTTGTGAGGTCGATACCACCTCCGATCCGAATGCGTGTGGTGCCTGCGGTGCTCCTTGCTCCGGCAATCATGTGCAAGCTCGCGCTTGTGTCGACTCCGAATGCTCGGGTACTTGCGCTGCCGACTACGACGATTGCAATGACGATCTGCGAACTGATGGGTGCGAGACCCACCTTTTGACGAGTCGAAACCATTGCGGTGCGTGCGGAGCTGCCTGCGGTGACGAGCAGGTGTGCGTCGACGGTGATTGCTCGGACTGCAACAGCTCGGTGCTCTGGCTCAAGGACGACGTCAGCTCGGACACGGCCACGGTCGTGGCTGCTCTGGAAGCCGCCGGTCTCAGCGTCACTCCAATCGATAGCGGCGTCATCACGTACACGGGCAGTCCCGCGGCCTCCGAGTTCGGCGTCGTTTTGCTGAGCCCGGGGAATACTTGGGACACCGACATGCCGGCCGCGGGTCAGCAGGCGATTGTGGATGCCAATGCGGCGGGAGTGGGCGTCGTGATGACCGCCTGGGCCGGCTACCACGTCCTGAACCTTCGTTGGGCCACCCTGAACCCGCTGGTGTTGATCCGCTACGCGACAGGTAGCTCTGCGGGGGCGACATTCACCCTCACGGAGGCCGAGCACCCGATCTGGCAAGGCCTGCCGGCGAGCTTCACGTCGAACTCGGTTGGTATCGAGAGCGGACCGCTCATCAACGGTGGAGTCGCGATCGCATCTTGCAGCCAATGCAGCGATGCGGGTGTGGCGGTGCGAGACACCGCGGGGCGCGTCGCGCAAATCGCCCATGCTGGCAACTACACGTCGGCGACGACTTGGTACCTCGACACGAATCTGCTCACCATGTTCGCCAACGCTGCGAAATGGGCGACCCGCTGCTTCTGAATCCCCGCTGAGCAGCGGTTTCTCTTGGCGTCCTGAACAACGGGATTTTCAAACCAACCGCAGACACAGGCATAGGCGCCAAATGAAGCCAGCGGGGAACAGCGAACCGACCTGGCAGCGAATGCTGGGGACCAGATGAGAACGTCTGGGGTGATGCGATGGTTCCCTGTTCAATTTCTGAAGTTTGCTACAAAGCCAATCAGGGCTGAAAGCCCATCCCGGTGATCTCAGGTCGTGGCGGTCGGCCAATGCGCGACGAGCCTACCGGATCACCGGGATTAGCGCGAACGACGCTCTAACGGCAGAGCGCTTTGGTGATGTAAGGCTTGTCTTCGCTGGTTTCTTCCCTCTCGAGGCCGAAGTAGGCGCGGCACTCTTCGTGGTTTTTGCAGCCGATGAACACACAGTATCCCTCGTTACAGACCTCGAATCGAGAGCACTCCGAGTCGTTCTCGCACGGCACCTTGCAAATATTGATGTCCGACCCTTCTGCGACCGGCAGACACTTCGCTAGCCTGGGATCTTCGATGTCCTGGGTGCGGCTAGCAGCCAGAATGCATTCGGTGTCGGTGCCGCAGCCCCGCTCGACGCATTCTCCATCGTCGCATGCGTGGAACAACGGGCATTCCTCGTTTTCGGTGCATGGCTTGTGACAGCTGCCGCGTGAGCAGGTTTCGTTCGCGTCTTCGTCGCAATCGTCGTCATCGGTACATTCGACACAGCGTCCATCCTCGCAAATGTCGTTGACGAGCCCGGCGCAATCAGCATCCGTCTCGCACGATGTGTCGGGAACGCAGCGCTCATTTTCGCAGCTGAGCGTGCACACGTTGTCGCAGTCGGGATCGGTGCAGATGGGGTCGGTGGGATCGTATTCGGGATTGCTGCAATCGCAGTACCGATTGATGCACGGGTTGTCCTGGTAGCAATAGCTGTCGTCCAGGCAGTAGTTGAGGCTCAGTGAACAGCTGTTGCCGACACACTGATCGACGCAGTCGTCGTCCTCAGTACACGAGACGGTCGACGTAAACTGGCAGCGCCCGGGTACGCATTCGCCGTCACCGCAGGCCGAGTTCGACTCGCACTCGATGACTTCGCAATTGGACAAGGTCGGAGTGAAGCAGACTGACGTGCGATTGGCGCATTTTGCCGGGGCCTCTCGAGGTTTGTCTCCGCAGCAATCCTTGTCGGATTCGCAATCCACCAAGTCGCAATGCTTGGAATTGACCTTGATGCCGAAATCATTCTTCGAGCAGGTCCGGTTGATGCACGCCAAGCCGGCAGCGCAGTCGTTGCGAGCCTGACAGCTTTCGCCTCTAGCGCCCCGAGCCGCGGGGGCAACGGTTTGCTCGCTCTCACCGGCGCAAGATGTGATGCCGGCGATGACAGCGGTAATCAACAAGCTCCAGAGCGTTCTCATAGGGCGTCCTCCCTCAAGTTTAGATGTGTAGGGTATTGTGAGCCTAAGCTATGCGACACTACTCCAACTTCACCTCGCAAGGAAGCATTTGCTTGACGTTGAAAGCGATAATGGGGGCCGAAAGCTCGTGTGCTGCTGGTAGGCCGTCCGAATCGTGCGCTGGCGGAACCTCGTGAGCACTATTGGTGCTCATTCATAGGTGCTTTCATTCATTGGCGCTTGTCTTCGGGTGAGAGAAGGTGCGTTGCTTCGCCCGTGTGAAGCGGTTGCCACGAGTGTCATCCATTAGGCACGCGTGCGGGTTAACTTTCGCGGCATCGAGGCCGCCTGAGGGATGGAACTGGTCTTCGATCGAGCGCGATGACGCACCTTGGGGGCGCTGAGCGCGACGGGCACGTTTTCTGCTTTGAAAGCATGTTCGGAGAGAGCGAGGTGTATCAGAGTGAACATCACACATGTCTACTTATTAGGAGGCGCGCTACTAGCAGCGTCGCTCGTGCAGTCCGGTTCAGCCTCTGCGCAAACCGCGCCAGCACAACCGGTGCGGGCGGCTCCAGCACAAGCGGCCCCGGCACAAGCCGCGCCGATGCAAGCGGCCCCGGCACAAGCCGCACCGATGCAAGCGGCCCCGGCACAACCCGCGCCGATGTACGCTCAGCCTGCGCCTCCCATGGCAGAGCCCCCTCCGGCGTCCGGTGGCGGGCGCCCTGCGCATACTGGTTTTCAAATGGCTTTTCGCACAGGCGCGGCTTTCCCGCTGGGGAAGGCCACCCAACAGCGGGGGGATTCGCTAGCACGCCGTTACAGCTGGCAATGGCCCTTGCAAATCGAGCTGGGCGCCAAGGTGACGCCGAACGTGCACGTTGGAGGCTACTTCACCATGGCATTTGGAGCGGAGGGCGACGACGCTGCTATCGAAGAATACTGCGACGACGATGATTCCAACCTCGAGAACGACATAGGCTGCAGCGCGCTGGGGTTGCGCTTGGGTGTCCACGCTCAGTACCACTTTAGGCCTGACCAAACCGTCAACCCCTGGCTTGGCTACGGCATCGGGTTCGAGTCGACCACGCAGGTGCTGCAAGATAGACCCCGCGGGTACGAAGAATCGACCACCGCGTCGGGCATCACCTATGCAAAGCTGGATGCTGGCCTGGACTTTCGCCTGCCCGTTGGCTTGGGTCCCTACCTCGAGACAGCTTTCGGTCGCTTCACCAAGAGCTCGACGAATATCAACGGGAACAAGACATTTTCTGGTTCGATCGACGATCGCGCCTGGCATGCGTGGTTCACGCTCGGCGTTCGTTTGGTTTTGTTTCCGTGAGGAGCCCTTCCGTCATGAAACGAATAGCACCACTCTTGATCACGACGTGCATTGGCGTCGCGCTGACTACCGCTTGCTCCGAGTCCGCGGGAGGCCCCAAGCTGTTGCGTTTGCAAGTCAGCGTCAGCAGTAACGGCACCGCCGCTACCGCGCCCGAATGCATTCGCATACCCGTGTTGCACGGCAGCCGGGTGCAAAACCAGATCGATGTCGATGGGCAATTCACGGTCAAGTACGACGCGGTGCCCGAGCAAGTGAACCTGAGCTTTCACCAGGTCGAAAATGCCGAGACCCTGTACAGAGCCATCGCTGCCGAGACTCTGGAGCACGGTTATGCCGAAGAGCTCACGGTCGTCACGTTGGATGGTGAAATGTTCACCGTCAACCTGACCTCGGCCTGTCAATGACCTGAGCTCCGAAGCCAGCACCGGCGGCGTACGGATTCAAGCCGCGCAACCAGCCTCGTCGGCCTTGGTCAGCAGGTTTTGGCTGACATGTCGGAGATCGTCCGGGGAGGCTGCAAGCATCAGTAGCATGTTCAAGTGGATCAGGGCTGCCTCGAACAAGTCCACGTCGTAACCCGTCGCTCGAGGCGTAGGACTCGGGCATCGCGCAAGGATGCGCTCGGCATTGCTGCCGAGCACGCCAGCATGCTGTGCGAGCACGCTTCGCGCCAGAGCCAGAGTTTCCTGCAGGGTCTCCGGGGCATACCGAGCGAGGTACGCGACCGTCAGGCGATTCGCTGCCCATTCTTCGTGCCAGTGATCGGTCGTTAGACGACCGGTCGCGTTGCGCCAGAAGTGGAACATTTCGTGCGCCATCAGGGCAGGTAGCTGGCTCCGAATCACGCTAGCGACGTGATGCAGGTCGTCGGTACCGAGTAGTGCCGCGTGGAGCGGCAACACCTCTTCGGGTTGCCCCTCGATGTCGGGGTAATAGAGGGTGTTGCGATCAACGGCGTACACCCACTCCGAGTTGTGCCATGGCCTGAGCTCGGGTACCTGCGGGCAGCCGAGCCAGTCCATGCGTTTCATGAACACCGAAAGCTCGTGACGCACGGCCTCGTGCCAGGCGCCCTGGGGCTGCCAAAGATGGCGTGTGACTTGCAGCGGGCTGGGTGCATAGACCGTCTCGGCGATGCTATCGGCGACGTCGAGCAGGGTGCGATGCGCCGGAGCCGTATGGGCCATGTCGGCAATGCACCGATGTATGGCCGCTCGGCAACGCTCCAATTGAATGGCGGAGCTTTCGACCGCTCCCGATTCGTAGAGCAGCTGACGGAGCTCGCCGATCGATTCGGGAAGCCTGCGTACCAGCTCATCGAACCGAGCCGCTTCTGCAGGCGAGGCGCTCGCTAGGTAGCAGGCGACCGGGTGCGTCATCTTGGCCCCTTCCAAGTCCGGACTTTTTTGCTTTCCGAAGATGTCTCGCAGGTCGTCGCGCAGCTGCACCAGCATCGCCAACTGCTCGCCGATCTCGCGGTATGCGTCGGTGGCTTGGTCGTCGCAACGAGCCAAGAGCGCCCCGCACTCGGTCAAGAGCGAGACGCTCGAGGTTTTGGCCCGGTGCATCTCGAGCACCTGCTCCGGCGTGCTCGCGGCCTCTCGTCCCATCAAATCGCGATGCTGTCCGGCTGCGGCCAGCAGTGACACGCGCCCAAGAAGACGCAGATACGCCGCTTTTCGGGCCGGCTCGCGCTCCAGCTCGATGCTCTCGTGGAGCTCGCGAAGGCTCAAGAAGAGCAGCGTCACCGCGGTGTTGATCGCCAGCGCTGGGCCCATGGCTGCATGTGGCTTGCCGTCGAGGTCGTCGTCCTGGACGTCATCCATCAAGTCGGCGGCCAGCATATAAAGCTGACAAAACGCAGCGACCCGCTCGGCTTGCTCGTCGAGCTCGCGGCCCCATGCACGCGCCACGAGGTACAGGAGCGCCAACGGCTCTCCGAGCATGTTCGCCGGAGCGTCGAGTCGGCAAGACCCGACGCTCCGTTCGAGTAGCTCTTGCTGCGTGATATGAAAGGCAGGGTGCTGGACGGCGACGTGGAGACGCCGCTGTACCGCGGTCAGGAACCGAACCAAGCCATTCATACGACGACAGCGATAGAAGAAGTGTGGGTGATGCGAAATACGGTTAGGCGGCCAAGAAGCCGTGGGCGGGAGCCGTGAGAAAGGAAGCGGCGGGAGCTCGTGTCAAGCTGGCGTCTCGGGAATCGTCACCTTCACCCTTCGTAACCGTAGGTTCTAAACCGAGGCGTTGCTGCAGAAGTTCCAGAGTATGAAGGTTCAGTGATTGGTCATTGTTCATAGGGGTATCCTTTGCTGGTGTGTTGATGTGTGTCTCCGGTGACCCAGTGGGCTGGCTCATCCAGAGCGAGCATTTGCGCGACGAGGCGTACGTCGAATGGCTTGCCGACGACGGCGTCGACGCCCTCGATGGCTTGCGGCATGTCGAGCCCGCTAGTCAGGACGACGCGCTGGACTTGCGGGTAGCACCTGCGCCAAAGCCCTACCCAGTCCGCGCCCGACTCGTCGCCGAAAAACGACTGGCCGATCAGTATGTATGTCATGCGTGATACACTGCTCAGGTACCGGTCAGCTGCGTAGGGCGACGAAAAGCTGGCCACGTCGACAATCGTCGAGAAAAAACGGGCCAAGGCACTGCATAACAGCGCGTTGCCTTGCACGATCAGCAACAGTCGGTCGGCGTTTCCTCGGCGAGGGGCTTCGCCGGGCGGGCGCACCACGGGGTGGGTTTCAACGCAGGGCATGGCTTGTCGAGCCTCGCGAGTCGAGTACTGAATGCGCAGGAGAACGGCGGCCAACTAACAGTTGGCTCCTCATGCTGCCGCTAGCTTCTACACCACCACGCCGAGTCGCCCAAACATTTTGTCATCTTTTCGCGCCTGCAAGCAAAGTAAGCGTGCGCGGTGACTTGCATCCGACACGTTAAGTGTCAGATGTATAACAGGTTAGTCGCTGGGAAAAGCGATGGGCGAGCTGAGCGCCGGAGACGCCGAGCGTCGACAGAGCTCGCCGACTCCCGCGATACCCGCCGGGCGGCGGTGCTCGATCTAGGTCGATCGCACCCGGCGACAGGGAGCCGCCCGTTCGCACCTTTGTGTCAGGACTGTTCCAAGGTCACGATGGGCGACCGCCCGCCTCGAACGGGTCGAGGGCGTTCTGCCGTAGCTCAGGCAGAACAGCGAGTGCTCGCCTCGACGTCCGTTGGCGCTCTTTGGGTCAGGACCGTCCCGGGCAAGCGAATGACGAATGCGGCGCCTCCCATGGGTCCCCTCTCGGCCTCCACCGTGCCGCCGAACAGCTCGACATAGCGGCGACACAGATACAGACCCAGCCCCGTCCCGCCGGTTTTGCTGGTCCCGCCAAAGGGCTCGAAAAGTTGCCCCTGTCGTTCGGGAGGTATGCCGGGGCCATCGTCGTGGACCACCAAGCGGGCCGCTTGACCGCTCGGTTCGAGGCGGGTGTCGACGCGGACCGTGCGGGCACCAGCCTGTGCAGCGTTTCGGATCAGATTATGCAGCACGATCCGGAGGTGTTCCGGGTTGCCGTGAAGCATGAACGGCAGCTCGTCGGAATGCGAAACTCGTAACCCCGAAGCATCTTCTGCAGCAGCGCGGACCACGTCTGACAACTTGAAGACCGTATTGACCGGTTTGGCGCGTGCCTTCAGGTCTTCCATGGTGCGCATGACCAACACTTGTTCTGCGGCTTGCGCCTTTTTCGCCTCTTGCAGCGCCTCTTGGGCGAGCTCGTTGAGCGGCGAGGCAACCGCCAGGAACTCCAGGTTGGCCGAGATCGCCGTCTGATAGTTGCGGAGCTCGTGAAGAAAGTGACCCAGCCCGAGCAGCATCGTCGACAAGGCGGCCTGGGTACTTTCGTCGGCTATGCGATGGGTGGCGCCCAATGCTTCTTTCAGCTGTTTCTCTCGCCGTTCGCGCTCGCGGCCGCGAGCGACTAGATAAGCTTGAAACAGGACCACCACATAGATGGAAACCAGGATCAGCATCACCGTCGTCGCAGGGCGGAACAGCGGGAGCATGATGAGGAGCGGCGGCGCCAGAACCACTCCAAGGCCGAGTGGTGATGGGTAGAGCTTTACGGTGACACCCAACAGCATCAACGCAAGAGCAATGGATACCCCAATTCCCACACTTTGTACGGTGTTGCAGGCGATGTAGATCAACGCTGACGCATACAACCCGTTGTCGAGGAAAGTCGCGACGGTGCCTACGGTTCCGCGAGCCCGCCGGCGAAGGGCGATGAGCGTCAGGCCGACTCCGACCGCTACCAGGATGAGCGCTATCCACGGTCGCCGAAACTCGGTCGCCGGAATCGAAGCCAGCACGCACGTCACGACCACCATGCTGCCGATGCCGAGCACGAGCGCCGCGGGTGTCGAGCCCGCAAGGGCTTCGTCCGGGTCATACGAATCCCGGATGCTCCGCCATTGCTTGCTCAGCCAGGTGGGCATTCCATTGCTCCTCACGCGAAAGTCGCTCAGCGGCAAGATACCACTTCATGCACCGTTCGGGCACCCGGTCCGACGATCAGTGACCAAGGCGAGATCCAGTGCCAGAAACCCCTGCAGGTTCAAGCTTTGGTAGCGTCGACCAGGAAATCCGTTACCTCCCGCATGTTCAGCGGCTTTTCGAAAATGGCATCTACCGCTGAACATGGCCCGAGCGACGAACCGCGTGTGCCGGTCATGATCGCCACGCGCTTCAAGAACGGAAAGTCCTGCCGCCATCGAGCAATCAACACCGTAGCCGGCGGATTGTCGTGCCCCAGGTAGTAGTCACACAATAGAAGATTGGGCCGGTGGTTGCGGAGCGCCTGCTCCGCCTCGTTTGCCGTGCCGGCCACGATCACCTGGGCAATCGTGAGGCTGAAGAAGCGCCGCAGCGCTTCGCGAATTTCGCCGCGATCGTCGACCACGAGGAGCGTCGCATGGCACAGCGGGCCGTGTTGGTGCTGCTGGATGATGGACACGTCCAGGGACACTAATCCCAATCGAGCGGCGCACAAACGAGGATTTATGGGCTTCCGGCGACACTCTAGCCCGCTCTCGTCGAGACTCTCACGTTTGGCGACACGAGCGGCGCCCGGCCTACCGCGGTAGCAAGCAAGCCCGATGCCGCGTGACACCGAGCGCGCGCTAGGCGCTCACGTGACGACTTTGTTTCCAACCGATGCCGCGGGCGTCACGCGTAGCGCCCTTGAATGTAGAACGTCAGTTCTTCGATAGTCGTTTCTCGCTCGCGCGCCAGATGCCTCACGATATCTCCAATGGAGACCAGGCCTATCAGGCGCCCGGCGTCGAGTACGGGCAAGTGCCGAATTCTGCGATGGGTCATCAGCGACATGCATTGCTCTACGTCGGTCTGCGGATCGACGTAGATCAAGCCTGGCGACATGATCTCTTGTACGAAGGTCGTCTTGGATGAACGGCCCTCGAGCGCAATACGCCGCAAATAGTCACGCTCGGTGATCATCCCGCTTGGTCCGGAGTCATTGAAGACCACTAGTGAGCCAACGTTGTTCGCCACCATCTTCGCGATGGCCTCGAACACCGTGGCTGTCGTTGAAATAGTATGGACAGCGTGACCTTTGACGCACAAGAGCTGCTCTACCGTTGCCATGATGGCCCCCTTTCATTTGTCGGCGTGCGGCCGGTGCTGCACGCGTCTCGTCGATTCGAATTCCGGTGGCACTCGTGGTTCACCGGTAGTACAAGCCTATCACGAGACAACTGACTTGGGTGACACCCATAGCTCGCGGCACGCACACGCGCGGTACTTTGGAATGAACGACCAACTCGCAACGCGCGAGGCGAATTGCCTCGCGTTGGAAGCCACATCTCTGCTGGTAGGACCATGGTGAACGCCTCCAGCAGGGTGGCGCAAGACCCATGCCAGCCCCTGTTTGAGCCAGGGTTCTAGCATGACATATTCCTGCTCGGGTTCTGGGCGGGCAGTAGCACCAGCGCCCCTCGGTCTCGTACCGGCAAGCGCTCCCAAGTCTGATCGGCTGGCTCTTGTCGGGACAACGCTTCGCGAAGCGCCGGACCTTCCGCTCCCGCCAAAAGCGCCAGCATTTTCGCGCTCGCTCGCACGATGTTGCCGCTTTCATCGATCAGGGCGGCTGCCCCGGTCTGGCGCTCGAGTAGTTCTGCCAGTGCCAGGCGTTCAAGCTCGTGCTGGGTTGCCCGAGAGCGCGAGGCTTCAGTCAGGCGTTCATCGAGCAATCGATTGACGGCATCAGTGACCCGAACCACCTCGCTAGGCGCTTCTGGCCTTCTGCAGCGCCGCAATCGGTCACCTTGGTGATTGCTCTCGAGTACGTCATGCAGCTCGGCCAACGGTCTGAGCAGGCGGTTCTCGAGACGGGTGAAGGCCAACAACCCGACGAGAAAGGATGAAAACCCAATCAGTACGGCGCCCCACGCTCCGGCAACTCCAAGGCGCTGGGCCTCGCGATCGACGCGTTGCATGGCTTCGCGATTGATGACCAAGAAGGCCTCGAGTCGATCGATGGCGTCAGCGCGCGCCCGAGCGTCACCTGATATGGCTGCCGGCATGGTCGTCGCCAGCGAGCGCAACACGGGGCGCTCTTCACTTTCGGTCACATTCTCTTGCGCCCGTTTGAGCGCGGCCTCGATGCGTTGGCGTCTTTCGAGTGACACTCCCGAATCTCCCGCTCGGCCGAGCTCAATCAAGATCTCTTCGGCAGCAACGATCGAGTAAACGTTTTCCTCCAAAATGCGAGCGATGGCTGGCCCCATGCGGACGAAGAGACCAATCGCCCCGAACGCGAGTGCAAGGTTCACCGCCATCACTGCGCCGATCGTCCAAAAGAGCTCTCGTCTCAACTCCATGTTTAGCTCCGATCCATCATCTCTTCGACCGCTCGATCCTTGGCCACCACCACCAACACATCTTCCTCCTCGAGCGGAGTCGTGGCGTTGGGCATCACGATTGCACCCGTGCTGAGCTTACGGATGGCGACCACGGTCACTCCGAAACGCTTCGGTAGCTGCAAGGTGCCCAGCGAATGCCCCACGAAGGCCGAGGGAGGAGCCAGTTCCGTAATCATGACACCTTCACCCAAGGGTAGCTCGCCGCGAATGCCCTCGTGCACGATCTGGTTCGCAAAGCGGTTGCCGAACTCCCGTTCCGGATTGACGACCTGATGGGCGCCGACCAGGCTCAAAATCCTGGCATGCAAGTCGTCATTGGATCTGGCGATGACGCGCCTGGCACCCAACTGCTTCAACAGCGCGGTGCAAATAATGGACGCCTCTTTTGCTTCGTCGCCAATGGCGCATAGGCATACGTCTCTGCGCTCGGGCGAGGTGCGAGCAAGAGCCTCCTCGTCCGTGGCGTTGAACGCCGCGGCCTCAGCAACGAAGCTGGATGCCGTACGCACTCGGTCCTCGCGTATATCGATCGCGAAGACCTCGACGCGGCGTATAGCCAGCGCTCTGGCGACCGACATGCCGAACTGCCCCAATCCGATCACCAGCGCTTGCTTTTTCATGCCTTCATTCCAATGGGTTTAGCCAACGGCCAGCTCTTCTTCTGGCCGCGCAATCGCCTGTGGAGTCCTCGTGCCGCTCAGAAACATGAGCAGTGACAATCCACCGACACGACCAACGAACATGCAAAGGATGATCACCGTTTTTCCGACGCCATCCAAATGGACGGTGCCACCGATGGATAGGCCGACCGTCCCGAGTGCCGAAATCACTTCGAACAACGCCATACTCGGCGGCATGGATTGTGTCAGCAAGACCGCAACCAAGGCCAACACGGCAGTTGTAAAAGCGAGGGTTACCGTCACTGCGGCTTTCGCGCGTGTGCGTTCGCCGATGCGCTTGCCGAACACCTGCAGCGTCTCTCTCCGGCGAATAGCTTGGACGGCCGAAAGGATCAGGACGGCCGCCGTCGTGGTTTTGACACCACCCGCGGTGCTTCCGGGATTTCCGCCAATGAACATCCAGATCATCATCAAGCACAACGTGACGGGGCGCAGCTGCGTGAAGTCGATGGAGTTGAACCCGGCTGTGCGCAATGTCACCGATTGGAACCAGGCATTGTGAAGGCGGTCGAACACCGACAGCGCCCGAAGTGAGTCATTCCATTCGAAGGTTAGAATGTACAGAAACCCAACGGCGAGAAGCACGCCAGTTGCGGCTAGGCTGAGTTTCACTTGCGCAGAGACGGGGCCCGTAGAACGTCGCACCAGTGATGGTAGGGCAAATGCTACCATGGGCGATAGGCCGCCGAGAATGATGAGGACGCCAACGGTGTGCAATACGAGCGGGGTTGATTGATATTGGATCAGACTATCCGCTTGCAGAGCGAACCCGGCGTTGCAGAAGGCAGAAATTGCGGTGAACACACTGCGCCATAGCGCCAAGCCGGTGGGGTCTCCGTGGCTGAC
>CBFGRJ010000025.1:0-33739 GCA_965651135.1 uncultured Myxococcales bacterium
AGAACGGCCGGAGCGCAGCAGCGTAGTGATGACACGGCCGCTGCATCGTAGTCGCGCCCGAGACACCTGCAAGGCGAAGACAGGACGACTTTCGGACCCGGCGTCAGCTCGCGAGCCTCGATCTAGCCGGCTGCACTCGCTCGATAACGCCTCGAGCTTGCCAGCGGCTGTTCGAGCTTTCGTTCCGTAATGGTCCTACTCCGCGACGAGGGGATCTGCGCGAGCCATTGTTCGAGTCGCGCGTGCCGGAACTTTGTGGCACAAGCGGTCTCTCAATCGCAGAACCGCCACCTGGCGCTCGACCACTCCGGCTCGATAGAGCTCGAGGTGAGCGTGCCGTTCTCGATGTTCAGATATTGGTTCTCGCCGCGATTCTGGATCTGGAAGGCGTCACCGACCGGAACGAAGCGCCATTGGGCGCGCCACCATCCGGTGGAGATGGGCCCGACTTGCAGCGGCCCGCCCTCGATATGCAGGTACTCTTCGGTCCAGCGGTTCTTGATGCGGAAGTAAGTAGCGTCCACGGGCTCGAAGGTCCACTGGGAGCTCCACCAGCCGGCTTCAGCGGGTGATGCGGCGAGCCCAGCCTCCAAGTTGATGTAGCGGTCGTCTTGCCAAACGTTCCGGATGTAGTGGTAGTGCTCGGGATTGGTTCGCGGATCGACAGTACCGAAGAAGCAGGGGTCAGAATAGGTGATCGCATCCAGACGGGCTATGGCTTCGTCGAAGTTGCCGTGATTGTTCGAGAGCATCACCAAGCTGAAACCGCGCAAACGATCGGCAATGGCAATGCTCCAGGTGCCGGCCATTCCGCCACCGAAGACGCCGCCGCCGCTGGGTACGTAGCTGTCTCCGATCAGGTCGTAGCCCATGGCAAAGTCGTCGTAGAAGGCGGCATAGCCTTCGGCGGATGCACTGAACGCGAGGTAGTCCTCGAGTGCCATCCAGCGATCCCACGGCTGCTCGCGGGTGATGTAACCCGGCTCGTTCGGCTGACGATCGGCGAGGCGCTCCGCGCTGACCACGATCTCGGCAAGGCCCATTTCTTGGCTCAGGTACTGTTCGATGGTCAGCGGCGCAATCAGGTGCTCCACCAGGTATCGCAAGAGGAAATAGCCGTTACTCGAGTAGCGCGCTTCGCCGCCCACGTCCTCGGCATCGAGGCTATAGAGCCAGCGTGCATTGTGATGCTTGTTCCATTGACTCGGGGCAATGCCGAGCTTGAAGGCCCACTCTTCGACCTCCGGTTGCGCATGCCAGGTGCCGGCGATACCGCTCCGGTGGGTGCGCAGGTGCTCGACGGTGATGTCATTCACATGCTCACCTGCCAAGTAGCCGGGCACGGGCTCGAGATTCAGCAAGGGGAACACGGGCGTCGACGGCGTGATCGCTCCGTCTTCGATGAGCTTGACGATCGCCGCCTGGGTGATGATTTTGTCGTTGCTCGCCAAACGCATGATCGCACCGCGTGGCATAGGCGTGGTCAGATCTTTGTCGAACCAACCCAGACCCGCGGATACGAGCAGCTGGCCATTCTTTCTCACTGCCAGCGACGCGCCCGACGCACCTTGCTCTTGCATGATCTCTTTGAAGGCGTCCACGTAGGCGCCGTAGGCCGGGTTCGCTTCCGGCATGCGATCGACCGGTAGGTTGGCCATGCGCTGTTCGAGCGCGAGACCTAGATCGAAGAAGCGGTCCCAAGCGTCGAACTGTTCGATCGAGCCACCTACGTCGTGATACGTCTCCCATTCCAGGCGTACCGCGATCACGTTGTTGCCGCCTACGTTCAGCGCGGAGCGCGCCTCGTTGCTCAAGCCGAGATACTTGTACTCGTGAGTCCGCACGCTGTTGCTGGTCGCGAGCACGCCGTTGATGTACACGGTCAGCCCTTCGCTCCAGCGACCCCACAGAACCAGATCGTCTTTCTGTGCCTGCGACGTCAACGAAAACGCTTTGCGCAACCAAATGCCGCGACTGTCAACCGTAGTCGATAGCTTGTCTCCCGGCTCGGGCGCCCAGGCCCCGATGCCCAGAGGTCGACCGAATTGCCAACCGGGCGTGCTGTAGTTGAAGCCAATTTGGGTCCAGGCAGGACTCTGATCGGGGTCGGGACAGTTCGGGTGATCGGGGCCATCCGTGCGCGGCGCCGGCTCTTCGTTGGGGTGGTCCTCTTCGTAGGGATCGCACTTTACGGGTTGTTGCGCACCATTTGGGTTGGTGGTGGTGTAGTCCCAATTGGCGCTCCCGAAGCGGCCGGGTGGTACGATCCAACTCGTCGGAATCGGTTGATCGCCATCGACCGACGCGCGGACGCACTGGGCGTTGTTCGGCTCGATATCGTTTTGAACGCTGAAGTCCGTCACCGTGGCGGTGGCCAGGTTGCCGAAGCTGCTCGAGGTGAGCGCCACGCCGAAGAACGCCTGATTGTCGTCGAAGGCCAGCGTTTCTTGCCAGCGAAAATGCCAGCACAAGCCGTCTTCCGAGCTGTAGGCGGTCAGCACGTCGCCTTGCCGCGTAAGCTTGAGCCACTGGGCAGGCCTGAGGTAACGCACCAGTTGCTCGCGGCTACCTTCGCTGGGTTCTTCCTGCCAGCTGCTCTGTGTAGGAGCGTTGCTCTGGGCCCGGTACTGAAATGCCGAGCCCAGGCTGGGTCGAAGCAGCATGAACGCGTTCTTCGAGCCCGGCGTCAAATCGTCGCGCACCATCACCCCGACCTTGGTCCAAGGATCCGTTTCGGTCACGTCGACGATGCGGGCCACGATTTGCCCGTCCCCCGTCAGGTTCTGATACAGAAAATGAAAGCTGTCGGCAGAATCTTCGATGTCGGTTCCCGCTCCTCGAATCGTGTAGGTGCCGTCGCTCGCAGTAGAGCTGCCCGTGGCCCCGGTCACACCCACGTCGGCGGAAGCCACGGTCGTAGCGGGAGGTGCAAACGTACCGTTGTCGAAGTGGTAGACCGCCGGCGGTGCGCTCAGCACGAAGCGCACTTCCAGATCGGCGTAGCTACCCGCAAGCTTGGTCTGCAGACTCGCCGGCAAGTCGAATTCCACACGAAAGAACTGGTTGGCAGGGCGACCGGTGAGCGTCACCTCTCCGAGATCGTTGTACCACGCTCCCTGAGAAGGCAGCTTCACGATCGCGCGCAACGAGCCCCAGGGGTGCATGCGATCGATGCGTAGGTCAAGCCCCAGCTTGCTGCCGACTGGCCCGACCGACGAGAGGTTCGGGGCGACGATCTCGTGCCAGTTGTTCGGAGTCGTGACCTTTAGCGAATGGTTACCCTGAGTGTGGATCGTCGAGAGGCTGAGGGTCGTACCACCTGCGATCCATGGGCTCGTGCTCTCGAACGAAAGCGCTTGCGCGCCGCTCAAGGCCTGCGACACCTTGGCGATCTCTTCGGGTGGAGCTTCTGGCGCCGAACACCCCCAGGCCGCAAGCGCCAAGGCCAACACTGTCCCGATTCGATCCTTCATGCGTGCATTCCTTTCGTCTCGAGCGTGGACCGGTCCCTACCTGGAGCGCGGAGCACTCCAGCACGGCGTCCGATTAGCTTAGAGAACCGGCACCCGCGGGATCTTCACGGGCTTCGTGCCGATTTGTCTGAATTGATCCAGCCGGCGATCAGCGACACGCGGGAACGAAGCCCTGTTCGGCGATACGCATCAGGGTAGCCTTCATGATCGCCTTGGGCGACGGCTCTTCCTCTTCCTCGCCCAAACACGTGATGGGGTCGTCGACCAGACCGGCGATCCGCTGGAACACCAGGCCCATCTCGTCGAAACATGCATCTCGACCCGGCGGCGGACCAAGGCCCGACACCGCGAGCAACAGCTGGCAATCGGCGGAGCTCCGGCACGTGTAAAAGCGCTCGTGAGACTGTCTCAGATACGCTTCGGTCTCCTCGGGCACCTGTCTAGTCTCTGCGTCGGGCAGTGCTCCCCAAGCTTCGCTGAGCTCGTCGGGCGAGAGCTCGAGCGCCGGAATGGCATGCTTCTTCATGGCAAACCGGAGCTGTGTGGGCAGGTCATCGATCACCTCGGCCAACCAGAGGTGGGCTTCTGCACCGCGTGTCTTCCGCCTGCGGGGCACTGCGAAGCTATCGGGCGTGTAGACGAACAGCTCGCTCGTGCCGGGGAATGGAACCACGCCCACCTGATGCCGCATGGCGGGAGCGACCTGCGTCAACGCCCAGTCTCCCATGACCGTAAACACCGCATGGCCATAGGCCACCCGTGCGACCGCGCACTGCCAGCTGGCCACGTCTTCCATGCACTGGTCTGCCGGCGGTACAGGGAAAGACTTGGGACTCACCGCACCCAGCCGCTCGAGATCCGCGGCCAGCCGCTCGAGCGCCGGCTCGAGGTCCGCGCTGCCCTGCCCATACCAGAGCTGTTCGTACAGCGAAGGACGATCATACGACGCCAGTAGGTTTTCGAAGGCCAAGATGAGGATGGGCCAGTCGTCGGTGGTGCCGATCGCGAGCGGCACTGGCCGCATCCCTTCGAACTCCGCGTCACCGAGCTCGCCAATGCGTTCCACGAGCTCGATGAATTCAGCGCTGCTCAACTCCCGAAGCCGGGCTTCTGCTTCCACGCTATCGGCGGCACCGAGCTCCTCCGCGATTTCTCCCAACCGTTGCCGGTTGAAGAGCAAGGTGTTGAGCCGGTGGATGCCGAGAGGCAGCGCATACAGGCTCCCGTTGCAGGTGGAGGGTTCGATCGCCGCCGGGTAAAACCGACCATACCAGTCGTAGCCGTCCCTTGCTGCCAGCCTGTCGAGCGGACATAAGCCCGTGTTGTCACTGGGCGTCTCAGCAACGAATTGCAGCACATCCGAACCCCCATTGACCTGATAGACATCCCAGGGCACGAGCCCACTGGCCACATCTTCGAGAGCGCGAAGCTGCTGATCTTCGCGATCATCGCGCCGGACTCCCAAGAGCTCCGCCGTGAGGTCGTCCAGTCGCTCGCGCAATACGTTGAGGGCCTCCCCTTCCTCCCGGTCGGCTGCCCAGAATGTCGCTACTGTAACCGTCCGGGGTCGCCAGCTCGCATCGGAAAGATCGTAGTCGGCTAGCTCACACGACGTTGCGTGCTCCCGACCGATCACCTCGACCGAGGAACAGGCCGAAGCTGCGATCGCCGCGCACGGGACGGCCCGGCGCAGGAAATTGTCGATCAACGCACGTTGCACAATGAAGGTTTGTGCCCCGAGGGGACTCTAAGCAAAGTTGGGTGGTGCAGCCAGCTATAGTACGCCGAGCCTCGCTTTGGGACGGAACCCTCGTCGAACGCTGCGCGGACGGCGACGAACAGGCATGGAATGCTCTGTATAGTCAATACGAACGCGCTGTGCGACGCTTTCTCACACGGCTCGGTGTGGAGCAATCGGCCCTGGATGATACGTGCCAAGACGTATTCGTGTCAGCCTTCCGGTCACTCAGTGGTTTCCGCGGTGACTGTAGCTTCCAGAGTTGGCTCTACCGATTGTGTGTAACGCAAGCGCGACTGGCGCGTCGGCGTCGCCGCATCTACACGCTCCTCACCGAGCTGCTGGGGCGTACGCCTCGCCCCGAGGCCACGCGTGGAGAGCTCGCAGCCGATCGCGCTTCGCGATTGGTCAACGAGGGCTTGGCGCAGATGACCGACTCCGATCGGCTGGCCTTCGTGCTGTATGAGCTCGAGGGCTTGAGCGGCCGCGAGGCAGCGCAAATCGCGGGGTGCCCCGAGGCCACACTCTGGAGGAGGCTGCACTACGCACGCAAGCGTTTCCGCGACTACATCGAGTCCCAAGGAGTGGGCACGTGACATCGCACCCAGACCTGGCAGCGCCTCCCCGACTGCGCGACGGGGATGACTCGGTCGGCGAGCTACTACGCCTCGAGGCGGCTCGGGCGGATACCGCATCCCAGCAGCCAGCCGAGCTCGTGGTGCGCGCGTATCGCCGCTCGCAACTCCGGCGTCGGCTGGCTCCCGGTACCGTGGCCGTGCTCGCATTGGCGGGCTTTTGCTGGACCGTTCGGCCCGAGCCCGAGCCTGAGCCCAACGCTATCGGCATCAGCGCGGAACCCATCGCCAGAGTTGTCGAAGCACAGAGCGAGCGTCAACACCAACGACCCGTCACGCTGCCCGAGGTCGTGCACGAAGCCGACCACCACCCCAAGCTCGAAGCCAGTGTCGCGACGCTGAAACCATCGGCGCGCCAGACCAAGGCGCATCGCGAATCACGTGCGCGGCACGACAACACCCGCTCCGAGCAGCGCGCACGCGTCAACGTCACGGACTGTGGGCAGCATGCACAGGCCAGTCGCTACGCGGATGCCGCCAGCTGTTACACCGAAGTTGCCGCAGGAGGCGGCATCAGCGCAGAGCTGGCGTTGCTAGAGCGATCGCGTCTCGAAAGTCGCGTGCTCGGAAAAAAGCGGGCGGCCCTCGCCACCCTGGACGAATACGATCGACGGTTCAGCGACGGCTCTTTATTTCGAGAAGCGGCGCTGGCAAGGGTCGAAGTGCTGAGCGCCCTCGGCGATCACAGCGCTACCCGAAAACAGATCCGCGCCGTGCGCGACCGCATCCCAGAGCGTGCCGTGCAACTGGCCCTGCTCGGCGCGCGGCTGGCCATCGATGCCGGCGACTGTGAGGAGGCGTGGGTGGACCTCGGCTACGCGCGCGACCGCGGCGCTGACCGCACACAGCTCGAAGCACTCGAAAACCGTTGCCGGTAACGAATCCAACCGGCGATTTTCCCATCGGGCTGTCGTGTGCTTGGCGATCAGCAGCCGAATCGCTAAAACGGGTGCTCTTATGCTTACCGAGCTGGTCGTGCTGGGGCTCGGCCTCACCGGGCTGGAGATCATCAGCGACACGCCGGGCGCCCTGTGTCCGCCGCTCGAGCTCACCCAACAAGCCGTCGACGCGCGCCTCGGCGAGGTGAAGGGCGGCCCCTACCAGGCTCGCTACAGTCTCATCCACGACGCCGAACGGGGCACGGCCTCGGTGAGGCTAGTGCTCACCGAGGCAGAAGGTCAAATGTTGCTCGAGCGCTACTTGCCCGTGCCAGCCGGAGGGTGCACCGATCTCGCCGCAGCCATTGCAGTCATCCTCGAACGCTACTTTCAGGCGATCAGCGGCACTCAGGCCCTGCCCCCAACTGACCCGCCACCGGCGCCCGCTCCACCCGACGACGCGCCACCTGCCACCGATCCCGCGCAATCACCCGCCACCCCATCGCCGTCGCCATCGCCATCGCCATCGTCACCGCCACCGCCTGCAACCTCGGAACCACCAGCCGAAGAGCGCATCGTGGCGCGCGTTGGCTGCGGCATCAACCACGAAGGCTCACGGTTACTTGCGGTCGGCGCACAGGTCGACCTCGCCAGCTTCGTCGCACTAGGCGCCGACGGCGTGCTGGCGCTGGCTCCCGGTGAACGAGTCGACCGTGGCTTCGAATTCGAAAGCACCACCCACTCGCTCTTCGTCGGTGCGCTGTTTGCCACGCGACTCGCCTCGCTCGCTTCCTTGGGCGCAGGCCCGCTCTTGGGCTTGCAACTACAGGAGATCGAAGTCGTCGATCCGGACCTCGCGCCCGAAGGCTCCCCGATGCGATTCATTCCCGCCCTGGGCGGACAAGTCGCTCTCGGTCTACGAGCATGGGACCGGATGCGCTTCGACCTGGTGGGACGAGGCCTATGGCAAACCGCCACCAAGAGCTTCGCCATCGTTACCGACGATGGGCGAGAACACGAAGTGCTCACACCAGTCCTCGCGTGGGATGCTTTGCTGTACGTGGGAGCTGCGTTTTAGCTCGGCCCGCGGCGTGCGAGTACTCGCCGGCCCACCCAGAGCCCGAACCGGGGGGTTGGGGGGTATCGAAGCATGAAGGTGGATCAGTGGTGCTGATTGACGTTCGACCGCGCATACCCCGTCCGCACACAACCGTAGACCGAGCGCGGGCGGGCAGCGCGGGGCAGCGCTGCCTAACGGTGACTGGCCGCCAGAAAGTATAGCGGATCGCCGCTCGAGCACCCGAAGGTCGCACGAATGGGAAGCAAGGCGAACGGGCCACGTGGGGTTCTGGGGCGCCAGAACTGCCCCGAATGCGGGATGAGGGTGCAAAGCGTGGTGGTGGATCAGTGTTGCTGATTTACGTTTCGACCGCGCATACCCCCGCGCGCACAACCGCAGATGGAGCGCGACCGCGCTTGCCGTTTCGCACGCCTAGCCAGGGTGCCGAGCCTGGGTGTTGATGCCCACGTCCCTCTCCGCCTATGGTTTGCGGGTGCGCTACCGCTTCGATCAGGTCGTGCTCGACGTGCCGCGGCGTGAGCTGCTGGTGAAGGGGGTTGCTCGTCAGGTGCAGCCTCAGGTGTTCGATCTGTTGTGCTTGCTGGTGCAAGAGCGCGGGCGGGTGCTTTCGAAGGCGGAGTTGTTCGAGAGACTGTGGCCGGACGCAGTCGTTTCGGAAAGCTCCATTCAGCGGAGCATCAGCCTGGCGCGCAGTGCGCTTGGCGAGAGCGGCGAGCGAATCAGGACGCATGCGCGTAGGGGCTATGCCTTCGTCGGCGAGGTGGAGACGGACGTGGACGTGGACGTGGGCGCCGGGGTCGACGTCGTCGCGAGCGCAGCCCAAGCGAGCGTGGCTCCGCAAGCCTCGCTGGAGGTGCGTTATGCCAACTCGGGCGGGGTGCACATTGCGTATTCGACGCACGGTCAGGGGCCGGTGGACGTGCTGCTGATTCTGGGTTGGTCGATGCCGTTCGAGGCGCTCGGCTGGCATCCCCGCTTGGCGGCGATGCGCGATGCGCTTGGTGGCGTAGGTCGGCTGGTGGTGTTCGACAAGCGGGGCACGGGTCTGAGCGATCGCGAAGCCGCCGTGCCCACGCTCGAGCAGCGTGCCGAAGATCTGATGGCCGTGCTGGATGCGGTGGGTTCTCGCCGTGTGCTGCTGGTCGGCATTTCGGAAGGGGGTCCTCTAGCGATGCAGTTTGCCGCCGAGCAGCCCAGGCGGGTGGTTGGGTTGCTGCTGATCGGGGCATTCGCTCGCATGGCTTGGGCAGACGATCACCGCCACGGCTGGAGCGAGGCTGCCGTCGACAAGCTCCGACGCTACATCGAGACTCGCTGGGGCAGTGGGGCCACAGCCGCCGCTGCGGTGCCCTCGCTGGCTGGTGAACCTGGCTTCGCTGAGCTGTGTGCGCGCATCGAGCGCGGCGGCGCGAGCCCGGGCGCGGCACTCCGGTTGCTCGAAACGAACCTAGTCACCGATGTTCGCGGGCTGTTGCCGAAGATCCACGCACCCACCAGCATTTTGCACGCTAGAGAAGACCAGGTGGTGTCCTACGAGCATGGAGTGGACCTTGCGCAGCGCATTGCAAGCGCACACCTCGTCACACTGGCGGGTAAGGATCATTTGCCGGTGCGCGAGCTCGGACGAGTCGTCGCGGCGGCGTCCTGGCTCCAAGCCGCCGGTGCCCGTTAGCCCGCTAGCCACATGCGCGCAGCGTGCACTCGTCGTGCCGGCGGTGGCCATGTGCCCGCGGTGCGCGAGCCAGGTGTGCTTCGACAAGTGTTGCGACTTGCTCGGGATGCGTGAACGGGCTCATGTGACCCGCTCCGGCGAGCTCGACGACTCGAACGTCTTTCAAGCTCGACGCCAATAGCTCCACGACAGCTACCGCGACGTGGGGGCTTGCACTGCCATGCATCAACGTGACGGGGCATTCGATGGACCCATGATCGGCGAGCGTGGCGGGCTGTTCGAACAGCTGCTGGAACTCGGCCGCCACCTTGGGCATGGTGCGAGCCACCCGAGCTCGGACCTTGCGAGGTGAAAGCCACCACCTCGTGGGTCCCAACCAGAACCCCATGAATGCGGCGGCTGCACCGCTATGGTCCCCTTTGGCCGAACGCTCGAGTATGCGATCCGCCAAGCGCTGCACCGTCTGCCATTCGCGGTGCCCCGCGTCGCGCAACAAATGGAACGAAACCGGTTCGATCAGAAACAGGCTGAGTATCTTGCCGTCTCCCCGCTGGGCGCTGCGGCGGGCAACCTCGAGCCACATGGCTGCCCCATACGAGTGACCCACTAGGTGAACCGGGCCACTCACCTGCTCGAGCAACGCTTCGAGCATATCGACGTCCCGCGTGATGGGCTCGGAGCCGACTAGCGGCCAAGCCGACGAGCGGCCGTAGCCCAAGAGATCGGGTACCAAAACCCGATACCGGCGGGCCAGCGACGGCACTAGGAACGACCATTCTCTATGGCTGGCACTCGAACAGTGCCCGAGCACCACGCCAGAGCCCTGCCCGGTGTCCAAGTATTGGATGCGGGCCTCGCCTAGGGAGAGTGTTTTCATGCTTCTCGGTTCCATGACGAGAGCATGGCTTCGGGGCCGCGCGGCGTCCTTCGCGAGACCTTATCAAAGGCTTCGCAATCATATGGGTAGGGCGCTTCACCCGAGGGGTTGTCTCCTCGCGCGCGCTTTGGTATCGAGAAACTTTCGGGAGAATGCAGACGGCAAGTGCCTTGAAGCAATAGCCTCACCAACACTGCGCCTGGCAACTATGGAGGCAACGCCTACATGGACGATTGCCAACGTGACCGGTCAGCGCTGGTACTTGGTGCCGCTCTGAGTGGGATGCGGCGGCAGCAACCGATCGTTTTCGATCACATTGACATGCAAGCGAGCCAGGTCGTCGAGGAACGAGTGCCAGCGCTGGTGCTCAGCGTGAAACCGCGGCAAGAGGTTCTTCTTCTCCATTCGATCGTCGATGACATCGAAAACCTCGTTCCCCAGTTCTCGCTCGTGTTTACCGAGACCTCCGTGCACGCGCAACCTGCCTGTCTCGAGTGCCGCCTCGTCCCCGCGCAGCTGGTAAGACGTGCTGGCGGCATGGCCTCGGGCACGCACCAAGCTATGCCCCATGAAGGCGTTGTCGCGGTCGATACCCGCCAGATCGAGCAATGTGGGGCCGACGTCGAGTTGGCTGGCAACGGAGTGGCGTGGCCCAGCAGCCAAGCGCGGGTGCTTACCGAAGATCACGAAAGGTACCCACGTCGACTCGGGATAGAGACCGTGCCCGATGTTCGAGCTGCCGTGTTCACCCAAGGGGAACCCATGATCTCCCAACAGGACGAAGAGCGTCCGCCCGTACCATGGCTCGGACGCTAGACTCTGCATCATCTGTTTGACGCAGCTATCGGCGTACTGCATCGTGATGCGCATCTTCTTGTCGAGCGGGGCATCGTCGGGAAGCTCAGCCAGCTCGTCCGCAGCATTGAAGGGGTAATGGTTGGTCTTCGTCATCGCCGTGGTCAAGAACGGCTTGTCGCTCGTCAGGTGCTGGCGCATCCACTGAGCCATGTGCGACAACATCTTGCAGTCGTCTTCGCGACTGCGATCGTAGGTAACGCTGTCGTACCATTGTCGCAGCCACGGCGTCTGACTGTCCCATGCGGGGTCGGCGGCGCTGAAAAAATGGGTCTCGTAGCCACTATCGGCCAAAATGCGCGAGAAGCTCGCGTGCCTCAGGCGTGTAAAATCGCTGGCGATGTAACGCCGCGGGTGCTGCACCACCGAAAGATGCAGGCCCATCAGCGCATTGATGGTGGGTATGCCGGCCACCGAAAACCGAGTCCAATGAGCGCCCTCTCTCGCCAAAGCGTCGAGCCATGGTGTCGCGCTTGGGGCCGACTGATCTGCTTGGGGATTGAGCGACCTCAGGTGGCCCACTTCGACGGCACGGTGGGACTCGAGAATGATCAACACGAAATTGACCGGTTGCTCATCGACGCCGCTGCAGTCTTGATCGATGCCGTCGCCGGCAACTTCCACGCCCTTCGGATGCACGCTCTCGTCGCGATCGTCACAATCGTCTTTGGCAGCGTAGCCATCACTGTCTTGATCCTTCAGGCAGCGGGCTCGCAACTCTTTGCTGGGCTTCTTGCAGGCCTGGAACAGGGGTTGCTTGTAATAGGCGTACTCGGGATCCGGAAACACGTAGGCGTCGTCGCCCTGCTCGACGAGCCATTGCCGTCTGAAGCCCGCCGTCAGGCGCTGCCGTTCTTCGGTCGTGAGGGATGACTGGGCGCTCCGTTGCCAGCCCATCAAAAGCGTTGTCACGACAGGCCTCAGCTTCTGCATCCTGAAGCCACCCGTCCAAATCACACTCACGAACAACCAAGCGACGAGCCCGGCAACGGCGCTGGCGGCGACGACGGTTCGATTCAGCGTTTCTTGTCGGGGCCAGCGCAGCCGCTCGAGAGCCCAACGCCAAAGCACGAGCGAGAGCGGCACCGCCCCTACCCACAGCACGAGCGGAAGGTAGCGAATGCTCCGATCGTCCGCGAGGTAGACCAAGGCGGCGCGAATGCCGGCCAGGTTCCCGTAGGTTGCCACGAACGATCCATCGATATGCATCCCCCAAAAGCGCAGCGATTCGTGATCCAAGACGGTCGCGAGCAGCAGCGTGGAGTGCATCGTGATGAGACCCGCAGCCCAGATTCGGTAAAGCCGTGGGCCTAGCGCGCAGGCAATCAGCCAGGGCAATGAACACGACGCTATCCAAAGCCAATCGATCGCTAAGGCGTGGAACAAATACCAATCGACCTTGCCCACGAAGGGCTGCCCATGGGCGTCCGCGCGAAACAACAGTGCAGCGCGCAGCACGGCATGTGTGGCCAAAACACTCAGGCAATACGCCATGAGCCGGTTCGTTTTGCCTGCTCGAGCCCATATGCCGGTCTTGCTTCGAAGCCATGTGACCGGAAAATGAGACGTGAACGAGACGAGCAGCATGTTCTGAATGAGGTCCCGACCTGAGCTGCGGCCCGCCGGGCGACCGCAAACTTGCCTGCGAGCCGCGCCGAAAGCAAGCTCACTCGAGCTGGGCGACCGCAAGGCAAAGCTGCTCGGAATCGCTGATCAGAAATCAGCGGCGCGCATCTGCTACGTCTGGTACGGCTCAATCGGCGTAGATGACACCGTGTTGCTGAGCGTAACGCGCCTCGGAGACGTCCACACCTCGCACGGAAAGGCCGCCTGCGTTCAGCATGGCGTCTGCCGCCATATTGAGAGTCGCGGTCGAGCCGCTCGGGCTATCGAACAAAGCTCGAGCCCAGGTATCGTCCGTCCACGCGGGCGCATCGAGCCACTGATCCGTTTGGGCCCATGTGGCCCCCCAATAGAAGATGCCCTTGAACCGGTTGATGTTCTTCACCTGGTTGGTGAGATCGTACAAGTAGTTGTACTGCCCTTGCTTTGTCTGCGGATACCCGCTGCTGTACCCCGCAGGGCTGGTCGTGAAGTGAGTCGCCGTCTCCACGATGTACATGTCCTTGCCTCGACTGGAGAGCGAATTGAGTGCATTGACGACGTTGCTGATGGGCCCGTGCCACATCGGGTAATACGAGAGTCCGAACACGTCGACCTTGCCTCCCGCGCTCATGTACGCTCCGTACCACCAGGGTGCGTCGAAGCCGTTCCCTTTGGCTCCGGCGTAATGAATCATGACCTTGATGCTGCTCGAAAAACCCTTGACCGTGTCGTAGCCAACGTTGGCTCGCGCAACGAAGTTCGAAAAGTTGTTGGGGTTCCAGGTGATTTGACCTGCTGGCCATAACATGCCGGAGTTGACCTCGTTGCCGATCTGAACCATGTCGGGCAACCCGCAACCCGACGCATTCTTCATCGCGTTGAGCACCTGCCAGGTGTGGTAAGAAATGTCATCGCTGCTGCCGCTCCAGCCGTGCGGAATGTTCTGCTGCTGGGGATCTGCCCACCAGTTGGAATAGAAGAAGTCGAGCAGAACCTTCATGCCGTGACTGCGAGCCGTCTTGCAGACCTCGACGACATAATTTTGGTCCTGATGAAGTCCGTAGTTTCCGGGTGGCGCTGGCAGCACTCGGATGCGTGCGTAGTTGAAACCATGGTCGGCCAAGATTCCGACGGCATCGCCGTTGCCTCCACCGCCTCCGCCGCCTCCACCGCCGCCAACCTGTGTCACGTAGAACTTCTGCGTGTTGTTGTTCAACCAATCCCACTGCTGGATGTTGCCACCGTCGCTGGTGCTCCAGCCCGCGACGTCCAATGCCTTGCCGCTATGGCGATTGATGAAGTGGTACTGACCGCCAGACTCCTCCACCGTCCACTGCTGGTTGTTGCCGGTGTGACAATCCCACTGTCTGACGTCGCCGCCTGCGCTCGTCGACCAGTTGTACACATCGAGGCACTTGCCACTATTGACGTTGCGGATGCGATACCAACCGCCGCCCATGTCCTCGAACTTGAACTGCTGCGCACCATTGCCCAAACAAGACCAGATCTGAACGTTGGCTCCGTTTTGGGTACTGGCACCATCGATATCCATGCACTTGTTGCTGTGCACCCCTTTGACCTCGTAGACGGCGCTGCTCGATAGGGCAGCGCTCATCGTACCAATCTCGGAGTCGAGCTCGGTTTCGAAGCCCGAGCCACAAGCGATGGTGAGCAAACCGACAACAATCGACGACCGGCGTACGGAGGTGTGTATGGGTTTCACTGGTTGACGCTACCTTTCTGCTCGGGATGTATCGCCGCAAGGGCGCGCGCCCGCCCTGCAGGTGCTGTTCCATTGTCAGCTCCCACACTACGCGCCTGCGTGGGTATCCAAGCGCCCATGCACGTGAATGCCGGACGTGCGATGTCTACGGCCTCCGATTTTCTCCGTAGGGAAGCGTTTGCACCCTCTGCGTTGCATAGCCTATGCCTCGACGGTTCCATCGGCCCACACTGATATCGTGCAGCGCCCGGCCGTGCGGTAGAGCTCGACTAACAGATGCACCACATGTGTATGATGCACAACTTGTGCTTGCACAGCTTGCACACTTTGCACACCATCGCCAATGGTCGGCTCACCGGCAAGTGTGAGCATTCAATGACTGACTGCGCTGACTGATGGCGCAGCTCAACCCAGCAATTGCTCGAGCTCGGCACCACTGAGCTTCGTTGCCGCGCCCGTGCCCTGGAGCAAGCTTTGAGCGAGGTCGCGCTTTCTCTGCTGCAGCTCCTCGATGCGCTCTTCGATAGTGTGCTTGGTGACCAATCGGTATACGGTCACGGGCTGGGTCTGTCCGATGCGATGAGCTCGATCGCTGGCTTGAGCTTCGACCGCAGGGTTCCACCAGGGGTCGAGTTGGATCACGTAGTCTGCCGTGGTCAGGTTCAAGCCGAACCCTCCAGCCTTCAAGCTGATCAGAAACAACGGTGCACTACCGGTTCGAAACGCGGTAACGCTCGCCTGGCGCTGAGCGCGCGTACACGAGCCGTCCAGGTACTCGTAGCGTATTCCTTGCTCGTCGAGCCGTTCGCGGACAAGCTGCAGAAAATCTACGAACTGGCTGAAGACCAAGGTTCGATGCCCGCTATCGCGCAACTCTTCGACCAAGTCGATCAGCGCCTCCAGCTTTGCGGCGTCCAGGCTGGCATCGGGAAAGACCAGCCGCGGGTGACAGCAAAAGCGTCTGAGCCGCGTGATCTCCGCGAGCACCTGCAGCTTGTGCTGGCGCTTGCCGTGGACGGTCCTGAGCTTTTCGTGGATCTGCCTCCTGAGTAGCGCGTAGCGCAGCGCCTCTTCGTGCGAGAGCTCCACCTCGTGCTTGAGGGTGGTGATCGGTGGCAGCTCGGACAGCACCTCTGGCTTTGTGCGCCGCAGAATCAAAGGGCCAATCAGCTGCCGGAGTGCCTCACGTTGCTGGTCGTCGTTATCGCGCTCGATCGGGCGCAAGAAGCGATGAAAGAACTGCTTGTAAGAGCCGAGCAACGTCGGATTCAAGAAGCGGAAGATGCTCCACAGATCGCCCAAGTGGTTTTCGACAGGTGTTCCCGTGAGCGCTACTCGAGCACTGGCTTCCAAGCGGAATGCAGCACTGGCGCGAGCCGAGTGTGGGTTTTTGATGAATTGAGCCTCATCGACGATCACCGTGTTCCAACCGACCCGAGCGAGCTGGTCGATATCTTGCTGCAAGAGCGCGTAGCTGGTGACGAGCACGTCGACACTAGGCGTTCTCTCCGCCAAGAGCGCCGAGCGTTGCTTTCCCGCATATTCCGCGGCTTTCAGGGTCGGGGCGACGCGCCCGAGCTCGCTCAGCCAATTGCCGCACACCGACGTGGGGGCCACCACTAGGGCCGGTCCGCCGGGCGCGCGTTGAAGCAAGAGTGCGGCGGCCATGATGGTTTTGCCGAGCCCCATGTCGTCCGCTAGGCAAGCGCCCAGGCCCAGCTCACACAGCCGCCAGAGCCACGTGTAGCCTTCTTTTTGGTAGGCGCGCAGGGTTGCCCGAAAACCGAGCGGGACTTCCGGCAGCATGACGGCAAGGGCGCGCGCGCGTGCTTGACGCTCACGGATGGTCTCGTCGACATCGAAGCAGGCGCCGCCCTCCGTCAGCACCTCTAGAGTGCCGAGCGCGGCCGGAGAGATCCTGATCGGCCCCCCGCTCGCCTCCGAGGCATGGGCGGCGAGCAGCTTCAGTACTCGACGCACGCGGCGCTCGACTTCCAGGAAATCTCCCGATGGCAGTCGCACGAAGCGTCCGCTTTTCGTGAACGGTTGCCGCACGAGCTCAGAGAGCTCGAGCGGCGCATGCCCGTCGACTCGAATGCCACCCGTCACCAAATACCATCCCTTGATCGGCCGGAGACTACCGGTCAGGTGCTTCAAGGTAATGCTCCCCGCGGCGCGCAGCGGGCGGCAATTTTGCCACTCGAGCTCGCAAGCCGCAGCACTCTCGCGTAGCTCCGTAAGCAGACTGTAAAGCCGCTCCTCACCCAAGAACCACCGATAGGGGGGCTCGGGCGTGTCGACGTTGTCGACTTCGTCTTCGTCGTCGGACAGCGATGGGCAGCTTTGTATTAGCTCTCGTGCTCGCGCCTCTTCTTCGTTCAGGTTGCGTTCGGTGTTCAGCAGCTCACCGTCGGCGTAGCTCTTGAGCATGGCGCGCCCAGCCCCAGGGGGAAAGAAACGCCCGCTGGCTCCGAAAGGGCGCACGCCGAGCTCGACGCAGAATGCACCGGCCTCAGGCGATATTCTCAAGCAGGGTTTGCTGTTCGCTTCGACGCGCCGATGCGCGCGTAGCGCGTCCGAATGCACGGGCAAATGCTCTGCCAGCTCGCCGAGCACCGGCAAGAGCTCGTGCGCTTGGGCCACGGGTACTCGCACTGTCTCGGGCAATAGGCGTATCAACTCGGCCATGACCGTCGTGACACGCACCACCTTCAGGCGTTGCTCGTTCTCGACGACCAGATTCACACCGGCGGTGGCCTGGGCGGGCTCCACCGCCAGTAGCAGGTGCCCATGCTCTTCACGTGCCTCCACCCGACACTCGCCCCGCACCACCTCAACCGGGAGTCGGCCCCTCGCGCCGTTGTAGATGCGCGGATGACCGACCAACGCCTCGAAGGCGTTGGGGCCCAGCTCCCAACTGCCGTGGCGCTTTTCACAGCACCGAAGCACGGCGACGTCTTCGGGAGGCAGCTGGTCGACCAGGGTAAACAACTCGTCCACATGGACGCGACGGCCTTGCGTCCAACCGCTGAAAGCGCGGAATTCTTCGAGCGCCGGTCTGTTGAATCGCGGCACCGCCATGTCCACGAACCAGGCTACACGATACGAGGTGGGGGCGGTCGCGGCGTGAGTCGCGCTGACGAACTTCGTCAGCAGCTGGATCGACTTTCGCCATTCGGGCTCGGGTTGCAAGAGGTCGCAGAGCGCCAGTGCGGCTGACGTGAACCCCGGTGGCTCCTTTTCGGCCACGCTCGGGTCCAGCGCCCGGGCCAAAAAGCGGGCCTGGTCAGCCATCCAGCGGTAGCCGTTGGCGTGCCAATCGCGCGCCGCCACAGAAAGCCGCTTGGACCAGCCCAGGCGTGTGACTGTATCGTGTTCGTGCAGAGACACATCGAGCGCCAACAGCAGCAGCTGCCAGGCTGGAGCTCGAGCGGGCAACTGATGCACGCTCTGTCGTGCGCGCTCGCTTTCGGGATGGTGCAGATTTCTGAGCAGCAGGTTGAAGCTCTTCGACGCAAGTCGAAGGCCCTCTTGGCTGGGCCAACCGGCAAGCGCGATCGGAAGCTCGGCACCGCGCACGACGCGTCGAGCCAGTTTTTCGTCGCTGGCCCCCGGTTGGCCGATGAGCAGCAAGGCCAACAGAGGCGCGCCCGCACCCAGATTCGGCGACGTGGTCTTCAACCTGCCCATCGCTTGCCAAGCAGCATCCAAACGGCCTTCGAGGTAGGCGCGCAGCACCGCTACGGCTTGCTGCTCGACTGCTGGGAGCGCGCCCGCCAGCCGTTCAAGGTGGTCGGGCTCACCCCTGAGCAACGCATGGCCGAGCAATAGGCGGCACATGTCGGCTCGCCCCGAGTGGCGATCCAGCGCCCACGCATACAGATCGCCCACAGGCTCTAGCTCGTCCAGCGCATCGGCCAGCGCCTGCACGCCAAGCCTCATGGCGTCGTCCCTCCAAATGCGCTCCAACCAGTCGGCATCGAACGGTGAGCACAGCACCTCGCGCAAGTGCTGCCTCATCAGGCGCTTGCCCTCGCTGTCGGTAGAGCGAAACCCGAGCTCGGCGATGCGCCGCTCGAGCACCGGAAGCTCCCCGCCGAACAAAGCCCTGACGAAAGAACCGGCCGAACCAGATTGCGCCAGCACGCGGCAGTGAGCCTCCAGCAAGTCCAGCTGGCCGTCACTCGCAACGCGACGCAGCACCCGCGAACGCAGCTCTGATCTCAAGGCGAACATCGGCTCTCTGTGCACGACGCTCACCCGCTTCGCACCCTTCACCTCGACGATATGGCCCGCTTCGAGCCAGCGGGTGACGCGCTCATCCGCGTCGTCCCCCAAGATCTGATGGAGTGAGCTTTGGCTTGCCTCGGATTCACTCGCCAACACGCCGAGCGCGAGCCACTCATCGGGGGCCAGCTGCGGCTCGAAACCGCTCACATCGTCCACGGCTCGGCATGCACGTCGGTGTCGTCGGACCAGCGGGACTGAAGGCGAGCGATGTCGTGAACAATGCCTTCATCGAGCGGCTCGATGGGGCTTTGGCACAGCTTTACGAACTCCTCGAACCGGGCCGGATCGCTGGTTGCGCCGATAGTGGCGCGCACCTCGGAGAAACTGAAGGCGAACCGTATGCAAAACTCCGCCCAGCTTTCGATACCGGACCGCTCGAAGATGGGCGCCACTTCGGCCGCACGCTTCTGCAAGTACGGTTTCCAAGCCGCGCCTGGCACGTCGCGCAACCGCTTGACATGACCACCTGCCACCGTGCGTAGCGCGAGCACAGGCACTGCTCGCTCACGTAACAAGGCCCACAGCGAGTTCGTGACGAAGCGCTGCAGCGGATTGAAATAGAAGATGACACCGTCGATCGCGGCGTCGGCGTGCCCGGCACGCAGCGCCTCGAGCGGCGCGACCGAAGTCCACGGAAACACCTCGACCACGAAGCGCTTGACGAGGCCTTCTTCCCGTAGCTGCCTGAGCCCATCGTAGCATCGGCCACCGTCGCGAAACTCGGCTGCCAGCGGGCCAGACAAGCACAGCTGGCCCAGATCGATGCAATCGACATGCAGGGGGCGCATATTGCGGAGCGCACAGGCCCTGAGCTCGTCGATGCTGTCGGTGCCCAGTTTGACGATGAGCTTGGGCACGTGAGCGAGGTCTTCGCTGAACGCTTGCCCGAGCACTTGCAGCGCATCGCCGTATTGCTCGCTGGTGTGAAACCACACGCCCGATTGCATGGCCAGGCGCGCCATCTGGACACGCTGTGCAACGGGTAGCGAAGCGTCACCGAGCCGGGTAGTCCCGTACACGAACTTCGAGAGATCATCGGGGGGTCGACTCGGAAAGGGTGCGCCGTGCATCGTTTTTCCTCTAACGCAAGCTGGCTCGGACATCCAGCGGGACCTGGACAGCATGGAAGCGGCTCGGCGCTGCGTCCTGTTGCTTGGTGATTCCCCAATCCACGGCGTAGAGGTAGTGTTTCGGCATGCACCGTCGACTCCCCGAGCTCGCCGCCGGTACGCCCGTGACGAAAGTGATGGCAAGCCCTGTCGTGACCGTCGACGAGGACACGCCGCTGCGATATCTCCTGCGGCTCTTCGTCTCCGCCGGCATCGGCGCGGCGCCCGTGCTCAATCCCCGCGGTGAGCCGGTAGGCGTCGTATCGAAGACAGATGTGCTGCGGGCATTGTACGAAAATCCGTCGTTGGCGGGCACTGAGCTCGCAGACGAGCTCGAGGCGGAACCTGACGTTCCCGAACGCGACTCCGGCATTCGGGCGAGCAACCTGATGACACCTGCCCCACTCACGATTCCCGAGAGCGCCTCTGTAGCAGAAGCGGCCTCCATCATGGCGCGCGAGCACGTGCATCGGCTGTTCGTCGTCGGGCAAGCAGGGACCCTCAGCGGCGTCGTCTCGGCGATGGACCTCGTGAGCTGGCTCGGAGGCGACGACCCCTAGGCATGCAGGTGCGACGCCTCTGCAGTCGCGGCTACTTGACCAGACCAGGTAGTAATTTGTCAGATCAGGTAGGCTCCACACCGCCCACCAAAAAGGATGCGACTCTGACTGGCGCTGCTGCGAGATCCGCGAAAGATTGATGGATGGCGCAAGCCCCTTCCAACGCCCCCCTTCCAGCTGCGGCCAGCGTCTTTGCATTCCTGACGGAATCACTCGACGACGAGTACGAGGTCGACGTTCTGCGCGGAGCGGTGGCGGGTGCCCGTGAGGCGGGCGCGACGCTCCTCTGCGTTGCGGGAGGGGCGATCGAAGATCCGAACGCCGATCGGCGAGCTCGAAACTTCGTGTTCGATCTGGTGGGACCGCACAACGTCGCCGGCATGCTCGTCGTTTCGAGCGCGCTGGGCAGTGCCGTCGGCCCCACGCGGCTCTCGGCCTGGGCGGACCGCTGGCGCGGCGTTCCCCTGTGCAGCCTGGGTGTGCCCCTGGCGGGACACCCGTGTGTTCAGGTCGACAACGCCAGCGGTCTGAAAGCCGTGGTGCTGCACCTGATACGAGAGCACGGGTGCCGCCGCATCGCCTTCATTCGTGGACCGCGCGGCAGCGCCGAAGCGGAAACGCGACTCGAAGCCTACCAGCAAGCGCTAGCCGAAGAAGGTGTCGAGCTCGATCCGAAGCTGCTTGCCGAGGGCGACTTCACCAAACCCAGCGGCGCTGCGGCCATCGCCTCGCTGCTCGACTCGCAACGCAGCACACTGCCGTTCGACGCCGTCGCCGCCGCGAACGATTACATGGCGCTTGGCGCGCTCAAGGAGCTCACGGCACGCCAACTGCGCGTCCCAGAACAGATTCCGGTCGTTGGCTTCGACGATGTCGAGTCGGCGCGTTTGGCGCAGCCGGCGCTGACCACCGTGCGACAGCCCACTGAGCTGCTGGGTCGCCACGGCGCGCGCGCACTCGCCGAATTGATCCAGGGCCGAGACGCCGTACCCAGCAAGGTGCTGGCAACCGAGCTGGTCGTGCGGCGCTCGTGCGGATGTTCCGCAGTTGACGTGAGTCTGGCCATGCACTCGGCGCTCGCCCATGGCGGCGGCATCGAAGCCTCATTCGTCCAGCGGCGCCAGATCATTCTGGCCGAGCTAGCGCGCGCGGGCGGAGGGCGCCTGGGCGCCGCCGGCTCGGGTTGGGAGAGCAGACTGCTGGACGCACTCCTCGTGGAGCTCCGCAGCGCCGAGAAGGGCAGCTTCACGCGGGCCCTGGAACAGATCTTGGTCCGAGTCGAGCGCTCCGGCATCGAGGCCAGTTCCTTGCAGGAGGTGTTGAGCGCACTGCGGCGTCAAGCGCTCCCTTGCGTGAGCGGTGATCGCGAAGCATACGCTCGCCTCGAGGACGCGCTCCACGAAGCCCGCGTGTTCACCGCCGCCTTTTGCCACCGAGCCGAGCTCAGCCGAACCCATCGAGACCTCGAGCAACTCAAAGTCATGAAGAGCGCCCTGTGCTCGGCAATGTTCGGAAGCGGCGCAGAACTATCGCGCGTGGCTGCGATGCATTTACCATCGCTCGGCTTGGAAGCTTGCGTCGTTGCCGAGCTCTTTGAACCAAGCAAACCCGAAGCTCAGGCACGCGTCCTGTTCGGTTACGGCCCGGGCGGCAAGCTCGCCTCGCAGGAAACCATCGCGCTCGGTGCCCTGCTCACCCACAGCCTGCTCGAACGCAGCGGCCGCACCCAAATCCTGATGCCCATCGTGCTGCGAGGGGAAGCTCTGGGCACGATGCTCGTCTCCGTGGTCAACATCGATGGCGGTTTGCTCGAAGAATTGCGAGAGCTCTTCGGCGTGGTGCTGAAGGTGAACGCGCTGGCGCGCGCCACTTCACGGTAGGCCCGACTGATTCACCGCAAGCGGTTATAGTAGACACCGTCGTAGTTTTTCCGAACATTCTCCGACGAGTCGAATACGAAGCGAAGCTCGGTTCCGGACTTCGGCCCGCGCAACACCTTGTCGAGCTCCTGCTCGAATAGGCTCCGAACCGCTTGGCTCGTTCCCGAGCGCTCGTTTTCTTTCACGTCCTGGTCCGTGGGATAGAAGATGTAGACTTCGATCTCCGTCACCGTGATCGGCACGTACAATACTTTGTCGACCGCGACATCTGCCGGCAGTCGTGCAAGTACGCGGGCCCTTACCTCGTCTAGATGTTTCCATTCTGGGTTGGTCATTGAATGGTCACTCGATGAGGATAGGGTTGACTATGAAGCCCAAATCCTCGAGCAGGTGGCCTTCTTTCATGGAGGGGGTTCCCGGTCAATCTTCGTACTCGTAGGCGCCGAGGTCCGGCGCAGCTCCGCTATAAGGAATCCCTACGTCCGTGCCCCTGTCGACCTGCTGAGCTTCATGAAGTCCAGGCTCGGCAGGCTTCCGTCCGGGTGTCTTGGGGCCATGAAGTCCGCGTCCGAGACACTCCGGAAGTCGGCCTCCGATGGCGTCAGTCCGAGGTCCCACGAGTTGAATTGCGAGTCGACCCCATATCCTTCGATATAGGCGTTGTCGTTGGGAAACCCGATGTTGTTTCTCATCACGTGAACCTTGTCCCCCATCAGAAGGCTGGTCGATCGTGCCCGGATTCGAATCGTTCCCGTCGACTGCAACGTAGTAGTCGGCTTGCTCTGGCCTGCATGGGTCCGCACTGCCAGCGGTACCGCCCGCACCGGCGCCCGAGGTGGCAACCGAGCCCGAAGTGCCACCCGTAGAGCTCCAGTGGTTGCAGCTCCACCGGTTGCTGCACCACTGGTCGAAACCGCGTTCGCGCCTCCTCCCATGGAGGAAGCACCGATCGATGCGCCATCGGCGGTTGCCCCAGTGGCCGCTGCGCCCCCCAGTGAAGCGGCGCCGTTGGTGGAAACCGTGCCCGTCGCGCCTCCCGCCGAGACGTCGGTGCCTGTAGTACCGACACCATCGCTGGCATTCGTCCAATGAGCCATCTAACGGACATTACCGCGCAAGACACGCGAGTCGGTCGCGAGGGGCCAGTTATCAGCCTTGCCTTGGCGCGATGCGCCGGAGTCAAGTACACTGGGCGGGTGACCGAGACCCGTGAGATTCGCGAAGCCGCGCCTCGGTTGCCGCGGGAGCTCTTTTTCATCTACTTTTTCACACCGCTCGTCGCGGCCCCCGCGCTGTCGACGAGCTTCTTCGAAGCACCCCCCTCACAGATGCTGCGCGACGTGGCTGCGACCGGCGTGCCGTTTCTGGCGATCGGGCTCACGATTCATGCAAGCTACACGTTCGTCCTGCCGCGACTGTTCGCGCGTTCCAGCCGGCCGTGGCAACGTGGGGCGCTGCACGTCGCGGTGAGCGGTTTCGCCGCCCTGGCCATCGGAACCCTCGTCTACCCATTCGTCTCGGCTCTGCTCGACCGCGGTCCGTCACTGGGGGTCTGGCTGGTTCGCTGTCTCGTCGTGACGTGCGCAGTCATGCTGCCAGCGCTTGCCGTCGCTCGCCTCAGGCATCGTGTCGACGCTCAACGTGAGGCGGCGCTGCGAGCCCAGCTCGAAGCCCTTCAGGCGCGTACGAATCCTCATTTTCTCTTCAACGCTATGAACACCATCGCGTGCCTGGTTCGGCAAGACCCGCGGCTCGCCGAGCACACCGTCGTACGCCTGTCGGAAGTCCTGCGCTATGCGCTCTCGAGCTCCCATCGCGATCGCGTGGCACTCGGAGAGGAGCTCGCCATGTTGCGCGACTACCTGGAAATCCAACGCGCGCGATTTGGCAGTCGCCTGCGCTACGCCATCGCTGCCGATCCGGGTCTCGAGAGCACGATGGTGCCCCCGCTCGTCCTGGAACCACTCGTGGAGAACGCTGTGGTCCACGGCGTGGCTTCCACGAGACACGGCGCCAAGGTGCAGGTGACGGCGCGCCATTCGGGAAATTCCGTGGTCCTGAGGGTAGAGGATGACGGTCCGGGTCCGGGTGGCTCGCGCCATCGCGGAACCGGAACCAGTCTGGGTGACCTTGCGCGGCGGCTCGAGCTACTGTTCGACGGGGCTTGTCCGCTCATCACGCGAAAGAACGAGCGTGGCGGCTTCAGCGCCGAGCTTTCGCTGCCTGTGCCTACGGTCCAAGCATGAAGGTGCTGGTGGTCGACGACGAGGCACCGGCCCGCCGTCGCCTACTCGATCTCCTCGAGGAGCTGCCGGGCATCGAAGTGGTTGGCGAAGCGAGCGACGGACTCGAGGCCCTCGCGGCGATCGAGCGAACGCACCCGGATCTCGTCCTGCTGGACATCGAAATGCCCGAGCTGGATGGTCTCTCGCTGGCTGCGCGCTATGCCGAGCTCCCCGCCATCATCTTCGTCACCGCCTACAGCGAACATGCCGTGAAGGCCTTCGATGTCCACGCGGTCGACTATCTGCTCAAGCCGGTTCGCCAAGAACGCTTGGTCGAAGCCCTCGGTCGTGTTCGAAGCAATGGCAAGCGCGGCCCAACGTTCTTGGGCACGTTGCATAGGCCGGCGGCAAACGAAATACCGCGAGTCGTCGTCCAAGAGCGGGGAGCGATTCGGCTCTTCGACGCTCGCGCGATCAATCGCTTCTACGCGAGCGAAAAATATACCGCCTTCGTCTGCGACGGGCAGGAACAGCTGACGCAGGAGCCGCTATTGGAGCTCGAGGAGCGGCTCCGACCGCATGGTTTCATGCGAGTGCATCGCGGCGAGCTCGTGCGTGTCTCCGCCATCCGCTCACTCCGTTCGGAAGGGGGCTGCCATGAGCTCGATCTAGTCGACGGTCAAACGGCTCGGGTGAGCCGTAGGCTCATGAGCGCGCTGAAGAAGGAGCTCGGTCTGTAAAGACCGTTCGTCGGCTAGCCACGACCACACGTCGGCCCGAGTGCGCCGCTGGTCAGTTGAAATGCACGGTCTTGCGCAAATACGCGAGTTTGTGACGCGTGAAATCACGGTTCACGACCAACGGCAGAAAACGGATGAAGCGTGCTATGTTGCAGGCACTTGGGGCCATTTCGATAGTTGCGTACGCCAGCTTAGGCCGCGCCGACGCACCTACGAAGCGTGACTCCGGCACCTTCGCAGAAGTCAGCGCTGGGCGGGCGCTCGCGCGGTTCTTGCCACTCGACGATGAAGGAACCGATGCAGAACATTTCGCGGCTAGCGGACATCAGTTCACGCTCGGATTCGGCTACGGTTTCGCTTTCGAGAAGGCCCGCGTCGATGTCGGAGCACGGTTGCAGTACTTGCGTCTGCTCGTGGAGGGCAACTACAGCATCGGCTATCGCGACGATGCCTATCGTGCGAACTACGACTACGTCGGCCCCCAACTGACGGCGACCCTTGCCTCTGCTTGGGACTCTCGAGTCAACGCCTCCGTCGGCTTCGGCATCGGGACGGCCATGCTCTACTCCGACCGAAAAGGCAGGCCGTTCCGCGGCCACTTACTGCCGGTCTACGGCTCCTTCGAAACGGGGCTGTTGTTCCGCCTCGACGAAGACCTGGAGCTCCGCACAGGGGTTTCGTTCGTTCCGCCCGTAGACAATATCTACGTCGTGACACCCCAACTCGCCCTCCGAACGCGGCTATAGAAAGCTGGCGTAGATCTCCAGCTCCCCGGCGGTGGCGCTGCCCAATCCCGAGTGATTGCCTGCTGATCGACACGCCCTTCGACGGCTGAGCGCCGGTCCAGACCTTTTCGTGTTAACGTGGCCCCGTGCGACACTGGTTGAAAGCAGGGCTGGTGCTGGCGCTGATAGGGCTACCAGCATGCAATGGCGAAGGTGATTCGAAAGGGAGTGCGGCGCCCAAGGGGCAGTTCGTCTGTCAGACCTCACGCGAGGACTGCATCGAGATTTTTCAAGGCACGTACTCCGGCAGCTTCTCCGGTGACGCCAGCGGTACCTTTGCCATTTACATCTTGCCCGACGGTTCGATCGAAGGCGTCGTGACCGACACCGACGGCAACACACACACCGTCACTGGAAGCGTGGACGAGACCGGTGTCGTCGTGTTCGACGCCGGAGATGCGGGCACCTTCCAAGGCAGCATCGACTTCGACGAGAATGTCGCGGGCACCTGGTCGGGCGAGCCTGGAGCGGGAAGCTTTGCAGGCAGCTTCGTGTCACGCGACCGCGATCTGCCGAACACCGGCACGGCGAGCAGCGGCTCCGGAGGAAACACGAGCACGACGAGCACGACCGGTTCCACAACGGCCGGCCAGAGCTACTGCGATCGACTGCTGGCCAAAGCCGTCCAATGCGACAGTGTCGGCGAGGGGTGCAACGAGCCCACCACCGACGATGAACGTTGCGCTGCCCAGTGCCTGCTCGACCTCACCTGCGAGCAAATCGACGAAGGCGATCCGCTGTTCGAATGCTTCGCTAGGTGCACGGCCGGCGACGAGCGTTCTTATTGCCTCGACTATCAAGACAAGCTCACCGAGTGCAACAAGGAAGACACCCTGTTATTGCTCGACATTTGCGGCACTCCGGGAACGGCAGCGCAGATGTGCGTGTGGGATTGTGTCCTCGATGCGAGCTGCGAGGCCTTCATGGATGAGGCCGGCCTCGTGCAGAGTTGCTCCAGTGATTGCGGAGGCTGAAGGTTCGCCGTGCTCGGGGCGATAGGCCGCAGCTGGCGCCTCGGCTAGAATCGTGAGCCAATGCCCGCCCCAGGACCTGCTCCGCCCGATACCCTCGCCACTCGCCTCGAAGATCTGGGTGCGGTCGTACCCCTAGCGCTGCGCCGCGCCGGTGCCGACCCCGCCACGGCCTCCAGCATTTTTCTGACGACCGCGACCGACGTGGTCAGCATGGGCCTTTTTTTAGCACTGGCGACGTGGCTGATTTTGTGATTTCCGTGCTCTAGGCGACCTGCGATTGTCGCAGCACCGATGCTGCAGGATCCGCAGCACCGACGACGGGCTCCGTGGGGGAGATTACTGCAACAGCTCGTAACGCATCGCGTTTTCGTGGTGTGCGGCACTTGGCCCGAGCCTTGCTCAAGCCTTGGACAGACCCCACACCAACGGAGAAACGAACGTCATGATCATCAAGAACCTTCGTATCGTCACTGCTACCGCCATCAGCCTCGCTCTGGCCGTTCCCGCCACCGCCCTCGCTGGCGGCGGAAAGGACGGCAAGGCGAAGGGCGCTCACTTTCAGAAGGCCGACAAGAACGGCGACGGCTTCTTGACCGAGGCCGAGGTCGGCTCCCAGCGCTGGCAACGACTCAAGAACGCCGATGCCAACAACGACAACAAAGTGAGCAAAGACGAAATCAAAGCCCACTTCAAAGCGATGCGCGGCGAGCGCTTCAAGAAAGCCGACAAGAACGGCGACGGCTTCTTGACCGAGGCCGAGGTCGGCTCCCAGCGCTGGCAACGACTCAAGAACGCCGATGCCAACAACGACAACAAAGTGAGCAAAGACGAAATCAAAGCCCACTTCAAGGCCGCCAAGCACGGCAAGCGCAAGGCTCAGCAGCGTCAGTCGTAGCCCTCGACAAAAGTAATCCAGCAACAACGAAAGCCATCGAAGCCTCTGCTGACTTCGATGGCTTTTCCGTTAGCCGCTACGCGAGCTTTGCATACGGCGACGCGTGCGGGCGCTTCGAAGCACTACTGGTTCGCTGTTGGCCTGGATCGCCGACGTGGGAACTGTTTTCGGGGGATTGCCGAGGGTGATGCCCGAGCCACTGTCGTCGTTCGGGACACTGGGTTGCTCGCGCGCACGCCCCCACGACTCGACCGACCAGCGCTGCCAGGCCTGTCGGTGCAGGCGCTGCATACTGGGGGAGTCTTGCATGAGCAGGTGCCACTCTTCGAGCGTGAGGCTTGCAGGGCCGTCACACAGAGCCCTGCGCGTGAGCTGCTTCAGCAGCTTCGCAGAAACCGGAGCGCGTTTGCCGCCCAGCCTTTCCAGATGAGTCGCGATCAAGACGGGGTCGAGGACCAGATCGCGATACCGCGTGCAGGCATCCAAGCGGGTCAATGAACGCAGCTCATCTGCTCGAGCCAGCAAAGGCTCAGGCTGCTTCTCGGGGGGTGTCACGAGCAGGCCGATGCGGCGAAAAAAAGCGCCTACCCGCGGGCTGGAAACCACGAGCGATATAGGGATGGACAAGACCCATGGCACCCAAATGGGCGCCAGCCACCACAACAATCCGTTCGAGCTCAGCCACAGCCCGAGGGCAACGGCAGCTCCGACCAGTGTGGTCAACAGTTCTTCGCGCGGTATCCCCGCAAGGCCGGCGCGGCGGCGCTGAGCACCCCAGCGCACCGTGTGACCGGTCAGCACGGACAGCACGATGCGTGTGTGATGAAGCATCAGTATAGGCGCCAGCAGGGCGCCAACCACCAGCGACAACAGAGTGCTCGCGACGAGGGCCAACCAGCCCCCGTGAGTGGAGCGCCGCTGGCGATCCCGAACCGTCGCCATGAAGCCGAGCAGCCAGGGCGTCATCAAGAGCGCCAACGTGGCCCCGAGCACCAGTGGACCGACGCGCTCGTATCCGCCCTCGTTCTGATGCCAGAGCACCGCGGCCAGCGCGAGAAACACGAGCCACACGGGGCTGGCTAGATAAGCGAACGCTCCGAGCAGCAAATGCACACGGCTCATGGGTTTGAACCCGTGAGAGCCGGCTATCAGCAGGTGTTGCAAGTTCCCCTGGCACCAGCGACGATCGCGCGCGATGTACTCCGTCAAAGTCGGAGGAACCCCCTCATAGCTGCCGGCGCTCAGCTCGTGCGCCATACGCACCTGCCAATCGGCACGGCACAAGAGCGCCGCCTCCACGAAATCGTGGCTCAACACGTCGCCGCCCAATGGCGGGTTACCCTTGAGCTTGGGCAGCGCGCAGCAAGCCATGAAGGCTTGTACACGAATCACAGCGTTGTGCCCGTAGTAGTTGCCGTGTGGCCCCGACCAACGCGCCAGACCGCGCGTGAAGAGTGGACCACAAACGCTGGAAGCGAACTGCAGCGAACGGCCAAACAACGTTTCGGCGCCAAAGAGCGAGATGGGCGCTTGCAATAGCGCCGTGTGCGGCTCGGCCTCCATCTGCCTGATCAAGCTGACCAGAGTTTCACCCGACATCAAGCTGTCCGCGTCCAACACCACCACGTACGTGTAGCGAGGACCCCAGCTTTCGAAAAACTCGGCAACGTTGCCTGCTTTCTGGCGATCGTTGCGGGCACGCCGATGGTAGTAGACGGGAACGCTCTTGCTCCGAGAAGCGATGCTCCTGAACGCGCCTTCTTCTTCGGCGCATAGCTCGGGGTCGCGCGAGTCGCTGAGCACGAACACCTCGAACGACGACGCCTCCGGCAATGCCGCCAACGATTCGCGCATGGCTTCGATGGCAGCGAACACCTCTTCGGCATTCTCGTGATAAATGGGGACTATGAGTGCGCTCTTTGGCAGCGGTTCTCGCAGCCCAGCATCGGTACCGGCGGCTGATGGTGTCCGGCGCCCAAAGAAGCCGAGCACGGATGTCCAGCTACCGAGAGCGATCATCAAAAACAAGAACGCAAACAGCGCAACCCACACAGGCTCGAGCACGTGAGTCCCATCTTGGCGGAGCTCTCGCCACAACCCGTAGGCAGCGAGCGAGGTGGCCAGCAACGGCAGCGTCAGACCGAGCAGCCACCTGGGCACCAGCACCGGGTCGAGGTGCTGGGTGCGAAAGCGAGCTCGTGGGGGGCCCCTGCCGGCAACTGGATCACCAAAGGTCTGAGCTGCGGCCTGGGCTCGAACCACGTCGACCAAGAACAGGTGCGGATGGGTGCCAATGAACTCCTTGAGCCAGAGCGGGCTGACGTTCTTTGGCAACACGCGGTAGAGTTCGTCGCGCCAAGCTTCGAAGCGCCGCTGTGCTTCGGCGACGGCCCGACGCGCATGCTCGTCCGCTGTGCGGCCCGTGATACTACCGGCGATTTGCACCGATAGCTCTTGCAGACAGCCTCGGTCCCTTAGCCCGAGCGCGCGCAGGTAATCGGCGACTCTGCGGGCGGCTGGTGAGGTCGGCAAGTGGGTCAGTGAAGAACGGGGCGAGCTTGGTCTGCTCTTGCTCGGGGGGCTATTCAATCCTTCGGGTGCCACAAATAGCTCCAAGTTTCGGTGAGTGCGTCGCCTTGGCTGCGCAAAAAGGCACGCAGCTCCACGTCACGCGCGCCCTTTTCGGGCTCGATCAGAAATGAAGCGCGAACGCCGGGCAGATATGGATTCTTTTCGACGTGCCGCTCCAGCACGCGCCCACGCTCTACGGATACGATCGCTTCGGGTTCCTTGTCGAGTAGCGCCTTGCCAGCGAAGTCGACCAAAAAGCGGGTTCCAGAGCTTTCACGACTGAGGCGCGTAGCCGCCACGAAACCACCGGAGTGCAGCGCTCCGAGCTCATTGCCGACGTGCATGCGATACTCGATGCGTAGTTCTCGACTCGAGGTATCGTCGGGGACCCATGCTACCGCGATGTTGTCGTCGGTCTCGAGCCGCGTGGCTATTTCCAAAAGCCTCAGCTGGCCCTTGCCAAAACCGCCAATGGGTTCGATCCATACGCTCGGGCGAGCCTGGTACTGCGCCTCGAGATCCTGGTAGCTTTCGAAATCTCTGTCGCGCTGCAAAAGGCCGAACCCCTGAGGCTCGTCGAGGCGGAAGCTCGTCACGCGAGTCTGTGTGGGGTTGGTCAGAGGACGGAACAGCCACTCCCCGTGCGCTGCCATCAAGACACCGTCGGAGTCGTGGACTTCCGGTCGAAAGTCACCGAAACGACGCTCGGATTCTTCTCCGAACAGGTACATGCTGGTCAGGGGAGCGAGACCGAGCGTCGATAGCGGTTCGCGCAAGAACAGGTCGGCCGTGACTTCTATTTCGGTGATCACGCCGGGCTCGATCCGAAATGCAAAAGCTCCACTGGCGCGCTGACTGTCCAAAAGCGCCATCACCCACACGTGCTTCTGCCCAGCGCGCGGGCGCACTAGGTAGAAGTCCGTGAATCGTGGAAATTCTTCGGGAGTCGGCTCGCCCATATCGATCGCCAGCCCTCTCGCCGAGAGTCCGTAAACGCTGCCCTTGCCCAACGGACGGAAGTAGCTGGCGCCCTGAAACACCACGACCTCGTCGCGATAGCTCGCTTGGTTCAAAGGCGCGTGGAGCCGAAATCCGGTGAATGCAAGCTGACTGTCCGCGGGTGGGGCGGGGACGAGATCGTAGCTGAACCAGTCCCGCGAGAACGGCAGCTCCCGGGGCGCTGCCCGAGCATGTTCGAGCAACCAAATCTTCACCGGCTGATCGAAGGAGAACCCTGGGTGGAAGAACTGCACTTCGAAGTTTCCTCCAGCATCGCGCCAAAGGCTGTGTTCCGGGCGAAATCGGATGCTCCGGTAGGCGTCGTAGTCGATGCCTGCCAGCTGCTTCGGCAGCGCGGTGGGACGCGCCGCGACGAAGCCTTGCTGGGTGAGCGCCTTGGCTTGCTCGCGAAGCTTTTCGAAGAACGGCGGAGGGGGTGAGGGGGTCGAAGCGGGTGAGTCGACACCAGCCTGAGATTCGGAAACACCGAGGCTTGTACTTCGGGACACGGAAACATTGGACGCGGCGGTCTTGGGCTCGAGAGAGCTGGTGCGTTCCGCCACACGCCCGCAGGCGAGGTTCGGAAACAACCCCAAGTAAGCTGCAACCGCGACCGTCGCGAGGCTGCGTGGACTTGGCTTGTCACGCACCGCGGACTCAGAACGCAATGTGCACAGCGAGCGGAGGGGGAAAAACACAGCGCCGAGGTGCTACACGTTCCGTACCAAACCGCATGCGTCGGGATTTGCCGAAAAGTCCCGGTTTGTGCAGGGTCGTCCGCGGCCGAACGCTAGGACGTGTGCTCGAAACCGTGCGCTTCTGACCAAGTGATGCGAACCGCCACGCCGCTCCGAGTCGGACTAATCCGTGGCCTTGGGCGGCGACTCGGGGGCGGACTGAGCTTCGACGAGTGGAACGGGCGCGTGGAACGACTGATCCATCGCGGCGAGGCGATTTGCCGCAGCGGGATACCAGCTCGTCTTCAGCACCAGGCTCCGAACGACATCTGCATTCAGCGCCAGAAACATCAGCCCTTGGTCCAGAAGCCTGGCAACCCCGCAAGAGACCTGCCCAGAGCGGGGATCTATTCCATCTGGCAACGGGTCCCCATTGCGGGGCAACACCTGTAGCACCCGATGGAAGTTCGATAGCGCCTCTTGGTCGTTCGTGAGCGTGAGCAGCGCGGCGGCGTAGGGCGAGACGGCGTCGGGTCGATCGAGGCCGAACTCCGCGTAGGCGTTGGCCGCATCACAAGCAGGAGCATACCCCCAGAATTGATGACCACTCTGCTCGGCGACGCGCTTGCTGGCTCTGATGTAACTTTGGTGACTTCTACCCAACGTCAGGGGGGCCAACGCGACTTCATCGAAGAAGAGCGCTCCCGTCATTTCGACGAAAGCACTGTAGTGCCAGCTTTTCGCAAAAATGAGACCGTCCCGATCGGTCCAGTCGTAGATCGTGTTGTCCCAGGCGGAGGCCGGCAACTGGTTCATGCCCACCAGAGCCAAGAGTAGCGGTCGCGCTTCGCTGTTTCGATCGTTGTAGGAGAACGCTATGGTTTCCGCCTTCTGATGGGTGGCCACATCGACGTAGAATCCGGCGCCGAGCAGGCCGTCTTTGCTCAAAAAGACACGATAGTCTTGCGGAGCCAAGAGCGCCTGAGCAGCTTGGGCGAGCGCTGGAGCGGTCGCGCGATAGTGCGCCTCCACCAAGCTCAGCACCAGCGTGACCCATGCGGAGTCGATAGAGGAGTAGCGCGTCTTGCCTGCGACGATCTCCGGACCAACCCCTCCTTTGATCACGATGTTTTCGGGAAAAATACCCTGATAGGTCGGAAGCGCAGCGAGCGTTCCGAGCACGCGCGCCATGTGCTCCCTGGCTTGCAGCTCCGGAATCAACCCGCGCTCCTCGGCGACCATGGTCGCCAAGAGATCGATGGCCAGATTCGTGCATTTCGTCCAGGTCATGCCCCATGGGTCGGTGTTGTCTCCGACAATGGGTTGCCCCGGCGGCGAGAACGAAGAACGAAACCTGACCAGACCTTCGTACAAGATTGGGTTGTGCCACTGCTGCAGGTTGGCGAGCGTCGGGGCCGCTACCGGCTGTTTTGGCTTGGTCTGTTTTTTCTGTGCTGAGCGACCAGCCGCAGCTGGAGTCGCCGCAGCGTCGTTGAC
>CBFGRJ010000026.1:0-33659 GCA_965651135.1 uncultured Myxococcales bacterium
CGGCTGCTCTTGGTGCTGGGTGAGATGCGCGAGCTCGGGCCGCTTTCGCAAGCAGAGCACCAAGGCTTGGCCGCCGACGTCGTGGAGACGGGCGCGGCCTATCTGGTGGCGGTTGCGGGTGATGCCCGATACCTGGTGGAGCCCGCGCGCGCCGCCGGGATGCCGGCCGAATTTGCCGAAGATAGCCTCCAGGCGCTGTCGCTCACCCTGGCTCGCGCCGAGCCCGGGGACGTGATCTTGGTCAAGGGCTCGCGTGGCGTGCGAGTCGAGCGCGTCGTCGAGGGTCTCGTCGACGCGAAAGGGCGAGCGGCGTGATTTACGAGCTCTTCTATCCGCTGTCGAACGAGTTCGGGTGGGCCAGTGCGCTCAACGTGCTTCGCTACACTCCTTTCAGGGCGATCATGGCGACCATTACCGCCATGCTGATTAGCTTTTTGGTTGCGCCGTGGTTCATTCAGAAGCTGCGAGGCAAACAGATCAGCCAGATCATCCGCGAAGAAGGGCCCGAGTCTCACCAAGCCAAGGCGGGGACACCCACCATGGGCGGGGCGTTGATCTTGCTTTCCGTTCTGGTGCCGACGTTGCTCTGGTCCAACGCGACAAACGTCTTCGTGTTGGTGACTACCGCAGTAACGGCCGGCTACGGTCTGATTGGCTTCATCGACGACCGCATGAAGATTTCAGGCGCCAGCAGCCGCGGCCTGCCTGGGCGCTACAAGCTCATCTTTCAATTTTTGATCGGCGGAGCGGCCATCGCCTACCTATTCGTGGCGACCGAAGGCATGCCCAAAGAATGGTTGGAAATTCGCTACCGATTGGCGATCCCGTTCGTGGCATTCGACAAGCACCAGGTCTCACTGCCCCCGGCTATTTACTGTGTTTTCGCTCTGATCTGCGTGGTGGGGACCAGCAATGCCGTGAACCTCACCGACGGGCTGGACGGCCTCGCGATCGGGCCGGTGATGGTAGCTGCGGCCACCTACATGTTGTGGGCGTACATTGCCGGCTCGGTTTTGTTCGGGCAACCGCTGGCGAAGTACCTGGACATTGCGGGCACCCCCGAGATGGCCGAGCTCAGCGTGTATGGGGCCGCGGTGATTGGCGCGGGCATTGGCTTTCTTTGGTACAACGCCTATCCCGCTCAGGTATTCATGGGTGACGTCGGCTCGCTAGCCTTGGGTGGCGGGCTGGGCATGATGGCGGTGCTCACCAAGAACGAGCTGTTGAGCATCATCTTGGGCGGCATCTTCTTCTTGGAGGCCGTCAGCGTGATCACCCAGGTGATCTCGTTCAAGTTGTTCGGCAAACGCGTGTTCTTGATGGCTCCTTTGCATCACCACTTCGAGAAGAAGGGGTGGCCCGAGCCTCGCATCATCGTGCGTTTCTGGATCATCTCTTTTCTGCTGGCTCTGGTCAGCTTGGCTTCGTTGAAAGTGCGCTGATGGATCTGAAGGGCAAAACTGTGATTGTCGTCGGCTTGGGCAAGAGTGGCCTCAGCGCGGCACGGCTTTGCCTGAAAAGGGGGGCACGCGTCATCGGTACCGATCGCGCTCCGGCCGGCAAGCTCTCGAACGAGCTTCGGGGGCTCGACGTCGAGCTCGTGCTGGGAGGACACTCGGGCATCGATTTCGCGAAAGCCGATCTCATCGTGGTTTCGCCAGGGGTGCCGGCATTTGCCGAGCTCACGGCCGCAGAGGCTGCCGGTGTCCCGGTGATTGGAGAGCTCGAGCTCGCTCTGCGTTTCGTCACGGCTCCAGTGGTGGCGGTCGGAGGAACCAATGGCAAGAGCACCACGACCACCTTGCTCGGGCACTTGTTCGAGGCGGCAGAGCGGCGCGTCTTCATCGGAGGCAACCTGGGGACGCCTGCCAGCGATGCAGTGGATACCGACATGCAGCTCATGGTGCTGGAGGTCTCCAGCTTTCAGCTCGAGCGGGCTCCGACCCTACGCCCGAGGGCCAGCGTGCTTCTCAATATCAGCGAGGACCACTTGGACCGGTACGATGACTACGCGGCCTATGCGAACGCCAAGGGGCTCGCTTTCGTGAATCAAACCGATAGCGATTTCGCATTCTGCCCGGCCAACGACGAGGCCTGTCTGGCTCAAGTGCGCCGCGGGCGCGGAAACCTGATCACCTTCGGTCCGGGCGGCGATTATCCTCATCAGGGCCGCGAGATCGTGGAACGCGCGACAGGCGAGGTGTTCTCGCTCAGGGGTGTCGATTTACACGGCTCTCACAATGTGTCGAACGCGGCGGCGGCCATCGCCGTGGCGCGCACGTTCGGCGTCAGCAGCGTAGAGATTCAAGAAGGGCTGGCGCGCTTCCGTGCCTTGCCACACCGCATGGCTTTTGCGGGTGAGGTCGAAGGAGTGCATTTCTACGACGATTCGAAGGCGACCAACGTGGGCGCGGCGGTCACGGCCTTGCTCGGCCTTGCCGAGCATAGGGCAGTGCTGATTGCCGGCGGTCGCGACAAGCAGGGCGGCTATGCGCCCCTGGCCGAGGCGCTTGCCCAGAAGGGGCGCGCGCTGGTCGTGCTCGGTGAAGCCAAGGAGCGCATCATCGAAGCCGTCGGCTCGAAACTGACCATCGAACGCGCCGACAGTATGCCAGAGGCCGTCGAAAGGGCCTTTGCGTTAGCCGAGACGGGCGACGCCGTGCTGCTGAGCCCCGCCTGTTCCAGCCTCGACATGTATCAGAACTACATGGAGCGCGGCGAGAGCTTCATCGCTGCGGTCGAGCGCATTCGCAAACGCTACCAGAGCGGAGGTGGGCGATGAAGCACATCAAGGCACTGATCCGGGCTCGGCGCACCGGCCCCGTGGACCCCGTGTTGGCGGCGGCGGTCGTGGGTTTGACGGGCTTTGGCGTCGTGATGGTCTACAGCGCCAGCCTCGTCGAAGCCATCAACGTTTTTCGCGACCCGGAACACTTCTTGAAGCGGCAGGCGGTCTTCGCGGTGGTGGCGCTGGCGCTCATGTTCGGCGCCTCGAAAATGGACTACACGCGCCTCAAGCCTCTGACCTATCTGGGCCTGATCGTGGTCGTGGTCATGATGGTGCTCAGCGTCATCGGCTTCGGGCACACGGGAGGCGGTGCGGCGCGCTGGCTCAGGTTGGGACCGATCCACATACAACCCTCCGAAGCCGCAAAGCTCGCGTTGGTCTTGTGGCTCGGGTACTCGCTCGACAAAAAGCAAGACCGCGTGAAGAGCTTTTCGCTCGGCATGCTCCCGCACTTCTTGATGGCCGGCGTGCTGGTGCTCCTGTGCATGAAGCAGCCCGATTTCGGTGGTGCTGCGGTGCTCATGTTCCTGACGTTTTCGATGCTGTTCGTCGCTGGAGCCCGGCTGCAGTGGCTGATTGGCGCGGCGGGGTTGGGAATCGGCTTTGCGGTCCTGGCGGTCCGGTTCACCCAGTACCGTTGGGAGCGCATGGTGGCGTGGTTCAACATGGCCGAGCACCGGCAAGATCTCGCCTACCAACCCTTCCAAGCCGTCATGAGCTTCGGCTCTGGCGAGCTCACGGGTATGGGCCTGGGGAGCGGCCTGCAGGTCTTGTACTTGCCGGAAGCGCACACCGATTTCGTGGCAGCCATCATCGGCGAAGAAATGGGGTTCATTGGCGTGCTCGGCTTGTGCGCGGTGTATCTTCTGATCGTCGTGCGCGGTGTGCGCATCGCCTTCGCCGCCGACGACGACTACGGCTCGTACATCGCGTTTGGCATCTCCATCATGTTTGGCGTCCAAGCGCTGGTGAATCTCGGCGTGGCGATGGCAATTCTGCCGACCAAGGGGCTCACACTACCGTTCGTCAGCTACGGCGGCTCTTCGCTGTTGGTCAACGGCCTTGCCATGGGCATCTTGCTCAGCGTGTCACGTCGACATCAGGAGGTTCAGAACCTGCGCGTTGCCGCGAGTGACGGGCGGGCAGAAGCCAGCGCGGTGCTGGTTTCCGAGGCGGAATTTCGGGCGCCGCGGAGGCGGCGACGCGATGCGGCCGGCTCAACCGCCACGGAGAAAAGCACATGAGCTCGCCTCGTGTCGTGCTGGCTGGCGGGGGCACTGGAGGCCACGTGTTCCCGATGATCGCCGTCGCGGATGCGCTCAGGCAACTCCGGCCGGACGTAGAGCTTTTGTTCGTGGGCACGCGCCGCGGGCTCGAGACGCGGCTGGTGCCCGAGCGCGGCTACCCCTTGCGCTTGGTGGACATTTTGCCCATGCGAGGCGGAGGCCCCGTGGGTGCGCTGCGTGGCGCAACGCGCGCCGTGACGGCGACGCTGGCCGAGCGAAAGTACCTTGCCGAGCTCGAGCCGTGCGTCGTGTTTTCGATTGGTGGCTACGCGGCCGGGCCCGTGGCGCTCGCGGCGTACAGCCTGGGCATCCCAGTAGCACTGCTCGAGCCGAACAGCGTGATCGGCCTAGCCAATCGGCTCATGGTGCCCTTCGTCAAGCGCGCGTATACGGCGTTTCCCGCTACGGACCGCTACTTCGCGTCGAAAGTGCGCTTGCGCACGGGCGTTCCCCTGCGGGCGCAGTTTCGCGCCGAACCCTACGCACTCGGTGCTGTTCCTCGCATCTTGGTGCTGGGTGGCAGCCAGGGCGCCAAGTCCCTGAACGAAGCCTTGCCCGAGGCTTTTTGCCGGCTGCCTGCCGCGCTCGAGGTGGTGCACCAGTGTGGCGCGCTGCACCTTCAGGCGGTGCAGGCGCTCTACAGCGCCAAGCAGCGCGAGGCGCTAAAGGTCGAGGTGGTCCCGTTCATCGACGACATGCCGAGCGCGCTGGCCCAGGCTGATCTCGTGATCAGCCGGTCCGGGGCGAGCGCCGTTAGCGAGATCTGTGCCGTCGGGCGGCCGAGCCTTTTGTTGCCCTACCCCTATGCCGCGGGCGATCACCAGCGCATGAATGCTCGTGCCCTGGTCGAGGAGGGCGCCGCAATCTCGGTGGATGCCGACGAAGTCACGCCGCAAAGGCTGGCCGAAGAGCTCGGCACGCTGCTCGAGGACCGTGTGCGGCTGTCGACCATGGCCCAAGCGGCGCTGCGATTGGCGCGACCCGACGCGGCCGAGGTCATCGCCAAAGATCTGCTGGCCTTGGGCGGGGTCGTCGCCGGCGGAAGCCATGAACCCGAAACCCGGCGCAGCCGGACCGGCAGCGTCGGCACGGGGCCGGGCTATTGGGGCAAGCTGCGCCAACCGGAGGCCTTCTGATGTTCCGCGGGCGCGTGCGGCACGTGCACTTCATCGGGGTGGGCGGCATTGGCATGAGCGGCCTCGCCGAAATCTTGCGCACTTTGGAGTTCGACGTCTCCGGGTCGGACCTGAAAGAAGGCGAGAACACGCGCAACCTGCGCCGAATCGGCGTGCGCATCGACGTGGGCCACAGCCCCAGCAATGTCCACGGGGCAGACGTGGTGGTCTATTCGAGCGCCATCGCGCCCGACAATCCCGAGATCTTGGAGGCGAGGCTGCTGGGGACGCCGGCCATTACACGCGCAGAAATGTTGGCAGAGTTGATGCGCGTCAAGTACGGCGTCGCCATTGCTGGCTCACATGGCAAGACTACGACGACGTCGCTGGTGGCCACGGTCCTCAGAGCCGCCGGCCTGGACCCGACGGTAGTGGTCGGCGGGCGCATGGCCGCCCTCGGCAGCAATGCGCGTTTGGGCGGCGGCGACCTGTTGGTCGCAGAGGCGGACGAGAGCGACGGTTCGTTCTTGAGGCTTTCGCCCACCATTGCGGCGGTGACCAACATCGATCCGGAGCACCTGGACTTCTACGGTACGCATGCCGCGCTCAAGCAGGCCTTTCAGCAATTCGTGGAGAAAGTTCCCTTCTATGGTCTCGCCGTCCTGTGCCTGGATCATCCGGACGTTCAGGACCTGCTGCCTCGAATCGAGCGCCGGCACGTGACGTATGGCATTTCGGCCCAAGCCGACTACTCGGCGCGTTCGGTCAGCCACGAAGGCATGGCGACGACCTTCAGCGCGTACCGCCGGGGCGATCCACTCGGGGAGTTCACGGTGCGGATGCCGGGGCAGCACAACGTGCTCAACACGCTGGCGGCGATTGCGATTGCCGACGAGCTGGAGGTACCGCTCGACGTGATGAAGGAGGCTCTGTCGACCTTCCACGGAGTGGCGCGTCGATTCAGCGTCATCGACGTGGTCGAAGGGGTGACTTTGATCGACGATTACGGTCATCACCCTGCGGAGATCCGCGCCACCCTCGATGCCGCCAGGCGCGCCTTCAATCAGCGAATTGTCGTTGCATTTCAACCACATCGGTACAGTCGAACCGAGCGACTGTTCGAAGACTTCACGCGCGCGTTCAACACCGCCGACGCTGTGTTCGTCACCGACATTTACCCGGCCGGTGAGAAGCCCATCGCGGGCATCCACTCGGAGCGCCTGAGCGAGGCGATCCGGGCTCATGGTCATCACCACGTGCGCTACGTGAGTGAGCGGGCCGAGCTATCGCGTGAAATCGCTTCGTTGGTGCGCCCGGGCGATGTCGTGATCACGCTCGGCGCCGGAGACATCAACCGGGCGCTCTTCACCATCGCAGCCGACATTCGCGCGTCGCGTGCGCTCGAGGGGGGTGGCTGATGCGTGCCGAGGCCCGGGCCACGCTGCCGCAAGAGTCGCTCGCGGCGCTCCCCGAAACAAGCGGTGCGGATGGGATGAGCGCACCACCCAGCGCCTGGGTGGGCGCTTGGGCGCTGATCAAACTGGGGGTTGGTCTAGCGCTGGTGATCGGGATTTCCCTTGGTACTGCTTGGGGAGCGCGCCAATACGCGATGACGACCCCTCGTTTTGCCATCGAGCGCGTCGACGTGCAGGGGCTCGGTCGGTTCACGTCCGAGGAAGTGGCGCAGCTCGCGGGTGTCCAGGTGGGCAACAACATCTTCGCCATGGATACCGAGCGTGCCGAGCGCGCCCTTTTAGCGAACCCCTGGATTCGGTCGGCCCGTGTGACCCGTGAGCTGCCGCGTGGGGTGCGCATCGAAATCGAGGAGCACGAAGCCCGCGCGGTCGTCAGCATCGGGTCGGAGCTTTACTTGGCCACCCGAGCCGGGGTGCCGTTCAAGCCGCTCGGCGACTCGGATCCTTATGATATTCCAATCATTACTGGCATCTCCCAGGCCAACTTGGCGCGTGATCGCGCGCGTGAAATCGAGAGGATAGCGCTCGCGCTCGAGGTGCTGGGCCAGTACGAGCGACTGCCCATAGCGCACGCCTTCGCAGCGCAAGAGGTCCACCTCGATCCCGACGGGGCGGTGACCTTGGTGGTTGGGCGCCAGGGAGTCAGCCTGAAGCTCGGCAAGGGACCATGGCTCATGAAGCTGCGGATGGCCGAACGTGTCTTGCAGAAGGTGCAGCGGCAGGGCGAGGTGCCGGGCATCGTTTTTTTGGACAACGACGCTCACCCGGAGCGAGTAGTGGTTCGCATGCGCTGACCAGGTTGCATTGACGGTGGCTAAAGTACGACCTTTACAAGCCAAAAGTTGGCCATACCCGAGCGCAAATGGCAGCGTCGGCCGAGCCCTCAAAGCCACCACCGTAGATTCGAGAAACCCATGACAGCCCCTTTCAGTACTCCCGAGATCATCGTCGGCCTCGACCTGGGCACGACCAAGGTGTCTGCCGTCGTCGGTGAGGTCGACAGCGATGGCATCACCATCCTTGGAGTCGGCAATGTGCCGTGTCGCGGTCTGCGCAAGGGTGTGGTCAGCAACATCGAATGGACGGTTCGCTCGATTCGCGAAGCCATCGACGCTGCGCAGACCATGGCTGGCGTCGAGATCAATACCGTCTTTGCCGGGGTAGCTGGCAGCCACATCAGAAGCCAGGTCTCCGACGGCGTGTGCGCCATTAGTGGACGGGAGGTGACGCGCGCCGACCTGGAACGCGTGCTGGAAGGAGCGCGGGCCATTCCGGTAGACGCCGACCGCATGATTTTGCACGCGTTGCCTCGCGAATACATCGTGGACAATCAGGATGGGATCCGCGACCCCGTCGGCATGAGCGGAGTGCGCCTGCAGGTGCGGGTCAACCTGGTGACGGCGGCAACCTCATGTGTTCAGAACGTGGTCCGCTGTGTGGAGCGCTGCGGGCTGAACGTGGCGGACGTCGTTCTCGAACCGTTGGCCAGCTCCGACGCCGTGCTCAGCGACGACGAGAAAGAAATTGGAGTCGCCGTCATCGATATCGGCGGGGGGACGACCGATCTTTTGGTCTATGCCGACGGAGGCATCGCCCACACCAGCGTGATTCCGGCAGGGGGCAACAACATCACCAGCGACGTCGCGGCGGGCTTGAGGACGCCGATGGCCGAAGCGGAGCGGTTGAAGCGAAACTACGGCTGTGCGCTGGGCCGGATGATCGCGGACGACGAAGAGATCGAGGTGCCCGGTGTCGGCGGACACGCCCCGCGCCACGCAGCACGCCGCTTGCTCAGCGACATCATTGAACCTCGGGTCGAGGAGCTGTTCAGCGAGGCGCGCCGGCGTATGGAAGAAGCCGGACTGCTCGAGGAAATCAGCTCGGGTGCCGTGCTATCGGGTGGCGCCACCTTGATGGAGGGCATGGTCGAGTGCGCCGAGGAGATCTTGGGAATGCCCGTTCGGCTCGGCTTCCCGATCGGTGTCAAAGGATTGGTGCAATTGGTGCAAGGACCGCAATATGCGACCGGCGTTGGCTTGGTCCGCTATGGCGCGCAGCACTTGGCCGATGCGTACGCTCGAGGCGAAGCGGGTGCGATCAGCGCGCCGGTGATTGCGGACCAGGGTCCGGTCGTCGACCGCAAGAAGGCGGGATTTTTGGAATGGTTCAAGGCCGCTTTCTAGCGGAACTTCTTAGCTTACCTTAGAAAGAAACATACCCACGAAAGTTCATTCAAGCACCAAGCGCCGAATTCAATCGCTCGACCCACGGGAGAGGCAGCCCGCGAGCAACTGACGGCGGCGGCTGGTCAACAACCCAATCATTCGGCCCGGGAGGAAATCATGAGTTTCTCGATCGAATTCGCCGACGAGACGCAAGAGTATCAGGCGCGTATCAAAGTCATCGGCGTAGGTGGTTCTGGCGGTAATGCCATCAACACGATGATCAACTTCGGCTTGGAAGGAGTCGAGTTCATCACCGTGAACACCGACGCTCAGGCGCTCAACGCCAACAGCGCCGCCGAGCGCATCGCCATCGGTGCGAATATTACGCGCGGGCTGGGGGCCGGCGCCGACCCCGAACGGGGGCGCAAAGCGGCTCTCGAAGACGCTCAACGCCTCAAAGAAGCGCTCGAAGGCGCGGATATGGTCTTCGTCACGGCTGGCATGGGCGGCGGCACCGGCACCGGTGCGGCGCCTGTGGTCGCACAGCTGGCACGCGAGGCCGGGGCGCTCACCGTTGGTGTGGTCACCAAGCCGTTTATGTTCGAGGGCAGGCAGCGTGCTCGACGGGCCGAGCAGGGGTTGCGCATGCTGGGAGAGCACGTCGACACCCTGATCACCATCCCCAACGAAAAGCTGATGACCCTTGCCGACGATGAATTGACCTTCGTCGACGCCTTTCGCAAGGCCGATGAGGTCCTCTACCAGGCGGTGAAGGGCATCAGCGATCTCATCACTCTGGACGGTATCGTCAATGTCGACTTTGCCGATGTCACCACCGTGATGAGTGGGATGGGTCGAGCCCTGATGGGCACCGGTTGCGCCAAGGGCGAGGGCCGAGCCAAGATCGCTGCGGAGCAAGCGGTGACGTCGCCGCTCCTCGACGATATTTCCGTACAGGGGGCCACCGGTGTCTTGATCAACGTCGTGGGCGGTCCCGACATGCGTATGAAAGAGATTCAGGAGGCTGCTTCGCTGATTCAAGAGCAGGCACACGAAGACGCCAACATCATTTTTGGTGCGAGCATCGACGAAAATATGGGCGATGTGTTGAAGGTCACCGTGATCGCGACAGGCTTTGACCAGGCTCACCACGAAATACCCATCGAGGTCGAAGCAAGCCGCAGCGTCGATCGTCCTCAAGCGCGCGAGTCGTTCATCCCGGCCAGCAAGGCGGCGCTCAGCGCGCGCCCCGAGAAGCGTGAGATCGCACACGCCTACTCCACGCGGCGCCCGCAATCGGGCATCAGCGTGACGGCCGCCGCCAGGGACGTCAACCTGCCGCCGGTGCGCGATCGCATTCAATTCCCAGCGTCCACGTCCGAGCCGGACATGGACTGGGATACGCCCGCCTATCAGCGGCGGCAGAGCGGCTGACAGAGCTTTCTTGGGTTTCTCCCGGGTATGTGAGAGCCGCCCTTCGGGTTTTCCGGAGGGCGGCTCGCTTTTTTGTCGCGGCCGGCTCCGAGCAGTGAGCTTCACCAGATGCTCAGCTCTACCTCGAGCCCAGCGTGCACACCCCCGAGACGCGACATGCGGGCGGGGACCATGCGATACCCGCCGCGGCCCCTGACGAAGAGACCTCGAGTAGCGTACAGGTAGAGCTCGCCATACGGGGTGAGCTGAAACGGGCTGCCGAGCATCTCGTGGACGAGCCCACCGATTTCCAGACCGTAACCCGGGATCAAGTAGCGACGTGTCGGATTGTGCTCGAAGGCCAACGAGAAGCCTGCCATGTAAGCGAAGAGAGGGGGCACGTCGCCCTGCGTACTTTCGTACCATTCGCCGCGCAGATAAATGTGCCCGAGACTGGGGCCCGCGGCGTCGGTGCGATGAATCCAGGAGACCAGTGAAATGCCCAAAGCCCCGCCGAGAAACGTCCCGGCCTCTGCTCTGGCCCGCGGCGCGTACGCGGCGGCTCCCAGACTGGGCATGAAAAAGGCGCCCCAGGCATCCGTGCTTTTGTCGCTCACCATGACCTCGTAGTGGTGACGGGTCTTGGCGCTGCCGTCGCTCACTTCGACCAGCAGCCAGTGCCTGCCCAATTGAGCCTCGAGCGGTTGCCAGCTCAACACGCCGGTGCTGGGGTCGAACTGGGCGCCCCGGGGGATGTTCAGCAATGTGTACTCGAGCTCGTCGCCGTCGGCGTCGTCCGCCACGAACACCAGGCGGCCGTGTTGGCCGACCACGAGGTCGTAGGAGCGGCGGAACAGTTGCGGGGGGCGGTTCGGAGTGACCTTCACCACGAGCACGCGCGACGCCTCGTGCCGTCCGTCCGTTGCTCGGAAAAGCAGGATGTGCTCACCCCGCTGCCGTGGGTTGGGCGTCCAGCTGAGTTGCCGAAGCTCGGGCGAGAAACTAGCCCCCTGGGGCAAGCCGGCCACGGACACGCTGACAGGGTCGAGCTCGGCGTCGTCGACGACGACGCCCAAGACGAGGGGTTCACCGATATTGGCGATGATGGTTTGCCGGTCGAATCGCTCCGGCACCAAGTGTACGATGTTCGGAGGCTGATTGCCCTGCGCTGCCCGCGCCCACGTGGCGCTGCACACGTAGCCGGCTACGGCGAGGGCGAGCATGGCCGAACGTACGGTGAACGCGAGCACGACGGCAGCGTAGCAAGAGACCGAGCGGCCAAGATAGAAGCATGTGGCTCTGCGCTATTGGACGACCGCCGAAAACTCGCTGACCGCGAGCCCCGCGCCACCACTCCAGATCTCGAACCCGGCGAACACGTCGGTCAAGTACCAATTCGCATTGAAGCCCCCGCGACCGTTGCCGACCGCTTCTTGGATGAACAGGTTCAGGTCGAACGTCAGGCTGCCCAGCGGGGTTGGCGACACGTACGAAACGACTTGCGTGCCGCTGCCGTCCCCGCGATCGCCCGCGTAGATCTCCCAAGTGTGACCAGCGATCGTGGCGGTGCCCACCTGGCCACCGATGGGGTAGCGGTTCTGGGGGCGGTACAACCACACCATCAAGTAGCCCGCCTGCGCAGCACCGTATTCACCCGCGGGTGGAGACGAAGCGAACCAGACATCGTAGGTGGCGTTGTAATCACCGCCGAAGGCCCCCGTCCCATTGTGGCTGAAGCTGGTTTGAATGCTGGTAATGCTGCCGACTTGTTTTGGCAGGCCATCGTCGGAGCTGGTGGTCAAGCTGCCGTTGACGCCCTGCGCGCCATTGGCGCCGATGTAAATCGACGGAAAGGAGGCTGGCTCGCTGCCGCCGCCGGGTGACCCGGTTTGCGTCAAGATTTCGAAGCTGGCGCCGCTGTACGAGAGCGTTTGTGAACCTTCGCTCGAGCCGGGACCCCAGGCATTGTTTTGCACGATGTAGCTCTTGCCCCCTTGCAGCACTTTGACTTTCCCGTAGCGTTCGGTGATGGTGCCGGTGAGCTGGCCATCGCCGCCTCCGCCAAGGCTATCCGGAGCGTCGGCGGCACTGTTGCCGTCGGCAAAGCCATTGACGCAGTAGTCGAACTCCACTGGGTTCACGTTGCTTCCCGGCACCGTGAACACGACCGCGGTCAAGGGTTGATTGGCGTAGGCCGTACCCATGCCGCCGGTCCAGCACTCCGTGTTGAATTCGGCATAGGGCGCAAACACGGGCCCTGCAGGCTCGGCGATTTCGTAGCACCAGCGATCGTTCGCGTCCGTCTCCCCCGCAGGGCCCTGAATCTGGATGCGCAGCGCCGACGCGACGGTCTTGCTGAAGTTCACCGCAATGCCCGTGCCCGTGGGGATCGCCGACTCGATCGGTGGGTCGCCGCCGCCTTCGGCGGTTTGCGCTTGATTGATGTTGAACCCCAATAGCGACACGCCGCTGTAGTCAGCGGCCGGACCTACGACACCGCTAACGCAATAGGGAGAGCCGCTCGGGAGGGTGGAGAAATCCATGGGATTGATGCTGGTGCCGTCCCCCACTGGCGCGGTCCACGCGTAGCCGTGCCAAGCTCCGCTTTCGTAGTATCCCCCGAGGACCTCACCCCCGCCCGTCGTAGCGTTGGCGCCCGTGATGCCGCCGTCGGTGCTGCCGGCCGTCCCAGTAGACTGAGCGCCACCTGCACCGGTAGTGGCACCGCTCGTCGCTCCGGGCGTCGTCGAATCCGAAGGGTTACAGCCGAGCGTTGCCGTACAGGCCAACGCGGGAATCGACAGACACAGTACCAGTGAACGGGTTCGTTTGGGCATGCTCCCGGCCTTTCAAGCAAGAGGGCGTTGAGCCCTAGTCCACTTGAAGGTAAAGGCAGACCCGATAGGCGGCAACCGGTTCAGCCGAGCTTTTGAAGCTCCCGCGTCAACGCGCCGCGAAGCGCGTCGTAGGCCCCACGCGCCCTGGGATCGGGCCGTAATATCAAATCGGGATCCGGGGCGGCGAACTTCTCATAGAGCTCGGCCCAGCTGCAGGCCAGAGCGGCCTGGGCAGCTCTCAGGGCTCCACCGAGAGCCGAAGAATTGCCGACGCTCAGGGTTCGGATCTCCGCTTCGAAGACGTCGGCGAGCACCTGCAAAATGCCACGGTTCTTCGAGGCGCCCCCGGTGACCAACAGGCGAGTGGGCGTCTCACCGATCCATCGCGAGTGGTGCTGCATGCTCAGAGCTTGGGCTTCGACGACTGCGCGCGCCAAAGCCTTCTTGTCGTTGCCCGCGACGAAGTCCGGTGACCCGAACCGTCTTACTTCTGGCTTCAGAACCTTCGGTGTCATCTCTGGGACGAAAAATGGAAGCATCAAGTTGCCGCCGTTGCCCGGGGCCGTTTCCTCCAAGATGGCGCGCGCGAAGCTCTGCCAGTCGTAGCCGGCTTGCTCTGCTACTTTTTCGCGGGCCAAGGAACCGTTGGCAAAACAGATCAGACACATGAAACCGCCGGCTGGGTTGCCAAACACGTGCCCGAACCCCTGTGGATCGGTACGGGGGTGACGCATGGCAGCAAACACCGTATCGCTGGTCCCCAGGCTCACCACGGCGGTGCCGGGTTCGCTGGCGCCCATACCAATCAGGCTCGAGGGGTTGTCCCCCGTGAACGCGTAGATCGGCACGTTCGTGCGGAAGCCGAACTTCTTGACGAAGTAGTCCGCAACGACTCCCACTTGCTCCTGAGAGGGCACTGGCCCCTTCAAGCGGGCGCGCAGCTCGGGCGCCGTGGCATCCAGCATCTTTTGGCTGAACGACGCGCTGGCGAGGTCGAGCAGATTCATGCCTGCGCCATCACCCAAATCGATGGGGACGCTCTTGCCCGCCAAGAGCGACGCCATGAAAGAGCTCACGAGGTGAATCTCTTGCGTGGCCGCGTACACTTCCGGCTCTTCCAAGTAAAATTTGCGAATTTGCGGTCCGGTGAAGCGTTCAATGGCACGCGATCCGGTGATTTGGGTGACAATCGCATCACCGCCGACTGCCCTGGCGATTTCGCTGCAGACGGCGCTCGTCGAGCTATCCATCCAAATAGGCGAAGTCTCTCGACTCAAGATGGGGGCAATTTGTTCGACGAGCGGCTTGTCTGGAGACAGAGGCGCGACTTCTCCGATGCCGCTTTTGAGGTAAACCGAACCATGCTGCTGGCCTGCTCCGCTCACAGCGGCAATCTGCGACAGATCGAAGCCCGACCCGGCGAGTTTGGCGAGCAACACGTCGAGCGCTTCGACCCACATCAAGGGGTTCGCATGCTTGATCTGGGGGTCCGGGTCTTCCAAAAAACCATGAGGCGACGCGTAGTGCGGCAGGTCGCGTCCAAAGTTCACCGACTCCTCGAGCACGACGGTGCCGTGCTCGACATCGATGGCTAGCGCTGAGAGGCTTTGGGTGCTCGAGTCTAGGCCTAGGTAATACGCCATGGGCTTTCTCCTTGGGAGACGTGAACCCAAGAAGGCCGCGGGGTCAACTCCCCAGTCATAAAACCCGTGCGCGTGACGTAGGCGCCGCGCACTCAGGCCCTGTTTGCCGGCGCGAAGCTCACTCCCGTTTGCCGCGCGCTCGAACGGCCACGCACTCCGGGCTGCCCGCCTCGAAGTCGCGACACGCCTGAGGTCTCAGCTCGTAGATGCTGCAGTCGTGGGTGTGCTCGAGGGTCCCCTGATACACGCAGCGCCCACTGTCATCCGTGGGGAGCGCGGGCAGACTGAAGTGCCCCGGAGCCAGCCGGGTCGCCAGATCGTGACGGCCTGCTCTCCGAAACCGGATCAAGTCGTTCGCTTCGACCAGCACCGTGCCGGGTCGACCGCGACAGCATAGCCCGCAAGCTCGGCAGTCGAATTCGGGTTCGCTGATAGCGTGTTTGAAAGCCACCGTTGAACTGGAGCATACGAGGCCAGCAGAGCCTCGTGCAAACCCGGCGAGCTCGTGGGCTCAGAACAGCTCGCTCAGCGCGCCGGTAGTATTGTCAGGGCTCGGTTGAGTACCGAACGAGTCGACTTCGACGCCGAACGCCTGCGCGATCGCCACCAAGATCTTGTTGTTCGAGACCGTGGTGTTGACCGGGTCGCCCTCTTGGCACCAGCCGTTCGAGGCAGGGCAGTCGTTGGCGATGCGGATGCGGCGGCCCATGCGGAAGCGGCCGTTCGTGCCACCCGCGATCAAGCTGGGTACGTTGCGTGTGCTGTGCAGCGCGGGGTCGCCCATGTCGCTGCTGGCGTAAATCAAGCTCGAGTCGAGTACGCCGAATTGGTCGAGCCGCATCATGAGCCGTGCGATCTTGCCGTAGCTGTAGCGATTGAAGCGCGCCAGCGGAACCCAGGTCGAGGGGTTGCCGGACTCGGTGCGACCGGTGCCAATCGCAGAGCCGGAATAGGTGTGCGCCACGCTGCCGTGGTTGTCCGCCGGCAGATCGAGTGGATTGCCCGCATAGGCCAGGTCGGCCAAAAACAGGGTGGCGAAGCGCGTGATGTCGCAGGCCAGGGCTTGCGCAAGAATGTCGATGTGGGCGTCGGTGATGGCGTCGAAGTAGGGCTCGCCCCCGTTCCAGCGGCGCAGCTGTTGGAACGCGGCCGGCCGCTGAGGTACCGCACAACCGGCGCTGCCGCCCGTGCCGCTGGTGAACTGCTTTTCGATATCGCGCAGCGAATCGAGGTGCTGATCGAGCTTCTGCCGCTCTTCTGCGGCGAGCTTGCCTCGAAGGCGCTCCACGTCGGCGCGCACGAAATCGATCAGACTCTGCCCGAGCCGCCGCTGACGCTCGGCTTCGGCTTGCGCGGCGGGGTCGTCGCCCACGACTACGCCTTTGAACAAGATGTCGAACGCTTCGACCGGATCGATGACTTTGCTGAGAGGCTCGCCGCCGGGGCCACACGACAGCGAGAGCCCAGACGTCAGGTCAGCGTCACCGACTCCCAGAGCGATGCTCGTCACGCGGCTGTCGCTGCCGAGGCCCTGCTCGACCGCCAAGAACTGGTCGAGCGAGCTGTTCTGCGGCTTGCCGCCATCGATACGGCTGCCCGTCAAGATGGTGGCGGCCGAGTCATGGCCGTTGGCGTTCGACAAGAGATCGACGCCTTCGATCGCGATGATCTTGTCCTTGAAGCTCTTGCCGTAGGTGGCAGCGTCGTCGAAAGGCTCGAGGCAGCTGTTTTCGAAACGCAAATCGAAGCTCGACTCGCTGTCGCTGTCGCGCATCACGAAATACTCGGCGCTGATGCCATGGGGATGGTAAACGCCGATGAACTTGAGCGGCAGCTCTTCGCCCGCGGACTGAGCGAACGAGTCCTCGATAGGGCGGCAAAAGGGCAGAGCAGCCAGGCTTGTGCCGACGGCCTTGATGAACGAGCGCCGATGGACGCTGACTTTGGCGCCTCTGGGCCGTGATGCCGAATGCCGGCTCATGGAGTCCTCCGGTGGGTGAACAAGGGACCGCTGACGAGAGTCACTAGCGCATCGATCACATTGCCCTGCTGTTCGAGAGGCAAGGCTTCGACTTCGGCAACGAAGGCGTTCTCGGCCTTGGTGATGCTGTTGTCGCTGCGCGCCACGGCCGCGCGGAACAATTGCCTCGCGAAACATGAGCGGACATCCGGGCTTTGAGCGAGGGCTTCGGCAAGCTCGTTGCTGTCTTGATAAGATCCGTCGAAGTCTACTCCCACCGAGATGACGGTCGTCGAATCGACCGGGCGCGAGTTCTCGGTCTCGCGGTATTGACCCATACCGTCGAACTGCTCGAACGCGTTGCCGAACGCGTCGATCGTGCTGTGACAGTTCGCGCACTCGGGGTCGGTGGAGTGCACGGCAAAGCGCTCGCGCGTCGTCTGATTGGGGTCTGGAACAGGGGGCACCACGTTGATGTTCAGGCTCGAAGGACTCGGGATCGATAGGCAAGCGATTCTGCGAGCGATGGCCAAGCCGCGCAGCACGGGGGTGCTCTCGTGGGCATGCGCGTGCACCGACAAGAAGGCGCCTTGGTTGATGATGCCGCGTCGCGTGGGCATGCTGACGCGGCCTCCGGACTGCGCCTGTGCACCGTAGAGCTGGATCAAGTCGTTGTTGCTGGTGATGCTCCAGTCGGCACCGAGCAGCTCGGCCACACTGCCCTTCGACTCGTCCAGCACGGTGCGAATGAAGCTCGTGCTCTCTTCGACCATCGCGCTTTTGACCTGGTCGAACAGCGGATAGATGTTCGAATCTTTGGCCGTTGACTCGATGCGATCCAAGCTGATCCATTCGCGCAGCACGCGCACGAGGCGCTCGTCACTTTGCGCCTTCATCTCTTGCCTGAGCCGGAGCAGCTGTTCGGTGCGCCCCTCGGGGGTCGCTAGTTTGCCGGACAGCGCCGCGTCGAGCAGCGGTTGGTCGGGTGGACCGGCGGTGATCAGATACGAGAGCGAGCTCGCGAGCTCATGAGGCGTGAGCGTGACGACCCCGTTTGCATCGGGTGCGCCGTTGCCCAGCTCGGTCAAGTACAGAAAGCCGGCCGATTGCAAGAGCGCTCGGATCACCAGCTCGATGCCATCTTCATAGCTAGCGCCTTCTGCTCCGACCCGGTACACATCGAGCAAGCCGAGCGCCTCGTCGGACTCGAGCGGTCGGCGGTAAGCCTTCGCCCCAAAGGAGTCGATGAACGCTTGAGCGCACGACTCCGGGTCCGCACCGCCGTCGCACGGAGCTAGTTGGGCGAAATTGGGGCGGGCTTGTGCGGCGAGGGTTTCTGCAGCCGAAAACAGTTGCTTGACCAAGACAGCATCTACGCGTTGCGCGTCGTTCACGGTGTAGCCCGACTGACGCGAATCCGGTGCAAACGAACTGGCGAGTCGCTCACTGGTTCCGAGCAATGCCGCAGTGCTTGCGTCGTACTCTGCATTGCTCAGTCGCCGGATGCGCGTTGGAAGCAACGCCTCGGGATCCGTGCCCATGGGCAACGGCACGCTTTGGCTGCCGCCCGAGCCTGAGCTGGTGGAGCTCTGCCCAGCGGTCGTGCCGTCAGCGCCGGTCGAGCTCGCTGCGCCGCTTCCGCCGCTTGGACCGCCTCCGGTCGGGCCGCCGCTGCCTTGACCCGACCCGTTGTAGCTTCGTTCGGCACCGCCCGATGCGCATCCCCCGAGACTTGCTCCCATCAAGACCAAGCTGAGCATGACGGCGCTCGGTGAGCGACCTCGCGGATGCATCATCGTTTCATCATTTGAGCGAAACCAGCGCTAACGACAAGGTATTCGAGCACGCTTTTTGTCCAAAAGTAGTAGTTGGACTCTCGGTGTAGGATTCTGACGCACCGCACGTTGTGCGAAGTTCCACACTACCTAGAAGATTCCTGTAGGGCGGCCGTTGCCCTGAGTTCTCAAAAAAATCTGCATGGAAACGCGAGCTAAGTTTCCAGCACCGAGTGAACCGCAGTGGCTAGCTGACGCGGCGTGAAGGGTTTGCGCAGAAATGTGGATCGACCGCCACTGTCGAGCAGGCCATCCACTTCATCGGTGCGCCAGCCGCTACACAGCACGATGGGCAAAGTCGGGCTCAGTGCGCGAAGGGCTCGAAAGGTCTCGGGGCCGCTCATGCTGGGCATAGTGAGGTCGAGCACGACGCAGTCGACATGTACGTCGCGCACTCGCGCTAGGGCGTCTTCTCCGCACGCAACCGATGTCGCGTCGAGCTTTTCGTACCTGAGTGCGCGAACGGCGACGTCGCGTACCCCTGCATCGTCGTCGACGATGAGGACGTGCGTCGCTGGCTGCTCCGAGACCGAGGGTTTCATGCCACTGCCTTTCAGTACCCTGTCAGGGTTTGTTACAGCAAAACGGACATGGGCTGCGAGGTTTTAGAGAAGCGATGGTTCTCGGCGCTGCCAAATCCGGTTTGCACGAGTCGGGTATCTCGTTCATCCGCGCATGTCAGTACTACTGACATTCCCCGTGGGCCATCAGGCGAGTCGACCCGGCACCAGCGGTAGTGCAGTGATGCTGCAATTTGCGCGCGAAACCTGGCCGCGCAACATTCCTAGGCGCCTGTTGCTCGTCGGCGGGGGCGCATCTCCTGCTACACTCGCGCACCATGCCCCGCGTGGGCTCTTCGGCACTGCTTCCACGCTTGGTGGGCCTAGGTGCGCTTACTCCCTTATGTCTATCTCTTCGATGATTGCGGCGCAGCGCCGATTGTTGAGCCTGGGGCTCGCGATCCTAGCGCTGTTTAGCGCATGCTCCGGCGACGATCGCGAGTTTGCGTCGGTGGGTCTCCCTGGCGGGACGCCTCGGGTGGCCGGGACGGCGTGTGCGGAGGGTCAGGTGCAGCCGTGTAGCATCACGTTGTCCAAGCGAGCTGGCACCTTGGAATGCTACCACGGGACTCAGCTTTGCCTCGATGGCCGCTGGAGCGAGTGCCAAAACGGGAAGCTCAGCGAGCAGGCAGCATTGGCGGCTCCGCTCGGCTTGCGCTCACAGGCGCTCAACGAGCCGACAGGCTGCCAGAACAACCCCTGCAATCCGTATTGTCGCTGGTTCGACGAAGTCCCCGAAACGCCGCTCGACGCGGTCGACGGCGAAGGTGGAAACTTCGATTGGGACGCCGGTAGCTTGGCCGGGCTGCCGGGTTCGGTCATCGAGACCGCATTGAATCAGCCGTGCTCCACGGCTCGAGATTGCCAGTTCAACACACGCTGCGAAAACCCGAATTCAGGGTCCTGCTCGCATAGCGTGTGTGCCTCGGGCGTTCCCCTCAGTGAGAATTGCAGCGAGTGCGCAGAGCTCGCCTACGAGATTGCCGAGCAGAGTCCGACGGCCTATGGGCAGTGCTTTGCCCTGCCCGCCGATGCCAGTGCAGAGCAATGTGTTCACGATCCGTGCAGCACCGGGCTGGCTCTCAAAAGCAATTGCGATGAAGCCGTGGCGCGGCTTTGTCTGGAGCCTGGCTATGCCACGTGCTGTACCGAGAGCTGGGACCGCGAGTGCGTCGAACGTTTCCGCTCCCAAAACCCCGGCGTTTGCCAGTGCGGGACCGGTGAGGTGGCGCGCGGCGATGCCTGCCTGTACCACAACACGGCGTCGCTCAACTGGTCGGCAGCGCGCGATACCTGCCGTGCGCGCGGCGATGGGTGGGATCTAGCTTGGGTTTTGCATGCCAACGAAAACAGCTACCTGAGCGACACCTGGGGCAGTTCGACCGGGGGTGCCGGGCTTTGGATCGGGTTCAATGACCTCATCACCGAGGGCAGTTGGAGCTACGACAACGCCGCCGTGGCGGGCAGCTGGGACGAGGCGACGCGTAGCGCGACGCCTGGGCTGTTCGTGAACTGGGAAAGCGCAGAGCCCGCTACCGGCACCGAGGCGAGTTGCGCAGCGATCGGCACGAGCGGCGCGTGGCAAGGGCACCACTGCGGCAATGACTTGTTGCCCTCGGTGTGCAAAGGGCCGCCTTTGCACTCCACGGCTCGAGCTCCCACGGAGTGCGCTACTTCTGGGGAGTACTTCGAATACTGGGCCTTCTACGAGAACTACACCGGCGCGCTGGATCACACGTTCAGTCCAGGCGAACAGTATGTCATCACCATCGTGGCACGCGGGGACTATGCAGGTGGAGCATGGCCGGAGATGGAGGTCGCCGTCGACTTCGCTCCGATTGGGACCGCGGTGATCGATGCTTCTGGTTGGAAGAGCTACACGTTCGAGTACACCGCCGTGACTGCGGCCCCAGTGCCGGTCATGGTCACATTTTTGAACGACTACTCCGATGCCTCGTCCGATCGCAATTTCTACGTGAACAGTATTTCCATCCAGTGTGCCGGGGCAGGTCCCGTCACCCCGACCTGGAGCAACGAATGCATCGGCCTGGCGGAGGCGACTTGCGGCATCCGCTGCAATCCCGAGCAGGAGGCGGTGGGAGTCTGCGTTCCGTGGCTGCCGGGAGAAACGGATGACTCTTGCCCGGACAGGCCCGATCTGGCGCTTGGCGTGCCCTGCGAGGGCTCCATCGTGGTGTGCAACCATGGTGGAGCCGCGGTCGAAGAGGAGGTGACCGTCGTGCATTTTCCGGAAGGGGCGGCTCAGTTCGGCTCGGCGGCGCCCGACATGACGGTGGACGACGTCGTCACGTGCACCACCGACGAGCGCATAGCCCCCGGCGAGTGCATCTCGCTATCCGAGAGCGAGTGCCGCACAGTAGAAGGCGAGCCTGCTCCGCTCACCGGCACTCGCCACTTGATGGTCAATCCTCCGGGCCCTGCTGCGGTGACGGAGTGTTCTGGCCTGGATAATTGGGCGATCCACGTGGACGGGATTTCGTGCGGAGCGCCGGCCTGCTTCGGCGGCAGCACCGGCGTGACTCGGGTGAGGCGACCGGTCGACATCGTGTTCGTGATCGACAACTCCGCGAGCATGGCCGAAGAAATTGCCCAGGTAGAGCAGCGTATCAACGAGGATTTTGCGGCGATTATCGAGGCAAGCGGGCTCGATTACCGGGTGATCATGGTTTCTCGCTACGGCGATCTGGCCTATCCGTTTGGCGGGATCGGTGGTGTCAGTTGGCCCATTTGCGTTGGTGCACCGCTCGGAGGCACCGATTGCAGCGATCCGAACAATCAGGTGCCTACGCCTGGGGAGCGCTTCTTCCACTATTCAGCCAACGTTGGCAGCAACGACGCGCTCTGCCTGCTCTTGGACGGCTTCAGTGCTCCAGACGAGCTCGGTGTGCAGAATCGTCCGGGGTGGCAGGTCTTGGCGCCCGAAGGCTACGGAGCTTGGCTTCGACCCGACGCTTTCAAGACATTCGTGGTGATCACCGACGACAACGTTCAATGTGGTACCGCAGGGAACTTGTGGCTGGACGACCGTGAGACCGCGACGGGAGGAGAACGGGTCGCCGCTGACTTCGATGCCGCGTTGCGTACGCTCTCGCCCGCTCAATTCAGTGGCCCCGGCGGAGAGCGCAAGTACATCTGGCACAGTATCGTCAATGTGCGAGAAAATGTACCTGCCGCCGAGCCGTGGTCTTCCGACGCCGACATCGTCACCGATCTCTGTACGGGGCCTCCCGGCAGCTACGTGGGTCCGGGCACGGGTTATCAAGCGTTGAGTCGCATGACCGGGGGACTGCGCTATCCCAGCTGCAGAACCTCCGATTTCAACGCGGTCTTCAATGCCATTGCCGAACAGGTGATCGACACGTCTGCCGCCTCGTGTATGTTCGAGTTGAACGGCTCGAACATCGATCTGACCGAAGCGAGAGTCTCCTATCAATCGGGCCAGGACGAACGAACGGACCTGTCGGAAGTATCTGACGAAGGCAACTGTACGGACAATGGCTGGTACTTGGAGCTACCCGCCAGCACGGAAGAGCCGCCCGTGCTGAGTCTGTGTCCGGAAGCTTGTTCCATGATTCAAGCGGACCCCGGCGCGCACGTGTTCGTGGAGTTCGGATGCGAAATGTCGGCTTCACCCACCACGCACAACGAGCTCTACGAGGCCGAGTGCCCACAAGGCAGCATCGTGGAATGGAAGGCTTTGGGCTACGACACGACCATCACCGGTGACGGCTTCGTCGAGTTCAGTGTACGCACGGGGGCTACCCTTGAAGAATTGGGCGACGCAAGTTACACGCACCTCAACACGGCCACGGAGTCGGCTCCCCAATGTCTCTATCTCGACAAAATGACATGCGTCCCCGAAGACGTGGATTGCCATTGCGTTCCCACCGACAGTGACCCGCCCGGCGTGGGCGGTGGCGTGGAGCTGAGCGGGAACAAGCTCGATCCCGTCGCGGCGCAACAGCCCTATCTCGAGCTTTTGATCAACATGGTGCCCAGCTCGGAGGGCTCGTCACCCACGGTGCAGGATTGGAGAGTTGCCTACTCGTGTCTGCCGGGCGAATAGCATTGTTGGTTCTGTTGGCTCTGCCGGGTCCGTACTGGGCGGCAGCATGCTCCGGCAAGCCTCGGCCTGCGCCCGTCGGCGGGACCAGCGCGGGCACCGGGCCTACCGGCACAATGGGTACTGGTGGCGAGGCGGGTCAGGGAGGGCTCGGGTCTTCAACTGCGGGCGGCGCTGCTGGTATGCGTGGCGACGACTCCAGCAATGCCACGAGCACGAGCGGTCCGGGTAAGATCGACGCCGGTCCGATGGAGCCCGCCGTGTGCGGCGACGGAGTAGTCCAGGCTCCCGAAAATTGCGAAGCCGACGTCGAAATCGGATTTTCGTGCAGCGCCGTTGGTTTCGAAACCGGCGAGCTCGGGTGCAGAGAAGACTGCAGTTTCGATACGACGGGCTGCGCTGGGACCGAGCTTTGTCACGACGCACGAGACAACGACGGTGATGGGGCCGTCGATTGTCGTGACGCGGACTGCGACGCGGTGTGTGACAGCTCCTGCGACTCGCCCGTCCTGCTCGAAGACGGGGCGAGCATTGCCAGCAGTACGGATGCTCGGCCCAACGACCTCGAGGCTACGTGTGCGTCGAGCCCCAGTGGCCCGGAGCTGGTCTTCCGGGTGACACCTGAAACCACCGGAAAGCTCGACCTGGCGATCAGCTCACGGGAGCTGATGACCGTATCGGTGCGTCAGGCGTGTGCCGACGCAGCTTCGGAAATCGCCTGCGGGTCATTTCAGCAGCAAGGTTTCCTCAGCGCCGACGCGGTCGCCGGCCAGGCAGTGCTGGTGGTGGTCGAAGGTTACGATGAGGACTCCGTGGCCAACTTCACGATCGCGGCGATGTCGCGCCCGGCAAACCAGTGTGGCGACGGGTTCGTCGATGAGCTGGAGCAGTGTGATGACGGAGCGCTGGTTGACGGCGATGGTTGCAATGCAGCCTGTCAGGCGGAGAGCAACGAAAACGAGCCAAATGATGAGCCTGGCCAGGCGTCGCCGTATACCTCCCCGACCTACGCGTCGATCGACCCTCAGGCAGACGTCGACTATTTCTCGCTGAGCCTAGCAGAGCCCCACGACGTGGTGATCGACGTGCGGGCTCTGGCGTCGGGGTTTTGTGCCCAGCTATCGATGGATCCTCACGTCGAGCTGTTCGACGCGGAACAGCGTTCGATCGACGAGGATGACGACGGGGGTGAGGGCTACTGCGCCAAGCTCACGGCCGTCGGGCTCGAGCCGGGCCAGTATCTCATCGCCGTGAGAAATTCGGACCTGGCCGCCGAGGGAGTCCGTGAAACCTTCGCCTATCAACTGATCGTGTCTCTGCGCTAGGCCCTGCCCACCAGCCGCCACTGTGGACAAGTTGTTTCTTGTGTCGGGACAAAACGCGACGCGCTCGATGAGTGCAGCGGTACTTTGTGCCTCATCGCACTAATGCCGTCAGGGCACAACTGTCAGACGCCGAGCTGTCAGGAACATGTTATCGGAAGCTCGACACGCGAGGCAATCGGTGACACCTTACCGCACTCGCGACCTTCGAGCGGGAGGTAGGAGTACGAGAATCCGCTCATGAGAATCCGCTCATGAAAGGCGGCGGGTTGACGGTGGTCGGTGGCATGAATCGAATCGGATTGCATTCGGATATTGCGCGGCGTCGGCTGCGGATCTTGTTGGTCGATGACGAGCGAATGGTCCTCAGGGCCATGCGGAGACTCGTGCTGGCTCGACACCCGGATTGGGACGTCTTGTGCGCCCGGAGCGGTGACGAAGCCCTGCGATTGCTCGAAGCCTACGAGCCCGTAGACGTGATAGTGACCGATCTACGCATGCCGGGGCTGGATGGGATCATCCTGCTCAGCATCATCAGCGATCGCTTCCCCGGTACTGCCCGCATCGTGCATTCGGCACATGTCGAGGCGTACGACCGAGATACGTTGAGCGAGCTCTGCTACCGGGTCTTGTCCAAACCCGCCGGCGCCGCCGAGCTGGTCAGCACCCTGGAATGCGCCTGCGCCACCGCGCAAAAAGCATCCATCGCCGGTTAGGTAAAAGCCAGTCCGAAACCTGCGATGCAGCGGGGTTAGAATGCATAGGGAGACGGGAAGGAGGGGAAGCAAGATTTCTCGGTCCCGGGTCATCGAATGAGTACCGGTTTTCGTAAGCATCGCATCACCGCAGACGGTTTCGTGGGAGGACTCGCGCTGCTAGGCGTGGCGGGTGTCGCGAGCGCGCAAGGTCGCTCAGGAAGGGCGTCGTTCACACAAGTAGTCGACGGCGGGGAAGCGCCTGGCATCTACGGGAATCTTCACGTGAAGAGCGGTGCCGTCCTGACGCTGACATCACCCGGGACCGTGTACACGACTGGGCAGAACGCGGCTGACGACGGTACCGGCGAGCGCCACGACGAGAGCAAGATCATGCGTGCAAGGAAGTGAGCCGGCTGATCGATCGCCGCCGCCGGCACTACACTGATCGACCTCGAAGGCGAGACGGTGACGTGACGCTTCGCTACTGGGGAGGATGACGAGCACCGACATGCGCATGAGGCCGCGCCTGCTGGTGGGGGCGCTGCACACAGATAGCCTGTAACGCGAGTTCGCGTTGCGTCGTAACCGGTGCATAGAACCCATCTTTATGGCCGCGTGACCTGAGTCGCACAGGCGATGACGGGGTCATTACGCCACGGGGACCGTGAAGGCTGCGAGGGGTGAATCGAGTTCTTCGGGCTCGAGCTTGGCTGGGAATGGGCCGACAAGTTCATTCCCAGTTACGAGCGTCCCCCGGTTCTTCAATTTTTGTCCGGCTCGCTGTAGGCTCCGCGGATGCACATCGCGGTACTCGCGTCACATTTCGGCAGCACGTTGCAGGCCCTGCTAGATGCGCACCATGCCGGCAGGTTGGCGGTGATGCCACGGCTCGTGATCAGCAACAACAGCGGTTCGGAAGCTCTCAAGCGCGCGGAGCGCGCCGGACTCGTGGCCCTGCATTTGAGCTCTGCCACCCATCCTGGACCTGGTACGCTGGACCGGGCGATCGTGGCCGCGCTCGAGGCGCACGGTATCGATCTGGTCGTGCTCGCTGGCTACATGAAGAAGTTGGGGCAGGGCGTGCTGGAGCGCTACTCGGGTCGCATCCTCAACACGCATCCTGCGTTGCTACCGAAGTTCGGGGGCAAGGGTATGTACGGCAATAGAGTGCACGAGGCCGTATTGGCTGCCGGAGAACGCGAGAGCGGTGCGACGATTCATCTCGTCGACAGCGACTACGATACGGGCGCGGTGGTTGCCCAGGTGCGTGTACCGGTCCTTCCGTCAGACGACGCAGAGGCTTTGGCCGAGCGCGTGAAACAGGCCGAAAAACAGCTACTGATCGAGACCCTGGATGCACTCGGGCGTGGAGAGCTCACGCTGCCCAGTTGAAGTAGCCTGAGCGCCTTGAGCTCGCCCTCCTCAAAAACCGAAATCGATGGGGGCGTCGGCAGCAGGCTTCGGGGTTTTGCTTTTTCTTGCAGGAGCGGCCCGCGTAGCTTTCGATGCGCTGATTTTGCTCGATCGGGGCTTTTTGCGGGGTGCGGCTTCGGCTTCTCCCAAAGCCTCGTCCAACGGCAGCGGGGCGCGCTGGTTCGGCTGACTGTGCTCGGAGTCATCTCGATCGACGGTTTCGCGCGGCTGGCCGACTTCGATGCGCGTGAAAGCCGTCGTGCCCTTGGTCTTGACCGGAGCTTGGTCGTTTGTTTGGGCTCGTGCTTCGCTTTCGGAGCTTTGCGAGCTGAGCCAATAGTTGACTCCGAATAGGCCTGCCAAAAAGCAAGCCGCCAGGAATGTCGCCATCAGAGGCCAGCGCGCTCGCTTGATACGCGTCCCGCTCGTGCGCAAAGTCCGCGCCGGAGGCTTCGCTGGTAGAGGTACCATGGGAAGCTCGACAGGCGGTCCAGCTTGCGATTCGGGAATGGTAGCGGCAAGGTCGACTTTGGCTTCTAGCGGTGCTTTGGAATCGAGCCAAGCCGAGCGAAGTGATGCTGCGCAAATGTCCTCGCGCACGCCACGATCCACCAGCCAGAGTGCGAGAGCCTCTCCGAAGGCGCGCATGCTTCCCCAGCGTTCTTCGGGGCGCTTGCGCAGTGCAACCTCCAAGATCTGCCAGAGTTCTTCGTCGCCTGCGGCATGCATGGTGCAGGGCTCGGGTGCCTGGTGGATGATTTCGTAGAGCAGCGCATTGTAGTTGTCGGCATCGAAGGGCAAGCGCCCTGTCGTCAGCTCATAAAGCATGACGCCGAAGCTCCAGACATCGGTGCGCTGATCCAGGTCGTCTTTACCCATGGCCTGTTCTGGCGACATGTAGGCGGGGGTTCCAACGACGGAACCTTCGCGGGTCAAGCGTTTTTCCTGGGTAATGCGCGTGTTCTGCTCTTGCAGGCTGGCAATGCCGAAGTCGAGGAGCTTAGGCTGAGTTCGACCATCTTCGGTGGTGGCCAAGATGACGTTCTCGGGCTTCACGTCGCGATGGACGACACCCTTGTCGTGCGCGCTTGCCAGGGCCTCTGCAATGGGCAGCATGATGCGTACGGCCTGCATCGCCGTAACACGAGCCTCGCGGTTCAACACGTCCGCAAGGCTCTCGCCATGCAGGAGCTCCATGACGATGAAGGGATCACCGTAACTGGTGCGGCCGAAATCGAACACGCGTACGATGGCTGGGTGATCGAGTCGAGCCGCTGCCCTGGCTTCGCGTAGCAGTCGTTCGGCAGTTTCTTCGATATCCGCCTTGGTGCCGGTCGTGGGCCCTTCCAGCGCAATCAGCTTGATGGCCACGCTCACCTCGAGCACGGTGTTGCGTGCGACCCAGACCGTGCCCATACCCCCTTGGCCAAGTCGACGGATGAGCTGATACTTTTCGTGGATCAGTTGGCCCGGTCGGTACCGGTTGGCCGACTGCAAGCTCAGCTTTGGGTGGGCTGGAATCGATGGGGTCATGGGGACAAGCGGTGGGGACCCTTGATACCGCTTCGTATTTTGCTGGTAGAGCTATAAGTTAGCAAGCAGGTAACCCGCCGCATCCGTACCGCAAGTATCCGATACAACGGCAATTATCTGAGACAGGAGCCCAAGGTATCCCACACGGGTCACCCTCATTCGAGGCTCGGAATTCGCCGGTTCTCGATGATTTGTTGCAGTGGATCGAGAAGCAGGCGTGTCGGCGAATGTAAGGCAGTGGCTCTGTTATTTCGCCCTGGCAAACCAAATACCTTGATTGGCACCGCTCGCGACGCTGTAGAGCACTCCGGGACTCGGCCAGGGTAGGCTGTGAAATTCGTTCACGTGATCGTTGATGACGACCTCCAAACGCGACTGAAGCAAGTAGAGCGTCAGCGAGTTGGCTTTGGCCGAGCTCGGATTGGTCAAGTACGCCACCGCGTTCGGCAGCTCCATGAACTGGAGCGTATTCGGGAGCACCTTGGAGCCGAGCGCGGTGAGCTTGCCGCCGTCGAGCATGTACGCCGTGCCCGTCTCTCCAGCAAAGTCGGCGACGAATGCGGACCGCAGGCGAGTGCTGTCCCGTGCATGACGCTGAATCGGGACGTTCGTTGCGACTGTTTCGGGGGACTTTTTCAAATCGGCGGAGAACAACAGCAGATCGCCGGTGCGCTGTTCGGAATCGTAGTTGGCGAGCACGCCCAAGCTGGAGGCCGCCGACACGCCAGGCAATTGAGCGACCCCCGAGGCTAGCCTTTCCAGCGATACGAATTCGGGGCGACCGTCGTCGTTCGGCTCGACCAACAAGCGTGCGAGCGAACCGGTGTCGTTCTCATAGTCGAGAAGGACGACTCCGCCGCTCGTCAAATGTGCCTTGCTTTCGATTTCTTCGGCTTCGGCCGGCTCCCCCGAATCGACCTCGAACGCTTGCAGGGTCAGGGTGCCGCTTTGCGCGCGTGGGTCTTCGCTGGTGGTGAACAGTGCCGCGCCGTAGCCGTCGCCCCAGTAAAGCTCGATTTGTCGCAGGTCGAGCACATTCTCCGAAAGATAAGCGACTTTGAGCTCCTCGTCGCGGGACCCACCCAATTGTGGCCTGTACGCCAAGGCAAGGCGTCGCGTCGAGCACGGCGAATAGAAGGCGAAGGCGCCTGCCTGGCCGATATCGGTGATCTGGCAAGCGTCGTCCGCCAGTTTGTCGGGGGAATCGTCGCTCGTCGAACTCAAGAACAAGCTGCCTGTTTCGAGGTAAGCGACGCCCGTTTCGCCCGCGACCTTCAGCCCGGTGAACAGCGCGAAATCAGACACGTCGCTCCCGTACCGAAGCTCGGCTTCGAACTCGTCGTCGAGTGCCAGCAATTCTCCGTTTACGATGACCCATAAGTGCGAGGACCCCACTCGGCCGGCACGCACGTTTTCTGCCACCGTACTCACTTCGTGTTTCGTGACGTCGATGAAGTGAACCTTGCCCTGGCCGCTGAGCGTCAGAAATCCGGTTGGCTTACCCCGCGGGTAGAGAACCTGCGGCATGGTGACGTCTTCGAGCTCCGGCATGACCTCCGAGCACGAGAAGTCGACGAACCTGAGTGTGCCTCGGTTGTCGGTGAGATTGGCGAGATAGCCGACCACCGGAGGTAGGTCGACGTCTACCTGGCTTGCTAGGCGCATGAAGCGCGCGGCTGGTCCGACGTGACAACCCGCACCGCCTTCGAACGGTATGATGGCAAGCTCGGTCTCTTCACGATCATGTCTGAGTGCGAGGAGGCGCGCTCCGACTGCCAGGGAAGCATCCAGCTCCAGTGCGGAATACGAACCCTTCGCAACTTGCCGCCCAGGGCTCTCGACCGTGGATGGGTCGGGGTCGAGCAGCGAGTCCGCCAAGCCTCCCACGCTATCCTCGATGTTGCAGCCTGCGAGCAGGCTGGCCAAGAACGGGAAGGCGTGGATCAGCCGCATGAGGTAGCCCAGTATAGTCCAGCTCGAGGGGATGCGCCCCTTGGACGTCCTTGGGCCGCTGTAAGTCGGTGCGCTCGCTAGTGCGGTAAGCGCTCGGCGTGGCACAGGCTCCCGGTCTCGTGGTACTCGCATCCGATGGTCCGCCGCGCGCCGCAGACTGACACCGACATCCGGTTGACAAGCCGACCCTTGGTGCGGCGCGCATTCGAAGGGACTTCACGGGACCGTGGCAACAGTTACTTCGATCGAGGCCGAGTGCAGTCCGTGAGGTTGACAGGGCACAATTCGATCGTTGCGCGGGTGCGCGGGACCAGGCTCTACGAGGTAAAGGTTCAATTCGTCGAGTCGACCGGTGTCTTGAAGCTCGCGTGCAGTTGCCCTGTGGGGGAGCTGTATGGCGAAGCCTGCAAGCACTTGTGGGCGGTGCTTCGCCGCATAGACGCCGAAGATCTGTTGCCCAGCACGCGCCGCGCTCCGAAACTCTACGTCGAGCTCCTTCTTTCGGATTTGGATGACGACGACGATTTCGATGAAGAAGGTGACGACGTGGAGGAAGGGAGTGCTCCACCGCCCACGGCACACGCAATTCTCAACGATCTGATCGAGAGTGCAGCGGTCGAGAAATGGACGTCACACCGGGTGCCGGCCAGGAGGTTTGCGGTGCTTCTTGATCGAGACAGCGCTCCGGACGGGCCACTCGAGCTCACCATCGTGGCCGCGCTAGGCGGTGGCTACGTCGAGGTTCCGGCGGAGCAGCTCTTGCACTTCGCGACTCCTGGCAGCGTCGAAGCGGACTTGGCACTGCTCGCGATGCGCCAGCCCGGTGCGTCGGCGTGGCCAGCAGCGCTGCCGTCGAGGCAGTTTCGTGACGATGACTCGCGGCTTTGGCTTTCCGGGTCCGAGGCGCGCGCGATCCTCGAGCCCCTCGCCAGGTCGGGTCAGCTCCTCGTCGAGAGCGGAGACAGGGCCTCGTCCGTTACGTGGGCGGAGGTCGAGCCGAGGCTCTGCTTGACGATTGCCGTGCGAGCCGCGGAGGCGGGGTACCTGCTGCGGGGGCACCTGGCTTTGGGCAAGCGCAAAGTGGGTATCCAATCCCTCGGTTTTGCCCATGCTAGTGGCATTTGCATCGTCAACGGCGAGATCATGGCGCTCGGAACGGGTGTCGAGGCCCAGTGGCTCAGTATTCTCCGTCGCCATGCCGCCGACGACTTGCTGCTCGCACCCGACGAGCTCGAGGCCTTCCTGGAGCGTTACTACAGCACACCGGATCTTCCCGCGATCGTCTTGCCGAACGGTCTTGCGCTGCCACTCCAGCGCGCGGAGCCCCAGCCGTTCGTCGATATCGGCAGCAGTGACGGTTCGAGTCAAGGGTTGCCCGTCCATGTAGGCCTTCGCTACGCAGCCAAGGAGGTGGCGCTCTCGTCCGATGCTCGCTGGGTGGTCGACCTCGCCGCAAACGCCCGGTACGAGCGCGCCAAAGAGCTCGAACACAGCATGTTCACCGAGCTCTTGGCCTTGGGCGTCAGGCCTTTCCGGTCCGGCGATACCCCTGCCGAAGCCAAGTCATTTCGCGTGGCCGCCAAGCGTGTCGGTGAGGTTGTCACTAGTTTGATCGCGCGCGGCTGGTCCGTATCCGTTCAACGCAAACCCTACCGTAGACTGGGCGGCATGCGCCTCTCGGGTAGTTCCGGGATCGATTGGCTCGAGATCTCGGGAACGGCCGAGGTCGACGGCGAGGAGCTGCCGCTTGGCGAGCTGATGCGCGCCCTACGTCAAAAAAGGCGCACGGGCGCGCTCGTGGAGCTCGGTTCCCAGACGGTCGTCGCGCCAGAGGAACTTCTGGATCGTCTCGAACGTTTGCTCGAGCTGGGAGCGGGTTCCGATGAGGCAAACTCGGCTTTGCGACTCTCCCGAGCGCATGCGGGCGCGGCCATTTCTCTTCTGGATTCGGCGAGCAGCAGCCAAGAAGACGCTGATTTTGGCAAGCTGAGGGCTTGCCTCGAGCAGGGTTTGACTCCGACAGCCGCCTCGGCGCCGCGTGGCTTTCGTGGCACGCTTCGCGAGTATCAACGCCAGGGGTTGGGTTGGCTGCGCTGGCTGGAGCAAGCGGGCTTTTCCGGTTGCTTGGCTGACGACATGGGGCTCGGTAAGACCGTTCAGGTCCTTGCCTTGCTACTCGGGCGAGCGCGCCGGCACGGGCCTGCTTTGGTCGTGGCACCGCGTTCGGTGTTACACAATTGGGCGGATGAAGCGATGCGCTTCGCCCCGGCACTCGAGCCAGTCGTGCATTGGGGGCCCGACCGTGTCAAGGACCCAGAAGCTCTGCGTAGGGCGCGCCTGGTGATCACGACCTACACGACGCTCGCGCGCGACATAGTAATGCTGTCCGAGGTCGACTGGGACTACCTCGTGCTCGACGAAGCGCAGGCCATCAAAAATCGCACGACGCAGACGTCGCGGGTCATGCGTAGCCTGAAGAGCAACCATCGGCTGGCGCTCACCGGAACGCCCATCGAAAACCATCTCGACGAGCTTTGGGCTCTTCTCGATTTCCTCAATCCAGGGTTCGGTAAGCGAGCTCCGACGAGAAACGGAGCCCTGTCGGCGTCCGACCGCAAGCTGATCTCGAGCCTGATCAGACCTTTCGTTTTGCGGCGTACGAAACGCCAGGTGGCGCGGGATCTTCCCGACCGTATCGAACAGACGCTCGAGGTGGAGCTCAGCCGCTCGGAACGCCGCCGCTATGACGAGCTCTGCCTGCAGCTACGCCGGCAGTACTCCGAAGCGGTGGCGAAGCTCGGTGTCCAGCGCAGCACCCCGGTGCTCTTGACCGGCCTCTTGCGGCTGCGCCAAGCCGCCTGTCATCAGGGGCTCATCGATCCCAAGTTGCGCGCCCAGCCGAGCGCCAAGCTCACGCTCTTGTGTGAGCGTTTGGAAGAGCTCAAAGAAGAAGGGGCCAAAGCCCTGATCTTTTCCCAGTTCACCCAGCACCTGGATCTCGTCGAGCCTTACCTGAAGCGTTCGGGGATTGGCTTCGTGAGACTGGACGGCAAAACGCTGCGACGCGCCGAGCGCGTCAACGAATTTCAAACCAATCCCAGCATCACGGCCTTTCTCATCAGCCTCAAAGCGGGAGGGACGGGGCTGAACCTCACCGCTGCCGAATACGTGTTCTTGCTCGATCCATGGTGGAACCCCGCGGCCGAAGCGCAGGCCATCGATCGCTGTCACCGGATCGGCCAGACCTCGCAGGTGGTGGCCTACCGGCTGATTGCTGCGGGTACCATCGAAGAGAAGGTCGCGGAGCTGCAACGGCGCAAACGCGAATTGGTGGATTCGGTGCTCGGTGACGACGAGGCCTTTTTGGGTAAGCTCACTCGGGAAGATCTTGCGATACTGCTCGGGTGACGACCCGCTTGGCGCAGATCATCCCCCCCAAGCGGTCACCCGCGCAACTGCCAGCGCCGTCCTTCTCGAGCCATCGCAGCAGGAGTCAATCGATCCGCGGGGCCTCCGGCCGTCACGGCACGTTGGGGGGATTGGCACCGCAGCAGCGGAAGCCGAGGTCAGCGTTGGCGA
>CBFGRJ010000027.1:0-33321 GCA_965651135.1 uncultured Myxococcales bacterium
TGCGAACGGACGTGCTTGGCTACGTGCCCAGTGTTCTCGACGCGCACGCGCACGCGATCGGCCTCACCGGCCACCAAGACCTGCACGGCGGCGTCCTTGGCGCCGTGCACCAGCGCGTTGTCTATGAGGTTGCTCAAGGCGCGCCCGAGCCACAAAGCATCGCCACGAACTCGAGCATCACCGTGAGACGTGAGCTCGATGCGACCATGCACGGCCAGGGCTTCGATATGGCGCTCCGCAACCTCCGCCAGGTTCACCAGTCCGAAGCTCGCGATGCCGCGCGCCTCGATACGAGCCAAGCTGAGCAACTCGTTCAATAGCCTTTCGATGCGGCAAGCGGCTTCGTGGATGCGCGCCACGAAACGCCTCGCCTCTTCGGGCTCTTCGAGCGCGCTTTCTTCCAGCACCTCCGCGCTGGCGCGAATCGCTGCCACGGGGTTCTTCAACTCGTGCGACAAATCAGTAGCGAAGGTTTCGACGAAGGGACGGCCCTCCAGCTGTCTGCGCATCGAATCGATCGAACGAATCAAGCGGGTCACCTCGCGCGCCGAGCCGGAGCCGGGCACCCGAGTTCGCTCACCGAGGCTGACGCGTTCGGCAAAGCGCGACAACGCTTCTATCGGAGAAGCAATGGCGCTGCCAATCCAGGCTGCCGCCAGCGCCGCAGCCGCGCCGAGCACCAACGAAATCACCAGTACGGTCGGTGCGAAATCTTCCAAAAGCCTCAACATCACCAACGTGGGCTTGATGATGCGTACGCTGCCAACCCGCTCGCCCTTCACCACCAAGGGCATATCCACCAGTACGATGCCCGGGCCAGCGTGCACTCTGCCGCCTTCCTTGGGGAACAGGACCTTTCCAGACTCGTCGAGCAGCACCAAGCGCAGGTCCACCCCCGTGGCCTTTTCTTGTGTGAGACGGCGCGCCATTTCTCGAATCGGGGCGCCGCTGAGCTCCATTTCGCCCTGCATGATGCCTGCAATGGCCCTCGCCTCGTCCTCGGCTGCTTGGGTAGCCAAGCTCACCGCGCGAGCTTCGATGCGGTCGATGACCATCAAGCCCAGCCCGAAAGCAAACGTGCCCACGATGACGGCGAGCGCAAGAAACACCTGCATGCGGATCGACATTCCGTGAGTGCGCGTGCGCAGCAGACGTGAAATGATGAAGGCAACGAACAGGATCAACCCGATCGAAGCGCCGGCGACTACGACGAGACGGATCACGGCGACGGCGAGCTTGCAGGCTCGGACTCGGTAACGCGGTAGCCCACGCCGCGCACGGTTTCAATCAACCCGGGGTCGCCACCGGCGTCGCCAACCTTGCGGCGCAAGGACTTGATGTGCGAATCGACCGTACGATCGCTGATGGCAAAACCATCTCCCCAAACAGTATCGATCAAGCGCGCACGCGTGTAGACCCGGCCCGGCTCGGCGAGCATGACGCTCAGCAGATCGAATTCGACGCGCGTGAGCTCGACCTCCACTTCGTGAACGTACGCGCGACGGGTCGACGGGTCGACGCGCAGCGACTGCTTGCTTATAGCGGAAGAGCCCGCCGTCGCGGCTCCCGGTTCGAAGCTACCCGGGCCGGCTCGGCGCAAGACCGCGCGCACGCGCGCTACCACCTCGCGTGGTGAAAACGGCTTGGTCACATAGTCATCGGCTCCGCTTTCCAGCGCTGCGATCCGATCGGCTTCGTCGTCACGGCTGGAAAGCACGATGATGGGCGTCTCGATACCCGCGTGTCGCCATTTGCTGATGAGCTCGAACCCGCTGCCGTCGGGGAGCATCAAGTCGAGCACGATCAAGCTGGAGCCGTCGGCAGTCAACTGGGCGTCCGCCGCATTGGAGGCCGTCACCGCCTCGAATCCGTCGCGCTTCAAGGCATAGGCCACGGACTCGGCTATGGCCGGTTCGTCCTCGACTACCAAGATTTGCTGTACCATTGCGCCCCAAAAAGCCTAGCATGTCTGGCCTGTCGGTGAGAAACCCATGCGCACGCTACTCCTACTCAGGCACGCCAAGTCGAGTTGGAAACACGCCGACCTGCACGATCACCAACGTCCCTTGAACGAGCGCGGAAAGCGAGCCGCTCGCGAAATCGGTGAATTCATGAAGCGCAACGCGCTGCTGCCGAACCTGGTGCTCGCCTCGAGCGCGGTTCGCGTCCAAGAAACGCTGAGTCTTTGGAAAGCTGCCGCAGGTTACGAAGGACTCATCGAGATCAAAAGCGAACTGTATCTGGCAGAGCCCAACACCTACTTGGCTTGTCTGAACGCATTGAACCACGAAGCCAACGTCGTGATGTGCGTCGGTCACAACCCAGGGCTCGAACAGCTGGTGACCACGCTCACCGGGCAGGTCGAAGAGCTGCCGACCGCCGCACTCGCCCAAATCGACGCGCCCGTAGCCACCTGGTCCCGCCTCGCACCCACCACGGCATGCAAATTGGTGAACGTATGGAGAGTCAAGCAGCTTCCGCCCTCCGAGACTTGACCCGCTCAGGCTGATTGAAGAAACGCGGAAGGCGCGCGCAAGACGGCGAAATGTCCAGTAATCCGGTACCTGTGGCGGCGTCCCGAATCCATGACGGGACGTTCTGGACGGCTGGTCTTTCCACCCAAGGGGCGGTATGAGATAGGTTCGCCTATGGGCAAAAGCCGCCTTCCCCCCAAGAAAGACGTCGCCCTCGCGCTGCTCGAGAGTTCGACGGTGTTCGTCCATCTAGACCCCCGGGCTGAAGGTGTGACAGTGCCACCCTGGTTCAAAAAGCAGCCACAGTTGGTGCTGCAAATTGGCTTGAACATGCCGGTGCCCATCCCGGATCTGAGCCTCGACGGCGACGGAGTTTCGTGCACGCTGAGCTTCAACCGTTCACCCCAATTCTGCAGCGTCCCTTGGACGGCCATTTACGCCCTAGTTGGCGAAGACGGGCGCGGCATGGTCTGGCCGGAAGATGTGCCCCCTGAAGTCGCCGCTCAAACGCGCCGAGCCGGCGATGAACCGAAGCACAAGAAAAAGAAGAAAGCTCACCTGCGCGCCGTCGAGCAAAAAGAAGCTCGGCCAACGGCGATTTCGCGCAAGCCGGGCGGGTACGTCGAGGATGCCGAAGCGGAAGCTCTCGATAACGGTCAAGAACCGAACCGCGCGGCTCCCGGAAGCAACGTCAGCGACGTGGAAACAGCGGATCAAGACCAGAGTGCCGCTCCCTCGTCCAAGCGCAAGCTGCCGCCCTACCTGCGCATCGTCAAATAACGTCAAATAATGTCGTCACGCGGGCCTTCGATTCCCTGAGTACAGCGGCCCGTAAGCGTGTGGTCAGAGGCGATCTCACCGCAGTCGGTGCAGCGTATTCTGGAGTCGCTCGAGAAGATCGACCGCGAAACCCCAGACCACGCTCGGAAATATAGTCGCCGCTACGCCTCACCAAAGACCCCGCTCTCCGGTCGTCTGTACCCTGTTCCTAGTTCTTTGTTCAGTTCGTCGTTGCATACGCCACGCATCGGCCGGGAAAACCGCCAACTTTGGACGAGAACATCCGAAGAACTAGGAACAAGGCATGTGACTGACCGTGCCAGCATGCGCTCTGGACACCTTCTTGCGGGCCGCTGTACCAAGGACCACCAGGCGAACCTCAAAAGACCACCCTCAAAGACCACCGAGCCCGGCCGCGCCGGGGCTCCCTGCTTGGCCCCCCATACCGCCAGCTGCGCCGCTTTTTGCCAGGCAGCTCCAGCGCCCGTCCATGACACCGCAGACGTAGCCTGTTATGCAGCCGGAAAAGGTGCAATCGCCGGGGACACATATCGCGTTGGGATTGCAGGTTTCACCCGCCCGACAGTCCGCGGGCTCGGAACAGGGCTCACGCTCTACCGCGGGTTCCGGAAAACAGGTTCCATTTCTGCGGTCGCACAGAAAACCAGGCGCGCAGTCACCGTCGTACCAGCAGTCCGGTTCAGCCGAAAACATGGGGCAAGCTTGCGCAGCGAGCCCCGCAAGCAGCAGCAAGCCTTGCACGCACCGCTTGCTTCCTTTGCTGGAGAACCCAATAATACCGCGAAACGTCATGGGTGCGCGCTGAGTCTAGCAAGACGACGTCGGCAGCGGCAGCTCGAAGCGCACCGTATTATGGGGGCGTTGTGGGAGCATTGCGGTACATGCCGCTATGACGCTGAATCGCGCCAGATCGCGACAGCTTCCGCTCGAAGGTCGCGCTCCGGCGTGCAAGCTTCCTGCTTTTTCGATAGTTTCGACTAAGATTGCTGGCCCAGAGGATCGACGAAACAGCAGATGGATGTCAGGTGTGGCCGCTGCGGCACGGAATACGAGTTCGACGATGCCTTGATCTCGGAGCGAGGCACGACGGTCAAGTGCACCAATTGTGGCTATCAATTCAAGGTATTTCCCGATGCGGCAGCGACTGCTCCCGAGCGCTGGATCGTGCGAACCCTGGGCGGGCAAGAGCTCGTTTATACGACGCTCCGCGATTTGCAACGCGGCATTGCGCGGGGTGAGATCAGCGCCAACGACCTGCTCTCGCGGGGCGACCGCGCGCCGCGACCTCTCGCTTCGATCGCAGAACTAGAACCCTTTCTGCGAGACGCGGGTTCGACGACTCGACGCGTTCCGCGAACACTCCACGGTGTGGCTCCCGCAGCGAACTCAGCCAAGGGAGGTGACGGGCCCCCCTCGTTGGGTGCTTGGAGCGCGCGCTCGGATGCGCCGTCGGCCACGCATCCCCCCGTCACGTCGACGTTGCCCATTACCGACCAGCCGAGTGTGCCCGCACCAACCTCGACGCTGAGCGTCGAGCCCATACCAATGGCTGCGCCAGCGAGCGCGCAGCGCGTCGCACCCGAGCCAGCCATGACCGCGCCCTTACCGCGGGACGATGCGCCCAAGCCCGCATCGAGCCCGCTACCCAACCCGCCATCGAGCGCCACGTTGGAGAAAGAATGGCCAGCAGAAGGCAGCGAGGATCAGGCGGCAAAAAACCTCCAGCAAGCTCGAGCGCTGCTCCAGCACGATGATCAAACCGATCCGCATTATGCGCAGGCACCAATCGGGCGCCACGCCCGCTCGCGATGGCTGGTGTTCGTGGTCGTCGTGGCCGCTGGAGGCTTGCTCGCAGCCACCGTCGGCAGACGCTACCTCGAGCGCTACGTCACACCCACCAGTAGCTCCTCGACTCGTTCCGATCCCAGAGTCAGCGAGCTTTTGATGGAGGGACAGCGACTGATGGCGAAAGGCGAGCTCGAGGGAGCCAAGGAAGCCTTGGCCAAGGCCACCGTGTTGGCCGACAAAGACCCGGGGGTGTTGACCGCGTTGGCCCAGCTACACGTACTAGAAGCCGATGTGGTGTGGCTCAAACTCAAGCTTTTGGATCCCGGAGACGAACTGGCCGTCGAGCGAGCGCAGAAGGAACTGAAGAGCCGCGGCGAGCGCGCCGCTCGAGCCGTCGAACACGTCAGCAGCGTAGCCCCGGGAGAGCCCACCACGCTGCGCTTGAAAATCAACTTGCAGCGCCTGAGCGGCAAGCTCGGCGAGGCGCGCCGTCAGGTTGGGGCGATCAGCAGAGACGCCAACCTGGCAGAAAACGCCTATGCGCTGGCCGCCTTGGACATGGCGGAGCAATCGCCTGTTTGGTCCAGCATCATTCATCGACTGCGCAGCGCGGCCGTTTCAGAAGGAAGCATCGGCCAGGCCAGGACCGCACTCGTGTACGCGCTGCTACAGGCCGGCCAGACCAGCGCGGCGCAGACCGAGCTCGACAAGCTCACGAAACTCGAACCCGCCCCACCGCTGCTGTTCGATCTAAAGGCTTATGCGAGCCGCCATTCCGAAGCCAGCGTAGAATCCGAAGCAGAAACCGATGCTTCGCCGGACAGTCCACCCGATTCCGATGCGCGCTCGGCGACCGAAGCCACTCGCGGGGGTGACTTTCGAGCGCAGCTCAAGCAAGCGTACGCTGCTCTGGAGCGGCGCGAGCTCGACAAAGCCGAACGGCTATACCGCTCCGTGCTCGACAGGCAACCCGGCAATACCGAGGCCTTGGCAGGCCTTGCAGAAGTGGCAAACCAGCGCAACGACAAAACTCGCGCGAGCGAGCTCTACGCACAGGTGCTGGAAAAAAATCCTTCGTACTTGCCGGCTCTGATGGCCAACGCGGACCAAAAGTGGGCCGCGGGAGACAAGCAGGAGGCGCTCAGACTCTACCGCCGCATCTTGGACCAGGCGGGCGCCGGGTCGAACTATGGACAGAGAGCTGCGGCGCGCATCGCAGAAGCCAATCGCGAAAGCGCCGCGAGCGAAGGCCCTTCTACGGAGCCAAAGCCGCAGGACGAAGCGCCACGGCAACCCGAGCCGGAGCCAAACAGCAAACCAAGCGTCGATGAAACACCACACATCGATACGACCGACCTCCCTGAATACCACCAATGACGCGTCGACTCGATTTCAAGACTCTGGCAGCGGCATGCACCGCGCTCGTTTGTTTGCTGGTCATGCTCGGGACGGGCTGCCTAACCCGCGAACGATTCGCACCCGAAACCGAAGACAACGACGGGGAGGAGGGGTTCGGTATCGCCGCCAGCACTGGTCATGTCGCCGTATTCGACCTGTCTCGCGGCGCCCCCGAACAAATGTCAGGCGGACTGTTTCAGCTACCTGCCAGTCACAGCTATGCGGGCTTGATCGAAGGACTCGTCAAAGTCCGTGACGATCCAAAAAGCAAGAGTGTTTTCGTGCGGCTCTCGCAACAGACGTACGACTGGTCGCAAAGCGAGGAAGTAGGCCGCCTGCTCAACGAAGTGAAGCGCTCCGGCAAGCAGGTCATTTGCCACGCTCACACGTTGACCAACACGACCATCTGGCTATTCGCACGCGGTTGCAACCGGGTGTGGCTGAGTCCCGCCGGCGAGGTGATGAGCGTGGGCATTGCAGCGCAGCTGACCTACTTGAAGGGTGCCCTCGACAAGTTGAAGATACAAGCGGACTTTCTCAGCATGGGCCGCTTCAAGAGCGGTGGTGAGCCAATGACCCGCGAGGGACCCAGTGAGGCCAGCCGCGAGAACCTCACTCAAACCCTGCAATCGATCAGAAAGACATGGCTCGACGGAGTGCTCGGCGCGCGCAACGCGCCAGGTCTCGAGCGAGCCCTGGAGGACGGACCCTTTACCCCGGCAGTAGCTCGTTCGAAGGGGCTCATCGATGCCGTTGGCTTCGAGTCCGAGGCGCTCGACGAGGCTAGGCGTAAGGGCGACGTGAAGCGCACGAACACCGTGTTCGGTCCCGGCCGTAAAGAAGACGACGGGGGTTTGGCCGAGCTGATTCGCATTCTGGCCGGCACGGGCGATCGGCGTACCGACCGGGATCACGTTGCCGTGGTCGCGGCTGTCGGTGCCATTACCATGAACAGCTCGGAAGGCTTCGGCAGCGATGGCATCACGGCGGGGGCCATGCTGAAAACGCTACGCCGCCTCAAGAAAGACAAGTCGGTGAAAGCCGTCGTGCTGCGCCTGGACTCCCCGGGTGGTTCACCGCTCGCGAGCGATCTGATTTGGCATGAGATCATGGCGCTGCGCAAAGAAAAGCCCGTGATTGCATCCGTCGGAAGCATGGCTGCATCGGGAGGCTACTACCTGGCGTGCGCCGCGCACTCAATCCTCGCGGAACGCACCAGCATCGTCGGCTCCATCGGAGTGTTTGGTGGCAAGTTCGTCATCGGCCCGGCACTCGAGGAGATTGGAATCACGAGCTTTACGTTCCCGGCCAGCAACGAGCCGGGTGCAGCCGCACGCGCAGCCTACCTGTCACCGCTCACTCCGTGGGACGAACCCACACGCGAACGGGTGGCCGCGCACATGCGCCACATCTACGAGTTGTTTCTCGAGCGAGTGGCCAAAGGCCGTGGAGTGCCGATAGACAAGGTGAGAAAGAGCGCAGAGGGCGCGATTTTTTCTGGAAAGCAAGGCAAGGAGCGCGGCCTGATCGACGACTTCGGCGGACTGCAACAGGCCATTTCATTGGCGAGGCGCCGAGCCGGCCTACCCACGGACGCGCCGGTGGTCGTCGAAGGCCTGCAAGAGTCATTGATCGAATCCTTGTTTTCCGGAGACGACCCGCGAGCGGGCGACGTAGAAGCGGCTCTCGCGCAATGGCAAGCTCGGCAGCGGCACTGGCGCGACCTGGTCCCGGAGAATCTGAGAACGTTCGTCACCAGCTTGCTGCCCTTGGCTCAAGGGGAGCACAGCTTGGTGGCCTTGCCGTTCGTGCTCTCGGTCCGTTAGCGCTTGAAGCGCCCCTTCAATGCGAACAGCACGACGAGGGCACCGATGACACTACCGATGAATCCGGACGGTTGCAGGGCAAGGAGCGAACGACCCAGCAACAAGTTGCCCAAGACCCCTCCTACGAGGGACCCAGCACACCCCAACAGCGCCGTCGCGAAGCAGCCCATGGCCTGAGTGCCGGGCATCAGGGCGCGAGCGATCAGCCCAACCACCAGCCCAAACAGCAAGAAGGCGAGCAGCGACATAGGCCGAACATAGCTCACGGGCGGGGCGAGCCACCACTCCGGGTTTTTCGGCCATCGAGCGGAGCCCCCCTTGACACTGGGGCATATGGCCGCACGATGAACTGGCATGTTGCTACTCGCAATCGAGCTCTACACGTACGTCGTGTTTGCTTCGGTGATCCTGTCCTGGATTCGATTGGACCCGTCGAATCCCTTCGTGCGAGCAGTCAACGCACTCACCGAACCGGTGCTCAAGCCCATTCGAGCCGTCTTGCCGACGTTCATGGGCCTCGACTTTTCACCGCTGGTGCTGCTTCTGGCGCTCTCGATCATTCGTCGTTTCGTCTGATAGCGCCCCGAGGCGAGCTGTAGGCCCAACCGAGACAAATGGCGCTCCGGCCATCAGAAGGGCGGCCTGGGCGCTCGCGGCCAGTCAGTCGACCAACGAAAGGCGCGGCATGACCTGCGGGCGGCTGGTTCCCGGGGGCGCATCTGTATTAATGTCCGCAGCATGAGCCTCGTACAGGTCGCGCAGGGCTGTTTGTTCATGGCTGCGCTGGTCTTCGTATGGCCTGCGGCGGCGCAGAGCACGGCGGGCAACAAGGCCGCAGCGGAGGCGCTCTTCGAAGAAGGGCGTACCCTCATGCAAAAGCACCAGTATGGAGAAGCGTGCTCCAAACTGGAAGCGAGTCAGAATCTCGACGCCGGGCTGGGCACGCTGATGCTGCTCAGCGACTGCTACGAGAAGACCGGCAGGACCGCCAGCGCCTGGGCCACCTTCCGGGAAGCGGCCGCCGTGGCACGCATGCAGGGTGACGAGGAGAGAGAGAAGGTGGCGCGAGCTCGAGCCGACGCGCTCGAGCCAAATCTGGCCAAGTTGGTCATTCGCGGCCCCGAAAGCACCATGCAAATCGAGGGCCTGCAGGTGAAGATGAATGGCCAAGCCGTAGCGAAGGCCCAATGGGGTACACTCATCCCCGTCGATCCCGGCGAGGTCGACTTCGAGGTGTCGGCGCCTGGCTACAAGTCGTGGCAGCTGACCGCTCAAGTCGTTCAGGGGCCCAGCGAAACGGCGATCGATATTCCGGAGCTTCAACGCATGGAGCAAGCCGCGGACACGCCGACCGAAACCACGACGGCGCTGCAAGACGGCGGTTCAGGCTCCGCCGAAGCGTCGCTGTCCATGGATTCCGGCAGCACCGGCAGCGACGACGCCTTCAAGACCGTGGGCCTCGCGCTGGGGATCGCGGGAGTAGTCGGAGCCGGAGTGGGGGCCTACTTTGGTTTACGCGCCAAGAGCAAGAACGACAAATCCGAGGACCACTGCATCTCGAAGAACCGGTGCTTCGCGGAGGGTGTCGACCTGCGGGACGACGCCAAGAGCGCGGCCACCGCGTCTACCATCGCGTTCGGATTGGGTGGAGCACTCCTGGTGGCGGGAGGCGTGCTCTATTTCACCAGTTCTGACTCGGAGACCGCCGAGGCGAGGCCGGCGCTGCGCTGGACCTCGAGCTTGTCGCCTGTCGGTGGTCAACTCGGTTTGGAGGGCAGCTGGTGACCCGCTATTCGGCAGCCCTACTGCGATTCATGCTGGCGTTGGTGGCGCCCATGGGTTGCAGTGCGCTCTTGGGTATCGAAGACGCCGAGCTGATCCAAGGCGAAGGCAGCGGCGGTGCCGGGGGCGCCCCACAAGACGGTGACCTGTGCGAGACCTATTGCGATACGGTCCAAGCCAACTGCACGGGAGAGCTCGGAGTCTACATGAGTCGCGGCATCTGCCTGGCGCTCTGCGGCGCCATGGAACCCGGGAAGCCCGGCGACACGGGGGTCGACACCGTGCATTGCCGCTTGGGGCAGGCGATTGCAGCGGACAGCACGGGAGAGCCGGAAAACCATTGCCCCTTCGCGGGACTAGGCACCAGCGGGAAATGTGGCGCCAACTGCGACGCTTTGTGCAACGCCATGCTGGAGTTCTGCACGGACGAGTGGGCCTCGAAGACGGCGTGCATGGAGGACTGCAACGCTCTGGATGACCAAGAAACCTTCGACAACTCGCTCGATTCAGGCGGTGATGTCCAATGCCGCCTATGGCACGTTGGGGCCGCCACGCAGAGCGTCGTGCCCCATTGCAGCCACGCCGCCGGCGCGGATCCGTGTGTCGAGGCAGACGACTAGCGCACGAAGCGGATCCCACGACCAAGCGTCGCATCCATGACTTCCCAGATGCGATCGTGGCGAAAATGGTGAGCGACTTCGGGATCGGGACAGCGGGCGCTGCGCTTCAGCGCCGCGCTGCACCAACCACGAAGAAACGCGATACCCTTCGAGTGCGGCGCATCCAGACAATACGCAAGCCCGCGGGCAAGCACCAACGCCGGGTGGAGGTGCAAATAGTACGCGTAGCTGCCGCGGCGATGAAACCCTCGCACGTGGCCTTCGCGAGTGCTTGTCTCCCGCCGATGCGTGGCCACTAGATCGGCCATCAACAGTGTGTGAAAGCCGCGATTCTTGGCCTTGAGGTTCGCAATTGCGTCGTACCCCTGATAAGTGGGAAGCCCACCGATCGCCTCCCAACAATTCCTTCGAAATAGCTGCGTAGGCCCTCGCGGACGATCGCTGCGCTGCCATCGTTCGACGCGCTCGGAACCCGGCACCTTCAACACGCTGGAGGCGACGCCCAACTTGGGATCGCTGGCAAACCGAGCCAGGAGCCTGGCGTAGTGATCGACCGGCAGCAGCACGTCCGCATCGAGGATCCCGCAAAACTCTACCCTAACACCTCGCTCCGTTGCTCGCTCGACCGCCTGTTCGAGTCCCCAGCTTTTGATGCGGGCAATGTGGCCTCCTAGGTACTCGTCTGGATCCTCGGGCGCCGTCAGGACGATCACCCAGCCCAACTGCTCGGCTCGCGCTTCGAACCACTCTCGGCTGCCATCGGTACTATGGTCGTCCACGATCAACCAGAGTGCCGGGCGCACTTGCTGGCGTTCTACGCTCTCTACCAACTGGGGGAGCAGGCTCAGCTCATTTCGCATCGGCGTACACAGCACGTAGTCGTTCGGCACCGTTTGTCTCCCAGTCGCTTCGGCCCCTAACGTGCGGCTCGCCGCAGCGTCTCGCAGCGTGGCGCTTGACGCACCACGGTGACCCCTTGATTGCTGGGGACCAGGCGATTCCACAGCTCGGTGATGGCACGACGCCCGGTGAACACGTCGATATGTTGACCTTTGACCTTGAGCCCTCGGTCCTGAGCGATGAAGCAGCCGTCGTGGAACGAGTCTTGCGCCTCGCTCCGCGGCAGCCCATCGAACTCGGGAATGTACAGCACCTCTTGCATGGGTATGACGCTGTCGTCTACCGCGACCGTAACTAGCGGGGTGATCGCTTGCCCCAAGGCACCTCGACCCCAGGGGAAGTCGCTGCTGCTCAACGCGTCGAAGCAAATCTTCTGCTCCGTGCGCGGGCAGGTGCGGGCGCATTCACAGTCGCGCTTGGCAAAGCTCACCGTGATCCCGGTAGTTAGAATGCCACTACCCTGCACGCACACAGTATCGTGAAACTCGAGGGGCACCTGCTTGATCGGCTTGCAGTTTCGATCCATCAAAGCAACGGCATTGCCGCCATAGTCCGACTCGCTCGGGAAGTCGTAGTACGTATTGCGAAAGGTGCCGAGGACTTGCCCTTGCTCCTGAGCCGGCCTGAACGCGGCAGCCGGCTGCCGCCCACGCGAGTCCGCCGGCTGCTCGAATCGGCTTTGACGTTTCGATGGATGAGCCGGCACCGCGGCCCACGGATCGTCGGAACCTGGCAGGGGTTGGTTCATCCAGTCCGAGCCGGCCGTGTGGCAGCCGAGCATCAGCAGCGCCACCCAACAGCCATGCGGCACCCTGCCTGGCGTCCGGCGCGTCACTTGGAGCACGGGTTCGGATTGCATTCGCCACCCTGATCCGGCGTGATCTGCGCTTCGAGGCTCAGGGTGTGATTCACCCAATGATCGATGATCGGCTGAGGGACGTTGAACTCTTCCAGCGTTTGTTTGAGCAGTGTCAGGCGCCTACGGAACTGTCCTCCCATGATCGCGTGCTTTTCGTGAGCTTGGGCGAGAGGTCTACCCGAATAGGCGATGTCAGCGCCCAGATGCTGGGCGGCGAACTCGTACTCCATTTGTTTCAGCCGAGGTTTCTTCACTCTCGCGAAGAAGAACCCGATCATCGTGTCGGCACAAACTCGATCCACGAAACGATCGATGATGGCTCTGAGCACGGGCTCGCCGCCGAGCTGCTCGAACAAAGTGCCTTTCATGCAGGACTATTTACACCGACGGCCCGAGTGATGCTACTGAGCGCTCAGTCGTTGGCGCGCAGCTTGCTCGGAGGGATCCAAAAGCTGAGCTTCTTGCCATTCGATTTTGGCGCCCTCGCGATCACCCATTTTTGCCAGCGCATCACCCAGCTCGATCCGCGCCTGGGCATTGCGCGGATCGAGTGCAACCGCATACTTTGCCCAAATCATGGCGGGCTTGGGGTCCTGTTGTGCCGTCAGGCTGCGGCTCAGCCCTACGGCCGCTTCGATGCTCTTGGGGCTCATGACGATCGCACGGCGCAGCATCCGCTCCGCGTGAACCCATTCGTGACGCTTGAGGTGCTGCTGCCCGCGCCGCAGATCGCGTTTGGCCAGGCTCGCCAGCGCATCGGTCTGCCCAGCTGCATGCCCCGCGGCCACCAACCATTGCTCCTTGGCTCGCTCGTATTCGCCTATCCTCGCCAACGCGTCGCCCAACAGCCCCTTGGCTCGCGTGTTACCAGCGTCGAGCTCGAGCGCACGCTCGAGCAACGGTACCGCCTGCTTTCCGTCGCGCCGGAGCAAGAGCAAGTGTGCCATGCTCACCAAATAGCCGACGTTGTCTCGATCCCAGCGCACTGCCAAGCAATAGGCGTGCTGCGCCCGATCCACGTCGCCACGCGTGATCCATTTGTTGGCGTCGCGCGCCTGGGCATACGCCGCGCCGGGGTATTGCCCCTGACGCGGTGGTTTGTCGGCCCACAGCTCATCGCACGTGGGCGCAGCGTTGCCACTGCCATCCAGGGTGGGGAGATCCACGGCCGTCGAGGCCGAGGCCGCTGCCACGGGAGAACGTTCCGGCGCTGGCGACCGCGCCGAAGCCGTCGCCGTGGCGGCTGCTCGAGCCTTGGCTGCCTCCGGCTGCGCGGCGTTCTCGGGACGGGCCTGGGCGGCCTGTGCTCCCTTTGCGGCCTCGGGCGGTTTGGCCGCAGCGCTGCCTTCGTCGTTGGTGAAGACACGCCAGAGGACCACCACGAGCAACCCTTGCATGATAGCCAGGCCAACGAGCAAGGCAGCTGTCATCGGGCTGATGCCTCGCTGAGATGGCGCCGCCACGGCGCCCTGCGCAGCAGCCGCGGGAGCCAACGGCTCGGCTAGTCCAAGGTTCGACGCGTTGCCGCCCGCGTTCGACATCGGCGAAGCTGCCGAAGGCGGCAAGGCCATGCCTGTCTCCGGCGGTTCCAGGTTCGTCAGCGGGACTACGGGCGCCGGCCGTACGGAGGCTGGGGCCATTTCCGGGGCTCCCGCGGGCATCGACGGAGCGATCGGCGGAGGCTCTGCATCGGCCATGTTGAGCGCCACGTCGACGGTGGTCATCATGTTGGCCGTGGCCGGATTTTGCACGGGTTCCACGCTGACACGACCGGAGCTCAGTTGTAAGAAAGCCGAGAGCGCCGTCGCGCCTTCGAAGTGCTCGACGGGCTCGAGACGTGTAGCCGTCGCTCCCACCACCAGTTTGTTCGCAAGATCGACCTGAACGCTGAGGCGCCCGTTGTTCACGGTCACGCGAATCGAGCTGCCGGCCGCGGTCAGCGCGCGTAAGCAGCGTGCCGGACCCGTGATTTCTAGACGAGTATCGAACCCGTGTACTTCTTGGGCGCGCTGGCGAATGCTGTTCTCGGGTTCGGACAGCGCGGCCAACGTTCCGGCGAGGCGCTGAACGGCTGCCTTGGGCGCGGCATCCGTTTCGGCCCAAAGCTCCTCCCAACGCACGACCAACAGAGAGGCCCACCGCAGGCGCGTGTCGTTGCGCATGCGACGCACTAGGTCATACCCCTCACCTTGCACGTGCGCCTCGCCGATCAACAAGATCGTGGGGTCGACCTGACGCATACGCGCAAAGCGCACTTCGCTGGGGTTCAAATCCGTAACGATCACGGTCGCGCCCAGCGACCGCAGTTCTTGAGCGATGTTGTCTGCCCTCGCCGCGTCCGAGTCGGCCAGAGCGATCCGCACGTCGCTCAGATCCCCCGTGTCCGCTGGCTGGTCCGGCTTTGCGGCTCCGAGCACCTGAACCGTGCCGCTGACGTGTTCGTCGAATTCATAGCGCAGCGGCTCGGCTGCCAGCACGTGCTTGCGCGCGCGCTTCACGAAGTCGTCGATCAGATCTGCGAGCGGGCGCCCCTGACCCAGCACGAGCCGCACGGCTTCGGCGTCGCTGCCTTCACCGGCGCTGACGGACAAGATGCCCGACCTGAGCTGCTTGGAGAGCGTCTCGACGAATTCTTGCAGGGTGGTGTCACCCACTTCGCCCAACGCCGAACCATGACGCTCGGGTATCTCACGCGCGAGTTTTGCCACTTGATCGGCGATGGCATCCACGCTCGCCGAGCGCGGGATGACTGCTGCGGCGCCGTGCCTGAACGCTCGCAATCGGGCATCGAGCACGGTGTCGTCGTCCAAAATCACCACGGGGACCACCGCGCTCTGCGGTGATTCCGCAAGCTTGCGAAGGACTTCGTTGCCGCAATCGTTGGCCGCGTCGCCCATCAACATCACGAGGTCGGGCGCGGCAGCGACGACCGTGTCTACGACCGTGGCCAAGTCGGTGGTTTCGACGAATACCCTGTGCCGAGCCAGCGCCTTTTCGATAGCCGGCAAGAACTTCTCGTCAGCACCTACGAGCAGCACCGCCGGATCAGGCGCTGTCACTCGCTTTTCCGGGCGCTGCCTGGTCAGCGGCACCGGCTTGAGATTGCGTTTGGAGTCTGGAGCCGCTGGCTAGACACTCTTCGCCGGACCTTCCAGGCCGCCGACGAGTGTTGCCATTTGACTGCGCGGCGCAGGAGTTTGCCTGGGGTTCGGGCTTGGCTTGGGCTTGGCAGCCTTCGGGGTACCGGGCTCCCGATCCGGCTTGGAGGGGGCGCCACCGATCGGAAGCGTGGCTCGCGCCTGGAGCTTCGGGACCCCCGCCCCTTGCTCTCCTTCACGCGAGCCGCGTGCCCCGTCACCTGGTCTTGGAACCTGCGGGCGCGGAACTTTGACCGGGGCGGAATGATCGCCTGAACCCATTGTGACCTATCATCCCTCAGAGCATCGCCCCACACCAGTCCGGCGGGCAGTACGAAGATATCCTACACCGGACCACGAGCGAACGAGGCCTCCGCATTTGGCTCTTGGGACGCCCTCGTCGACCTCGAGCCCGCTACAGGCTCTCATGCGTGGAGACGCAGTAGATCGACCATGGCATCGTGTATGAGCCCGTTACTGGCCAGCAAATCGCCCTGGGTGAGATCAGCCGGGCCACCGCTGAGTGAGCTCAGGCGCCCACCGGCGCTCGACACGACTGCCGCGCCAGCCGTGAGATCCCAGGCGTTGAGGCGACGCTCCCAGTAGCCATCGTAGGTGCCGTCACCGACGAAGCACAGGTCCACAGCGGCCGATCCGCAGCGCCGAATGCCGCGCACGTAGTGCATGACATCGACGAACGTGGCCAGGTTGTTGTCGGGTTCCCTCTGGCGATTGGGCGGAAACCCCGTTGCCAACAGCGCATCGTCGAGGTTTCGGGTTTGACTCACACGACACCGTTCACCGTGCGCCTCTCCAAGTCGACCTCGCGTCGCTGAGCCACCGCGATAGCCCGTCCACCACAAGCCCAAGCAAGGAGCCACGACAGCCCCCACCACGGGCACGCCAAGCTCGAGCACACCGATGCTGACCGACCAAAATGGATGGCCATGGACGAAATTCGTGGTCCCGTCGAGCGGATCACAATACCAGGTGCTCGTGGCGCTTGCGGCACCGCCGCCTTCCTCCAAAACCAATGCCATGTCCGGGGTCGCCGCGGACAGCCGAGACCGGATGTGCTCTTCGCTGCGTAGGTCGAACTCCGTGACTAGGTCGTGCAGGCCTTTCTCCGTGGCGCGGGGTCTGGTGCGAAAGCCTTCTCGGGCGATTTCACCAGCTTCGGTGGCTACCTCCAAGGCAAGCCGCGCGAGGTCTGCGTAGCTGGTCGACGTGGTCACGCCGCCTTACCGCAGCACTTCTTGTATTTTTTGCCGCTGCCGCAGGGACACGGATCGTTGCGGCCGACGCGGGGCGCCTCTCGGACTACGGGCGGACCCGCAACCTCTTTGCCGTCGACGAAAAGCCAGCGCCCATTGTGTTTGCGAAATTGCGCGACTTCTCGATGATTGATCGTCGTCCCGCGGATCTTGTACTTGGCAATGAACTCGACCGTCCCCGTGTAATCGCTGGGACCACCCAATGCGGTCTCCAAGATCGAAAGCCCGAGCCATTCGGACTGTTTGGACCAAGTCTCCGTGCTGGAACGCTCGACTTGATGCACGGTCTCGGGATCGTGCGTGTCGAGGATGTAGTCGATGTCGCCCACCACGAAAGCGGTGTAGCGAGACCGCATCAATGCTTCTGCGGTGTCTGGAACTGCGCGTTTTTCGAGATACGGGCCACAGCAAGCGGCCAGGCTCTCACCCTTACCACAAGGACAAGTCACGCCCTTCTTACTAGCGCGTTCTCGACGAGTGCGGGCAGAAAAACTACTGGCAGATCGCTTTTCACGGGGTTGGACTACGCGTTGGCGGGTTGGCACTCGGCTCCAGCGCCTGAAGCAGTTTTTGATGCACGCCGCCGAACGCCCCATTCGAAAGCACGGCGACCACATCGCCCGGCCTGGCGCGCTGCTTCACCCAATCGACCATCGGTTCGATGGCGTCGAACGCCTTGGCGAGCTTGCCAGTAGCCCGCAAGTCGTCCGCGAGCCGGTGTGTGTCGAGCCGCTCTTCTGCTGCCAGGCCCTGGCGTGCCACAGGGGCCAGCAAGATCGCGTCAGCTGGCTGAAACCCCCGCACATAGTCGTGCTGATGCAAGCGGCGGCAGGCTGTCGCGCTTCGCGGCTCGAACAAAACGAACAGCTTGCCTAGCGGGTGACGCCGCTTCAACCCCCGGAGCGTTTTTTCCACCGCCGTGGGATGGTGCGCGAAGTCGTCGTAGACGGTGACGTTGCCGGGCGCTCCGAGCACTTCTTGCCGGCGCTTCACCCCAGAAAACTCCGCCAGGGACCGCGCCAGCGAAGCCAGAGGAACGCCGTAGCCTTGAGCACAGGCAGCAATCGCAGCCACGGCGTTGGCGAGATTGTGCTCGCCCGACAGCGACACCGCGAACCGACCACACGCCACACCGCCCGCGAACAAATCGAAGCTCGTGCCGCTGCCTTTGACTTCCGCGGCAGCCAAAAGCCAGTGTGGAGGCACGCCATGCGTGTCTTCTCCCCCCAATGCGTAGTAGCTGACTTGGCAACGCGCCGCTTGCTCGACCACTTCGACCACTCTGGCATCCGCAGCATTCGCCACGATGAGGCCTGTTTCCGGCAGCTGTGCGACGAACTGTCGAAACTGAGCCAGGTAGGCTTCGAAGCTCGGGTAGATATCGACGTGGTCGTATTCTATCGAAGTCAAGATGGCTACTTCTGCCTGATAGTGGAGAAACTTCGGTGTCTTCTCGAAGTATGCCGTGTCGTATTCGTCCCCTTCTATGACGAAGGGCGGGTTGCGCGACACGTGTTTGAACTGCTCGAGGCTGCGCCTGGCTCGAGAGCTGGGCCTGCGAAAACTCCTGGGCAAGTCCTTCGGGATTCCTCCGATGAGAAAACCTGGCTCGAACCCCGCTCGCTCCAGCAACACGGCGCAAAGCGCACTCGTGGTCGTCTTGCCGTGCGTTCCCGCGACCACGAGTGGGCTGGTTCCCTCGAATACGAATCGCTGTAGCGCGCCGGCAATATGCGTCAGCGGTAAGCCCATGGCGAGCGCGGCCTGCACCTCCGGATTTTCTTTTCGGCAGACGTTGCCCACCACCACGAGATCCGGCTTGTCGCGCAGGTTCTCTGGAGAGAATCCGAGCTTGGTCTGAATGCCCCACTCGACCAACGCGGGCCCCATCGGTGGGTCGAATCGCTCATCACTGCCAGTCACTCGGTGTCCGAGCTCGCAGAGCAAGCCAGCGAGCGACCCCATTCCCGATCCAGCAACCCCTACGATATGAATATGCATGACTTCTCTGAGTTCACCGAGCGTGTCGCGGCGCTCCGCGCTTGGCAAGCACGCTGGCCGTTTGCTAGGGTGTGTGACCCCGTTGACGCCGTAGCTCCATGCGAATCATCGACAAGCTCCACGCCGAAACCCCGACGTTTTCTTTCGAATTCTTCCCTCCCAAAAACCAAGAGGGTGTGGAGCGCCTTTTCGCGACCATCGCCGAGCTCAAAGTCTACCAGCCCACCTACGTGTCGGTGACCTATGGTGCCGGAGGCAGCACCAGGCGCCTCACGGTCGACCTCGTGTCGCGCATCAAGCGGGAGGTCGGGCTGGAGGCGATGGCTCATCTCACCTGTGTCGGCGCCACACGAAGCGAGCTCGAGCAGGTCTTGGACCAGCTCGAGAGAGATGGCATCGATAACGTGCTGCCCTTGCGCGGGGACCCACCCAAGGGACAAGACAAGTTCGTCAAGACCGAAGGTGGCTTCGCCTACGCTTCGGAATTGGTGCAGTTCATTCGGTCGCGCTACTCGTTCTGCCTGGCCGGCGCTTGCTATCCGGAAGTTCACGTCGAAGCCGAAAGTGCCGAGCAGGACCTTCAGAACCTGAAGCGAAAAGTGGATGCGGGAGTCGATTTCCTGATCACGCAGCTTTTTTTCGATAACGAAGACTACTTCGCGTTCGTGGAGCGCGCGCGCAGTCATGGAATCGAGTTGCCCATCATAGCGGGCATCATGCCCATCACCAACTTGAACCAGATCATTCGCTTCACGAAGCTCTGCGGTTCGAAGATTCCCCGCCAGCTCCTCGACAAGCTGGAGCGAGCGGGCGACGACGCCGAAGCCGTTCAAGCGATCGGCGTCGAACACGCAACGGCGCAGTGCCGTGAGCTCATCGCGGCGGGCGCGCCCGGAATTCATTTCTACACCTTGAATCGCTCGCCGGCGACCGTTCAGATCTTGCGCTCGCTTCGCTGACGCCCCAGCCCGTCGATTCACTTGCGAATTCGCACCAGCGTCTTGTCGCCGGCAGCGCTCACGCCGTGCCAGCCCTCGGGCAATTCGGGAGTCGCCCATCCAAAAATACGCGCTCCGTCCCGCGGAGAGACGTGCAGCGCGCCTTCGGTATACTCGATCCCGAAACGGTCGTGCCAAAGCGCGGCGTGAAGCTTGGCTCCCGAAGACAGCGTCAGCGACCAGGGAATGTCGTACACCTCGTAGCGCGGCGTGGCTGCCTTCGGGTCCGCACCGCGATCGGTAATGTGTTTCTCGGTGACCTCGAACACCCCTCGCTCGGTAGAGGCCGTCGTCTTTGGATCGCCCAAACGGTCGCGACCAACACTAACCAGGGTTGCGAAGACCGGCTCCTTACCTTCGTACAGCACCAGCGTCCCGGTAATGACGCTGACGTCCATCCACTTTTGTTGGCCGTTTGCGAATTCGGGGTATTCGTGCAAACGCCGCACTACAGTGACATCTTTGTGCCGCACCCAGCGGTCATCGCTGGTTGCCCAGTAGCGCAGCTTGTCGATGGTGCGGAAGCGCCCAGTCAGACTGATGCGTTCGTGGAACTCCAGTTCACCGGCCTTCTGTGGCTTGTTTTCCTCGAGCTTGAAGTAGTTCACGCCACGTTTGACCACGAAGGCAACGGGCAGCTGGTGCTGCTTGTCAATCACCATGCCTTCGAAGTCACTCCCGCTTTCGGCTTTCAGATCTCGCGCGCGAACGAACAAGCCGTTGGGCAACAAGCCGAGGCGGTGTTCTTCGCCCTCTTCGTCTTTGGCATGCCAGGAGCCAACGACCGCCAGTACCGAGCTCGGTCTGAGCTTGCCCACGCGCTTGACCCGATTTTCGTTCTGCTTGTCTTGTTCGAACAGCGGGGTTTCCTTGGTGGTTCGCGCATAGGTGTACGGAAGGGGTTGGTTCAATTCCGGTGCCAGCGCCATGGCGCTGAGCGTGGGGTGGTTCATATCGAGTGACGCCGAGGCCCCGATGCAGACGAAGCCCTTGGGGCGCACCGGATACCAGTCTTCGTCGCAACCGTCGCCGGGATAGGGCTCCTTGGCGCGAGCCACTCTCGCCCCCGCGTGGAGGTAGCCCAAGCGGCGAGCATTGCCCTCTGGTTTTTCCAGCACGGGCGTCCTGTCCGCTATGGATCCGAGCTTGGGATTGTCTTTGGGAATGGGTCCGACCACCGGAAAAGCGTCACTGCTTTGTTTGGAAGCGCTCGGATCGGTGTCATTGGACGACGTGCAGGCCAGGCTGAGCGCCAAGAGCCCTGCGGAGCCCGCGAGGTACCAGTTTCTGCCAGCCATGGTTTCGCGGTGACATAGTTCCCGCCGCTGGGCCCAGTTTTTTGCCGGCGCGCGGGCTGCGGTTCAGCCCCGTCGTTCGATGGCCAGGTGAAAGGCGCGCACCACGCCTTTCACCAAGAAGTCCGGCGCTGTAACGGTGAGATGGGTGGTCCTGCCCGAGGTGTATTCGTGGGTCAGCGACACCAGGGCACTTCGATAAGCCGTGGGGTCCGCCGTGAAGTACCGACCACGCGCCAGAGCTTCCGCAAACGCTGACGCGTTTCCAGCGGCGGCGGCAGCTAGTGCCTGCGGGTAGCGCTGAGCCAGCGTTTCAATGTAGCCGCGCGCTCCATCGAGCGGAGTCGCATAGGCTTTGAACCGCGCGTGAATTCGGCGCACCTGTGCCCCGGCCCCTTCCAGCGTCGGCAGACGGATGGCATCGACGTCCGCTGCATTCGCCTTGATGCCACCGAAGTTGTGGCCGTGCATGTGGGCTCCCCTACCGGTTTCGAGTGCCCAATGCGCCGTCAGCACCGCGACGGTCGGGGCGCTGGCCTTGCTACCGAAGCGCTCGCTCCAAGCCTGCGCGAGACAGCGCGACGCTTGCTCGCGAGTCATCGGTGTGCGGGTGCGTGGTGGCGGCTCGAAGCGCCCCCCTCGGGCAGCGTGCGAGGCCCCGCTGGCCCTCCCACTGGGTCCCCCACTGGGCCAGGTGCGTGCTGCTTCACCCTTGGTCAACGCTCCAGAATGCATGACCACGGCTCGGTCACCGGCGCATCCCGGTTTCCTACAAAATGAACGATGACCTCAGGGCGCGATGCCGCTGACCACGCGCTCGTGGCCGCCGTAGTCCTGCGCGCGCTCGATCTGTTCGAATCCCGCGTGCTCCAACAGCGCCTGAACATCGTGACTTTGACCGGCGCCTACCTCGCAGGCAAAAACCCCTCCCGCCACCAGGTGGCGTCTCGCCCCGTCGACCAGCCGGCGCAGCAGCGCGCAGCCGTCGGGACCACCGTCGAGCGCCAGGTGCGGTTCGAAGTCGCGAATGTCGCGCGCGAGAGTGGCGATATCAGCGCTCGGAATGTAGGGCGGATTGGCCACGATCAGCTCATAGCGCGCCTGTGGCGCGAGCGATGCGAACAAATCTCCCTGCACGAAGTGCACGTTGTGAGCGGCACCGAGTCGGAGCGCGTTTTCTCGTGCCACGCATAACGCCTCTTTTGAGAGGTCTACACCCGTGACGCGCCAAGTGCGACGCGTGAGCCCCAGCGCTAGCGCGACGCAGCCGGAACCCGTACACAGATCGAGCGCGCGGCCATACATTTCGCGCGAGCGCGTCCGTTCCAACGCCACCTCGACCAGCGTTTCGGTGTCGGGCCGGGGTATGAGCACGCGAGAATCCACACGCAGGTCGAACCCATAAAACTCCCGGTGGCCGAGAATGTAGGCCATGGGTTCACCGTTGCGCCGCCGCACGAACAGCTGCTTGAAGTGCTGCAGCTCTTGCGCGCTGAGCGGCCGCTCGTGTTGCAAGATGAGCTGGACACGATCGAGTCCGAGCGTCATGCCCAGCATGAGCTCCGCATCGAGGCGCGCCGATTCGTCACCTCTCTTTTTGAGATCGGCGGTCGCCCAGCTGAGTAAACTGCTGACGGACCACATCTCTTCTTTGCGGCTAGACTCTCTGGCGTGCATCGAATTCCTTGGATTGCCGTAGACCCCGACCTAGGGCTCGTCACCTACACCGGTCGAGCTATCACGCGCCCATGAGAGTAATCCAGTGTCAACCGACGCGCCTGGCATTTCCTGGCCTGCCGCATCATGCTAGCCCGACGAAAGTATCGCCACCGGTCAACCGCCGGCTAGCGCCCCTGCTTACACGCTTGAAAGAATCTCACGCGCCCATGAACAAAACCAGTTGTCGACACCTGGCCACGCTACTCGTCACATTCACCACCGCCTGCGATTCGGGGGAATCTTCACCGGGAGCCACCAGCGGCACCACGGGCGCGGTTGCACAGGGCGGCACCGTCAATACGAGCGCCGGGAATACGACCTCCGGTGGCAACACGACGTCCGGCGGCACGACCGGCGGCGCCACGGGCGGTGGGGTCACTCACACGACGAATCGTGGATGCACGCCCGGGGTCCTCTCCTCGACAGGGCAATTGCAGGGTCAGTTCGGCAAGGTCAAGGTCAGCGTCGACGGCCTCGAATATTTCATTCAAGTCAATGAATGGAACTCTACCGCGCCACAGACCATGAGCTATGGCGGCGATCACTTCTTCAAGATGATCGTGCAGCAGGCCCAGGTTCCCACCAACGGCGCTCCAGTCGGGTACCCCTCGATTTTCATCGGCGCCAACGCCAACAATTCGACCGACGGCAGCAACTTGCCAAAGCCGGTGAGCGCCATCAGCGCGATTCCGACCAAGTGGGTATGGGACGACGGCGGCACACTCGCTGACCGCCAAGGCAACTCGTACAATGCTGCCTACGACGTCTGGTTCAGCGTCAACCCCGGCGGCGAGCCAGGGTCCTCCCACCCTTCGGGCGCCTTTTTGATGGTCTGGTACCACAAACCCTTCGATGCGCAGCCGCTCGGAAGCAACGTCGCGCCCTCGTCCACGGTTGCCAACGTGCCAGGCACCTGGAACGTGTGGGTCGGTACCAACAACGGCACTCCTGCTATTTCTTACGTGGCGACGCAGACGATCTCGTCCATGGATTTCGACCTGAACGACTTCATCCGCGACGCGGTAGCGCGCGGTGGAACCGTGCAGGATTCGCACCATTTGACCAACATTTTCGCTGGTTTCGAAATCTGGCGCGGTGGCGTGAATCTCGAGACCACGAGCTTTTGCGTCGAGGTCATCTGAGGGCCATCGCAGCCGGGCGGCTCGACTAACCGATAGCTGACATGACAGCGAAAGCGCCGCATCGGTATCGGGAGATCACGGAATTTTTGGAGCAACGCGACAATCTGGTCGAGCAACTCGGGCTTGTCGCATTCGCAGAACTCATGTCGCCTTTCGCTGCGTTCGAGCGCCATTTGGCCCGCGCCTGGAGCGCGCTCATCGACGAAAGCCTCGAGGAGGTCGAGCTCTCGCTGACCCTCGCCGGCCGCTCGCTGAAAGAAGCGCAAGCCTTTTTGCCCCCAACGAGAAGTGATGAAGCTTGAGGACTGTGGAGGGCGCGCTATCGTAGCGGCGTGCTCCGCTCGAGACGTCCGCGCGTTCGTTCCGCCTTGGTAGGACCCCTGGCGGCGGCATTGGATCGCGCGGTGACTCTTGCAGTAGCGCAGCGCCACGCGCAGGGCACCGCGCACGCGGACGACGCGCAATTGTTGTCGCGTGCCGAGCGTGCGGTCGCCGACTACGGGCATTTGGCTCTCGGCGACTATTTCTCCGAGCCATGCGCCATAGAACCCGTCGTCACCCACAACGGGCGAGCCGACCATGCCACAGTGAGCTGGCCGAGCTCACACCAGCCGCTCTGCCAAAAGGTAGGAGCTGACTATAAATGCCACACGCCCAACCACCAGGCGGTGGTTCGGCTGTTCACCCGAGAGCGCCCACGCCCCATTGCGATCCTGGTGCATGGTTACATGGGAGGCTCGTTTGCGGTGGAGCAGCGAATCTGGCCCATGGCTCGGCTCGACGCCTGGGGCTTCGACGTAGCCTTGTTCACGCTACCGTTTCACGGCGTGCGCGCTGCAACGGGCGCAGTGCCGCTGTTTCCCCAGTCAGATATCGGGTTCAACTTGGAGGGGTTTCGGCAAAGTGTGGGAGACCTGCGAGATCTGGTGCATTGGCTACGTCGGCGTGGCCACGCCCAGGTGGGCGTCATGGGTATGAGCCTCGGCGGGTATGTCGCCGCGCTCACCGCAACGCTGGAGCCGGAGCTGGACTTCTTGATCCCTGTCGTCCCCCTGGCGTGTCTCGTCGACTTTGCCCGAGAGCAAGGCCGTTTCCCTCGAGGCGCTGCGAACGCGCACGTGTACGAAAAGGCGCTCAAGCGTGTGTATCGATTGGTGAGTCCGCTCAGCCGACCTTCGCAGATTGCGCCCGATCGGGTCCTCGTGCTGGCTGGAAAATTCGATCGGATCACGCCGCCACGTCACGCCCGCAGCTTGGCGCATCATTTCTCTGCGCCACTGGAAGCATGGGGTGGAGGACACCTGCTACAATTTGGTCGCGCGAAAAGTTTGCAGCGAGTTGGGACGCTGCTGCGCCAAATCGCTAACCATTGAACCTGAGCCTGCAGCTCGCATCAACCTGTGTCAGATCGGGTCGTCATGCGATTCATTTTCATCGTCGGAAGCTGCGCGCTGGCGTGTGGCTCGAGCCAACCGGACACGAACACTGGCCCATGCAATGGCAGCGGACCTTGCGATAACGCAGCTGGGCCGAACGCCACGAGCACGATGAGCTCCGCTTCTGGCTCGATGACGAGCGTGACAGGCAACGCCGTCGCGACGGCGAGCGTTGGTGGAACCACGAGCGGCTCGGGAGGCAGCACTTCGACGGATGGGACCACCACGCTGGGATCCGCAGCCAACACCGGAGTGGGAGCGACGACGGGCTCGGGAGGGATGAGCACGGCGTCGAGCGCCAGCACGGGCACCGGTGGCACGACGATGTTGCCTCCCGGTGAGTGGCATGCCGCCATCGCAACAGAGGTCACGGCCAGCATGCTCGCCGAGGAGTACGACAGCTGGAATCGCTTCGTCGAATACTGCGACAACGGCAGCGCCGTCGTGGTCATGGAAGGCTCGGTCGTCTCCGAGGGCATTGGCTACGGGATGCTGCTGTCCGCCAACTTCGACGACCGCACGCTATTCGATGCGCTGTGGCAGTACTACACCGACCACCTGGACTCGAACGGGTTGATGAACTGGGCCACCGGAGTCTGCGACGAGCCGGGAGACAACAACGCCAACGCCGCCACCGACGCCGAGCTCGACGTCGCCATGGCGCTGATTCAAGCCCACGCCATTTGGCCGGACGGAGGTTATCTCAGCGCCGCCGAAGATCTAGCCGGCAAGATTCTGGAGCACGAAACCGACACCTGCGATGGCCAGTTGGTGCTGCTGCCGGGCGATACCTGGGGCGGCTGCAACGACAACGATACGCGCATCAATCCGTCGTATTTCGCGCCCGGCTATTACCGCGTGTTCGCCGCCAAGTTTCCCGAGCAAGCCGAGCAGTGGAACCAGCTGCTCGAAGGCACCTATGCGCTGTATGCCTCGTATCACACCAGCTCTCCTTTGGTGCCCAATTGGGACAATCACCCGTACGGTGACGAAGCAGGGCTCGAGAACTACTACTACGACGCGTGCCGAACCCCCTGGCGCGTCGCGGTGGACTACGCTTGGTCCGGCGAAGCGCGCAGTGCCACATTCTTGCAAAATGTTTCTAAGTGGGTCGATGACAACGGCGGCATTCCGGGTCCAGGCGGTCTGGACAACAACAGCGCGTTCAACGGGTCTTTTGCGCTCACGGGTGTGACGGACCAAGCGAAGTTCGACGGCTACATGGCTCAATGGCTCTCGGCAGAAGGCGATGACGTTCCCTACTTCCAGGCAACGCTGCGAGTGCTCTACTTGTTGGTAGCCGGTGGGCGCTTTCCGTCGACGCTCTGACACCGGCGCCCGCGTTCAACGGGCGGCCCGTGCGGGAACGGAAGGCCCTGGCCCGACCACCACCTGATTGCGCCCGTTGGCTTTTCCGTAATAGAGCGCGTTGTCGGCGCTCTTGAGGCACGCTTCGATGGAGGATTCGTATTGGGCCACGCCCAACGTCACCGTAACGGGGCCGACGCCTTCAGCCGAGCCGAAGCGGTGGCCTTGCACGGCACGCCTGAGCCTTTCGGCTACGTCGCAGGCGGCGGCGAGCTCGGTTTGGGGGAGCATGACCAAGAACTCCTCACCTCCCCAGCGAGACACGACGTCCTGGGCCCTGAGGGTCAGCTCGAAAATGCGCGCGAGCTCCACAAGCACTCGATCGCCCGCATCATGCCCCATCGTATCGTTGATGCGCTTGAAGTGGTCGATGTCCGCCAGGATCACACAGAAGGGGGAGCGCGAGCGGGCCGCACGAGCCTCTTCTTCGCGCAGGCGCTGATTCATATGGCGGCGGTTGGCGAGCCCGGTAAGCGGATCGGTAGCCGCCAGCGCGGCCACACTCCGCTCCACGTCCATGGACGCAAGGCGAAAATGAAACGCGATCAATGCGAGCGCGAGCATCGGCACGACGATGTTCATGATGTTGAGCGCTCGATTGAAGCTGGCCTCCAGCTCGACGGCTGGGGCGGTGACGTACAAGGTCACCAAAATGGCCAGCACCAAGCCTCCCACACCCAGCGCCGTGCGAGCCCGCAAGCGCTCGTTGAACATCACGAAGGGTATCAGCGGTATCAAATAGTACTGAAACCCGCTGGCCCAACCGAGGGTGCGCGTAGCGAGCACGGCGTGAAGCGTCACCTCCACGGTCAACAGCCACATCGCCAGAGTCGAGCGCCCTCGGCGGTTGGCCAATCCTGCGAGCGCCCAGCCCATCACACTCAGTACGTTGAAGCCGGCGAGTAGCGAATGGCCGAGCCAGCCGAAAAGCGGAATGAAGGCGGCGTGCGCCGTGACGCCGACCCAGATCACGTGACGAATCACGGTGGCGATGCGAGCCTTGGCGTGGTTCACCCGATGCTCGTACCCCGGCGTCGCCGGACGGCCGGCGTGCGGTCGAGAGGCCGAAAAAGTAGGCCCAATTTTTTTTGAACGGGCTCTCCCACAGCGGGCACGGAGCAGCGTTGGAAGGTGATGCCGGCCCCCCAGGCCGTCAGCGGCCCTTCACGAACCAGTGACCACCCCCGGTGGTCCTCGTTGTTTTGCTCGCGACTACTGCTCGCTGAGGAGGCGATACGTGCGTCGAACTCCACTCGGTACAACCCGCGTTCTTGCGCTGCTCATGCTCTCACAGTCTCTGGCCGCTGGCCAGCAAGACGCACCGGCGGATCCAGAGCCGGCACCCGATACCTCCGCGCCGCATCCGGGCGAGGCCGAGCTGGTGCCACCAAGGTTGAAACGCGAGCCCGCCGTGCCCTATCCGGACGTCCAGGGTGAACCGAAGCCGGTTTCCGTGCTTTTGGCCGTCACCATCGACGAGCAAGGTCAGGTCACCGAGCCCAGCATCGTCGAAGGCGCGGGAGAGCCCTTCGATTCGTCGGCGCTCGACCTCATCACGAGCTTCGAGTTCGAGCCTGCGCTCGACAAGGGCAAGCCAATTGCCGCGAGGATCCAGTACCGCCTGGTGTTCACGCCGCCGCCTCCACCGGAAACGGTGGCTCCGCCACCGCCTCCCGTTGCAGAGCAGGCGCCACCGCCTCCTCCCCCTGCCCAAGCCGAGCCTCACGCGCCGGTTGCCTCGAGCTCGACCCCCGACGACGAGATGTTCGAAGCCGTCGCGGAAGTGGAAGCCCCGCCGCGCGAAACGACCCGGCGCAGCTTGGAAGAAAAAGAACTGACCCGCGTCCCCGGCACACGCGGCGATGCGCTCCGGGCGGTCGAGGTGTTGCCCGGTGTCGGGCGCACGGGCTTCGCCGAGAACGACGGTCCTCCGATCATCCGTGGAGCCCTTCCCTACGAAAGCTTGGTGACGCTCGACGGGGCTCCGATTCCGCTGCTCTATCATTTTGGCGGGCTCACGAGCGTCTACAACTCTCACCTGCTCGAGCGCGTCGAACTGTACCCCGGCAACTTCTCGGCACGCTACGGCCGAGTCGTTGGCGGTGTGGTCGAAGCGAAGACCCGGGACCCCCGTACCGACCGATTCCACGGCATGCTGGAGCTGAGTCTGATCGACAACTTCGCGCTCTTGGAAACACCAGTGGGAGAACGCACCGCCATCGCTCTAGCCGCGCGGCGCAGCAACGTCGACTTCGTGTTCGAGCAACTCGTGCCTGACGATGCGTACAACGTCGTCGCAGCCCCCGTCTACTACGACTACCAAGCCATGTTGGTGCACCATTTGAACGATCGTCACAAACTCAAGCTCCAGGCTTACGGCAGCTACGACAGCTTGAAGCTCGTCTTTTCCGATCCGAACGACGAAGACCCGGCGTTCAAGGACAGCGTCGAGGGAGAACTTCAGTTTCACAAACTCGGCGCTGCATTGACCAGCAGGTTGTCATCGGTCGTTCAGCAAGACTTGGCCCTTGCAGCCGGACCCATCAACGCTCGTCAGGTGATCGGCGACCTGCATTCGAAGTTCACGGGGGTGGACCTACACGGCCGCGCGGAATGGGCGGTATTTGCCAGCGATGCCCTGCGCCTCGATTTCGGGGCGGAGCTGCTGCTGCAGACCATCCGCGGCGAATACGTAGGGCCGCCTCCTCCGCAAGAAGAGGGCTCACCAGACGCGGAGCAGCCGCTCGGCACCTACGACACCTTCAGGGTGAAAGACACCATCACCATCGCGCGACCCGGCGCCTATGCGGAGCTTTCGTATCGCCCACTGCCAGAATGGCTCCTGATCCCCGGAGTGCGTGCGGACTACGACCGAGGCACGCGCTCGTGGGTGGTCGATCCACGGTTTTCGACCCGCTACTCGGTCACGAGCGCCACTACTCTCAAGGGAGGCGTTGGCTTGTACTCGCAGCCACCCGAGTATTATCAGCTGCTGCCGCAGTTCGGAAATCCCGAGCTCGAGCAATACCGCGCCGTTCATACGAGCGCCGGAGTCGAGCAGCAGGTGACTCGTGGCTTCGATGTCGGCGTCGAGGGGTTCTACAAGTACCTGTACAATCGCGTGGTAGGCACCGAAGGCGGCGCGCCACCGCACTTCGTCAACGACGGGGAGGGACGCATCTACGGAGCCGAGGTATCGCTGGAGCTGAAGCTCACCGATCACTTCGGGTATCTGGCCTACACGCTTTCTCGTAGCGAGCGGCGCGACCGAGCAGGCGACTGGCGCTTGTTCGACTACGACCAAACTCACAACCTTTCGGCCGTGTACAACTACGATTTCGGCTCGGGCTGGTCCGCCGGAGCCCGCTTCAGACTGGTTTCGGGCAATCCTGAAACTCCGGTACTCGGCGGTGTGTACGACGCGAACAGCGATCTCTATCGGGCCATCTACGGAGACACGAACAGCGACCGCATGCCACTCTTTCACCAGCTGGACGTGCGCGGCGAAAAGAAGTGGAGCTTCGACGCTTGGAGCTTGACCGCATACCTCGAGCTTCTCAACGCTTACAACGCGCAGAACGTCGAAGGCACCAGCTACAGCTTCGACTACACGAAGAAGGAAACTGCGACCGGTCTTCCCATCTTCCCCAACCTGGGCATTCGAGGTGAACTGTGACGAGCTCGCTACTCAAGACGGCACTTTTCTGCACTTTGGCCACCGGCTGTGGTGACCCCATCAAAGAAGCTCAGCGCATCGAAGAACTCCGTGTGCTGGGAGCACGGCTCGAGGTGGCCGACGCGCCCGAGCGCGCCACTCCCGAGCCAGGTGAGACCGCCACCGCAACTTGGCTGTTGGCCGACCCTACGGCACTTCCACCCAACGTGATCTGGAGCATGCGCGTCTGCATCGCCGAAGATAGCAGCTACGGGGTCCCCCTGTGCCGCGATGAAGCATTCGACAGCGCGGAACAAGGCGAGCCCTCGAGTGCGGCCCCGAGCCTGACCTTCGAGGTGCCCAGCCAGGACGAGCTGGCGGGCTCCCAGCGCCTGGCCGTACTGGCAGTCTTCTGCGATGGGGGAACCCTCGATATTGCCGACGATTTTCTCAGGTCGACCTGCAAAGGCGCGGGCGTCGTGCAGCGCGCGAGCTTCGATGTCTTCGTCGCTGAAGCCGACTCGCACAACTCCAACCCCGATGTGTCGGGCGCTACCCTCGAGCTCGACGGTGAGCCTTGGGATGGCACCCCGGATTCGCCCGCGTGCGGCAGCGACGATCTCATGACGCTACGAGCTGACGGTTCCAAGCACCGGGTCACGCTCACGCTTCCCGAAGGCGCTCGTGAAAACCGCGAGCGCGAGCTCGACGATGTTCAGCGCGAATCACTGCAGATCTCACAGCTTGCTACGCTCGGCGTGTTCGAACGTAGATTTTCGGGAATAACACCCGAAGACGACGACCTTCGCATCGACGTTTCCTGGAAAGCGCCCGGCGAAGTCGCCGAACCCACCGTGGCCAGTTTCTATTTCGTCGTGCGCGACGACCGTGGCGGCACTTCTTGGCTCACGCGCTCCGCGTGTGTCGAACCCTGACAACATTTCACGACAACGAGGAAACATCATGACCATCGACGAAGCACTTCAAGCATTCGCAGCGTTGGGAGCACAATGGATACTCTGGCTTCTGGTCGCACTCTCGGTGATTGCCCTAGCCGTCATCGTCGAGCGAGCCGCTTATTTGCTCAGTGTGCGCGGCAACCACGAAGCGCTCAGAACCGAGCTCCGCGTCCTCTTGGCGCGCGGCCAGACCGAGAAAGCGCGCCAAAGGCTCGACGAATCACCTTCCTGCGAAGCGCGCATTCTGCGAGCAGGCATTGGCTCCAGGACGCCTCAGGAGGCGGAGGAGCGAATGGCCGGAGAAAGCGAGCTCCAGAGGCTCGGTATGGAACGCCGCCTCGCCTTTCTCGGCACGCTCGGCAACAACGCGCCGTTCATTGGCCTGCTGGGCACGGTGATCGGGATTATCGGAGCTTTCCACCAGCTGGATGCATCCAGCGGCCGCTTGAGCTCGGGGCTGATGGCGGAGATCGGTGAAGCCTTGATCGCGACAGCCATCGGTCTGCTCGTCGCGCTGCCTGCCGTCGCGGCCTTCAACTTCTTTCAGCGCGTCATCAAGGTTCGACTATCGCGCGCCAATGCGCTGGGACGAGAGGTGCTTGCCAACCTCTACAGCGTACCCGAGCCCGGTGAATGAACCCCCGAACCCAGACTGACGATAGTGGAGGATACCCATGGCCCAAGCCACACCCACCGAAGAAGACATGATCACCGGCATCAATGTGACGCCACTCGTGGACGTCGTTCTGGTCCTGCTCATCATCCTGATGGTGACTGCGAGCTATATCGTCTCCAAATCGATCCCCATGGATCTGCCGAATGCAAAAACCGGCGAGGCCTCCGATGCTCCGCTCACGATCTCGGTAGACAAGCACGAGCGGCTGTACCTGGAGGGGGAACCCGTCAGCGAGAGTGAGCTCGAGCGCGCGGCTGGCAGGGCCAGCCAAAAAAACCCCGATGCGCGCGCCATGATTGCGGCCGATGGCAGCGCCCAACACAAGAGCGTGGTGCGCGTCATCGATCTATTGCGACGCAGCGGCATCGGCAAGTTCGCCATCAACGTGAACCCTTCGGACCTCGAACCCGTGCGGGAGCCGTGAATGTCAGCGACGAACAGGTATGCTAACCTTGGCATGCTGGTGAGCGTCGCGGCGCACGTGGGCGTGTTCGCGGCGCTTTCGGCCGTACCCAGACAGGAGGCTCCGCCTCCGCTCGGAAGCGTCGTCGAGTTCGAGGTGCCCCCGCCCAACGAGGTCATGCCTCCCGAGCCTCCCGAGCCCCCTCCGCCGGCTCCAGCTCCCCCAGAGCCCACCCTGCCGGCCACTACAGCGAAACTCGACGCACCGCCCGAGAAGATTGCGGACCCCGAGCCCAAAGCCGAACCCCAGCCAAGCGAGCCTTCGGAACCACCGGTTGCCGATCTGACCGGGCTCACCTTGACCAACGATGCCGGTGGCTCGAGCTGGGCTTCGCGAATCGGCAACGGCAGCGCGCTGAATGGTCCACTCCGATCCCCGCGCCCAGGCAGACAGAGTGCTCAGACGCCGAAGAGCGAAGCGGCGCGCCCGCTGGCACGAGGCCCAAGTGTCGTCCCAATCGCCGACCTGTCCAAGCGACCGGTACCACCCAAGCTCGATACCATCCTCGAGCGCCACTATCCACCGGCAGCGCGCCAACAGGGCAAGAGTGGTACGGCCGTCGTGCGCTTGCGAATCGACGCGGACGGTCAGGTACGCAAAGCCAATATCGTGAGCGAATCGGACGCCGGCTTCGGCCGTGCCTGCCGCTCGACGGTGCTGGGTTCCGTGTGGTCACCACCTCAAGACCAGCGGGGCAACCCAGTGGCCACCTTCGTGAGCTACACCTGTCGCTTTCGAGTCGACTAACCC